>NZ_JAMQAU010000015.1:0-160643 GCF_023701505.1 Pseudomonas sp. SR18 | reverse complement strand
ACAGCGCTATGTCTCTCGCTACAACATCAGCAGGCCTCACAGCTATAACGACTACCGGTCGCCGGTCATGAAGGAAAGGTTGGCGGCGTGAACCGTAATCAGTGTCCAAGATTACTTGACCAGTTCAGCTTGCCCCCGATTACGGTGCATCAGATAAGAGTAGGCTGACTGACACACTGCTATCGGGGGCAAGCCCCCTCCCACATGTTGATCTCCATTGAATCTTATAGTGTGCTCGCTCAGGTCCTGGAAGCGGCCAGGATCAGGGCCTTCATCTCGGCCACTGCGCCTTTGAAACCGACGAACAGCGCGTGAGCCACCAGCGCATGACCGATGTTCAGCTCGTTGATGCCCTTGATCGCGGCAACAGCTTCCACGTTGTGGTAATGCAGGCCATGACCGGCGTTGACGATCAGGCCTTCATTGAGGCCGCAGTTCACACCGTCGATGATGCGCTGCAGTTCATCCGCCACTTCAGTCGGCGTGGTGGCATCGGCGTAACGGCCGGTGTGCAGTTCGATGGCCGGCGCGCCGACGCGACGCGACGCTTCGATCTGGCGCTCGTCGGCGTCGATGAACAGCGACACTTCACTGCCGATCTTCGACAGGCGCTCCACAGCGGCCTTGATCCGCGCTTCCTGGCCGGCCACGTCGAGGCCGCCTTCGGTGGTCAGCTCCTGGCGGGTTTCCGGGACCAGGCAGATGTGCGCCGGACGGATGCGCTCGGCAAACAGCATCATTTCTTCGGTGACGCCCATTTCGAAGTTCATGCGGGTTTGCAGCACGTCCTTGAGCAGCAGCACATCGCGTTCCTGGATGTGGCGGCGATCTTCGCGCAGGTGCACGGTGATGCCGTCGGCGCCTGCTTCTTCGGCATCCAGCGCGGCCTTGACCGGATCAGGGTAACGGGTGCCCCGGGCCTGGCGCAGGGTGGCGACGTGGTCGATGTTGACGCCAAGAAGAATGCGATTGCTGGTGGTCACGGAAGCGCTCCTGAATAGGGAAAGAAACGGTGCACAGCATACACGGGGATGTCAGGGCTTTCGAAACAACTCGCGGCTGACCAGCGGCCGTCCGCCCAGGTGCACGGCCAGGGCTTGGCGCATCAGGCGCTTGGCGGCGGACAAGGCGCCCGGCGCCGTCCAATCCGCTTCGCTCATGGCCAACAGCTCAGTGCCCTGGAACAGGCCCGGTTGCAGCAGGTAGACACGCTCAAGGCCAGCGTCGACTTGCAGGCGGTACATGCCATCGGCGGCGATGGGCGCGCCGTGCAGGTCGTTGTGAAGGTCGAAACCGTAGCCGAGGTCATCCAGCAGGCGCCATTCGAACGCACGCAACAGGGGTTCCAGAGGACGGCCTTCGGCCAGGGCCAACAGCGTGGCGGCGTAGTGATCGAAGACCGCTGGGTGCGGGTCTTCGGCGGGCAGCAGACGAATCAGCAGTTCGTTGAGGTAGAGGCCGCTGAACAACGCATCGCCGTTGAGCCAGGCCGACGTGCCGACGCTTTCCAGCCGACCGACGTTTTTCAGCTCACCCTTGCCGCGAAACTCCACATCCAACGCAACGAACGGCCGCGCCAACGTACCCGCCTTGCCCCTCGCACTGCGCAAGACTGCACGCAGGCGGCCTTGGGGCGTGAGGAAATCTACCAGCGCGCTGGTCTCGCGATAGGCGCGGCTGTGCAGGACATAGGCGAGTTGGCTGGGGGGTTGGGATTGGGACATGGGTTCTCTATCTTGAAAACAATACAAACCTAATGTGGGAGGGGGCTTGCCCCCGATGGCGGTGGTTCAGTCACTTATCTATTAACTGACCCACCGCTATCGGGGGCAAGCCCCCTCCCACATTTTTCAGCCCTGTGGTGCTTTCAAGTCCTTACAGGTCGCCGTAGCCCAGGGAGCGCAGTGCACGCTCGTCATCGGACCAGCCGCCTTTCACCTTCACCCACAGGTTGAGCATGATCTTGGAATCGAACAGCAATTCCATGTCTTTGCGCGCTTCGGTGCCGATGCGCTTGATGCGCTCGCCCTTGTCACCAATGATGATTTTCTTCTGGCCGTCACGTTCGACGAGGATCAGCGCATGGATATGCAAGGTCTTGCCCTGCTGCTTGAACTCTTCGATTTCGACGGTGATCTGGTACGGCAGTTCGGCGCCCATCTGGCGCATGATTTTCTCGCGCACCAGTTCGGCGGCGAGGAAGCGGCTGCTGCGGTCGGTGATCTGGTCTTCCGGAAAGAAGTGCTCGTTCTCCGGCAGGTAGCCGGCGATCACGCGCTCCAAGGCTTCGAGGTTGTGACCGTGCTGGGCCGAGATCGGCATGATCTGGGCGTTCGGCAATTGTTCCTGCAACCAGGTCAGGTGTGGCATCAACTCGGCTTTGTCTTCGATGCGGTCGGTCTTGTTCAACGCGACGATCAATGGCCCGGTGACGTACTGCACGCGCTCAAGGACCATCTGGTCTTCGTCAGTCCACTTGGTGCGGTCGACCACGAAGATCACCACGTCGACGTCTTTCAACGCCGCCGAAGCGGTCTTGTTCATGTAGCGGTTCAGGGCTTTCTCGCCGCCTTTGTGCATACCAGGGGTGTCGACGTAGACCGCTTGCACGGTGCCTTCGGTCTTGATGCCCAGCATGTTGTGGCGAGTGGTCTGTGGCTTGCGCGAGGTGATCGCGAGCTTCTGGCCGAGGATGTGGTTGAGCAGCGTGGACTTGCCCACGTTCGGGCGGCCAACGATGGCAACATAGCCACAGCGTGTTGCGGTTGAATCAGTCATGGCCATTCTCCACGCCCAGGGCAATCAGTGCTGCAGCGGCCGCTACCTGTTCGGCAATACGACGGCTCACACCCTGACCTCGGCTTTTTTCATTCAGTAAGGTGATTTCACATTCCACGAAGAATACGCGGCAATGGGGCTCACCCTGGATATCCACCACTTCGTAGCGTGGCAGTTCGCAACCACGGGACTGCAGGTATTCCTGCAGGCGGGTCTTGGGATCTTTGTTGGTGTCGACCAGCGTGAGGCTTTCAATCTCCGAAGCCAGCCAGGCGACCACGCGCTCCTTGGCCGTTTCCATCCCTGCATCGAGGTAGATCGCACCGATCAACGCTTCGAGGGCATCGGCCAGGATCGACTCGCGACGGAAGCCGCCGCTTTTCAATTCGCCGGACCCCAGGCGCAGGTACTCACCCAGGCCGAAACCACGGGCCAGTACGGCAAGGGTCTCACCTTTTACCAGGCGCGCACGCAAGCGCGACAGTTGGCCTTCGCGCGCTTGGGGGAAGCGTTCGAACAGCGCCTCACCGGCGGCGAAATTGAGAATGGCATCACCGAGGAATTCCAGGCGCTCGTTATTACGCCCTGCAAAGCTGCGGTGTGTGAGGGCAAGGATCATCAATTCCTGATCCTTGAAGGTGTAGCCGAGCTGGCGCTCTAAACGACTTAGCGAAACGGTCACGGTTTATCCATACCTAGTTGCTGCATATCTAGTGGGTTGCACCGGCGGCCATCGACGATTGACGCAGTGTTCAAATTCACATCCTGATGGTTACAGCCTGGAGCCGGAATTGTCCAAGCCCCAGAAAAGCAGTCGGCGCTGTGTTCACAGCGCCGCTTGTATTACTTGATCAGCCCGACCCGCGAGAAATTCGGCAGGTGGCTGAGCTTGGGTTCCGGCCAGCTCATCCAGACCGCGAAGGCCTTGCCGACGATATTCTGGTCGGGAACCATGCCCAGCAGCTCCTTGGGAATGCTCGGGTCATCCCAGTAGCGACTGTCATTGGAGTTGTCACGGTTGTCGCCCATCATGAAATAGTGCCCGGCCGGCACTTTCCACTCGCCGTCAGGCATGGCGCGGTAGCGGCTCATTTCCTTGCGGATTTCGTGCTCTACCGCACCGAGTTTTTCCTGGTACAGCTCGGCGCTGCCCAGGCTGTTCGGTTCGGAACCGAGCAGTTTCTCGGACACCGACTCGCCATTGATCAACAGACGCTTGTCGCTGGTATAGCGAATCACGTCGCCCGGCAGGCCCACCACACGCTTGATGTAGTTGACGTTCGGGTCGCTCGGATAGCGGAACACCATCACATCGCCGCGCTGCGGATCACCGACTTCAATGACCTTCTTGTCGATCACCGGCAGGCGAATCCCGTAGGAAAACTTGTTCACCAGGATGAAGTCGCCCACGTCCAGGGTAGGTTTCATCGACCCCGAAGGGATCTGAAACGGCTCCACCAGGAACGAACGCAGCACCAGCACGATGAACAACACCGGGAAGAACGACTTGCCGTATTCAACCAGCAAAGGCTCTTTGTTCAGTTTCTCGATCACCACGCCATCGGGCTGGCTGACGCTGCCCTGATAGGACGCGATAGCCGCCCGCCGACGCGGGGCGAAGAACACCAGATCGAGCAACGCCAGGAGACCGCAAACGGCAACGGCGATGACCAGCAACAGCGGGAAATTTAGCGACATAGGACCTAACTATCCAACCTGAGCACCGCAAGGAAGGCTTCTTGTGGAATTTCCACGTTGCCCACTTGCTTCATGCGTTTTTTACCGGCCTTTTGCTTCTCAAGCAGCTTGCGCTTACGGCTTACGTCGCCGCCGTAGCATTTGGCCAGTACGTTCTTTCTGAGAGCCTTGACAGAGGTCCGTGCAATGATCTGCCCGCCAATGGCGGCCTGGATCGCGACGTCGAACATCTGGCGCGGAATCAGTTCTTTCATCTTCTCGGTCAGTTGGCGACCTTTGTAGTGCGCGTTGTCCTTGTGCACGATGAGTGCCAGGGCATCGACCTTGTCGCCGTTGATCAACACATCCAGTTTCACCAGATTCGCCGATTGGTACCGGTCGAAATGGTAATCCAGGGAAGCATAGCCGCGACTGGTGGATTTGAGACGGTCGAAGAAGTCCAGGACCACTTCGTTCATCGGCAAATCGTAGGTCACTTGCACCTGGGTACCGAGGAACAACATGTCGTGCTGCACGCCACGCTTTTCGATACACAGGGTAATGACGTTGCCCAGGTGTTCCTGCGGCACCAGGATATTGGCGCGCACGATCGGCTCGCGCATGTCTTCGATGGAAGACAGGTCTGGGAGCTTGGACGGGTTGTCGACGTAAATCGTTTCACCGGTTTTCAACAACAGCTCAAAAATAACCGTTGGCGCGGTGGTGATCAGGTCCAGGTCGTATTCGCGCTCAAGGCGCTCCTGGATGATTTCCATGTGCAGCATGCCGAGGAAGCCGCAACGGAAGCCGAAGCCCAGGGCGTCGGAGCTTTCCGGGGTGTACTGCAACGACGAGTCGTTGAGGGTCAGCTTCTGCAGGGCTTCGCGGAAGTCTTCGAAGTCATCGGAACTGACTGGGAACAGACCGGCGTAAACCTGCGGCTGGATGCGTTTGAAGCCCGGCAGCACGTCAACGTCAGGGGTAGAGCTCAAGGTCAGGGTGTCACCGACCGGTGCACCGTGAATGTCCTTGATACCGGCGATGATGAAGCCTACTTCACCGGCTTTCAGATCAGTGGTGGCGGTGTGTTTCGGGTTGAATACACCGACGCTGTCCACCAGGTGGATCTTGCCGGTGGACTTGACCAGGATCTTGTCGCCCTTCTTCACACGGCCGTGGCGCACACGTACCAGGGAGACAACCCCCAGGTAGTTGTCGAACCAGGAGTCGATGATCAACGCTTGCAGCGGATCTTCGTAGTTGCCGGTGGGGGCGGGGATGGTCTTGACCAGGCGTTCGAGCACTTCGTCGACGCCCAGGCCGGTCTTGGCGCTGCACTCGACGGCGTCGGTGGCGTCAATGCCGATGATTTTTTCGATTTCTTCTTTTACCCGGTCCGGATCGGCCTGCGGCAGGTCGATCTTGTTCAGCACCGGCATGACTTCCAGGCCTTGCTCGATGGCGGTGTAGCAGTTGGCCACGGACTGGGCTTCAACGCCCTGGCCCGCGTCCACCACCAGCAGCGCACCTTCGCAGGCCGCCAGGGAGCGGCTGACTTCGTAGGTAAAGTCAACGTGGCCCGGGGTATCGATGAAGTTCAGTTGGTACTTGATACCGTCTTTGGCGGTGTAGTACAGGGTAACGCTGTGGGCCTTGATGGTGATCCCGCGCTCGCGTTCGAGGTCCATGGAGTCCAGTACCTGGGCTTCCATTTCACGCTCGGCAAGGCCGCCGCACATCTGGATGAATCGATCGGCCAGCGTCGACTTACCATGGTCAATGTGGGCGATGATGGAGAAATTGCGGATATGACTCAAATCACTCACGGATCAACACTCAAAAAGGCTGCAGGCAGATTGCCCGCTGAAAAATAGCCGGGAATTGTACCTGAAGCTTCAGCCAGACGTCATCTTTGCTGACCAGAACAAAAATGCCCCACTCATTCGAGCGGGGCATTTTTTGTGCATAAGCGCGGTATCAACCGGCTCGGCGCAGCAGCCAGAACCCGGCCAGGGCGCAGATGGCGGTCGGCACCAGCACCGCAAACAGCGGCGAGAAACCGAACACAAGGCTCGACGGACCGAGCAGATCCTGGGCAATCCGGAAGGTAAAGCCCACCAGCACACCGGTAAATACACGCTGACCCAGGGTCACGGAGCGCAATGGACCGAAGATGAACGAGATCGCCATCAACACCAGCGCGGCAGTCACCACCGGCTGCAACACCTTGACCCAAAACGCCAGCCAGTAGCGGCCGTTGTTCAGCCCTTGCTCCTTCAGGTAGTGGATGTAACTCCACAATCCGGAGATCGGCAGGCTTTCGGGGATCATCACCACGGTATTGAGCAATTGCGGTTTAAGTGCAATGTCCCACTCTTCACTTGGCACATTGATCACTTCGGTGCTGGCCTTGGTGCCTTGGCCGACATTGCGAAAGTGCGTAGTGGTGATATCCGTCAGTTGCCATTTTTCGCCGCTGTACTGTGCACGTTTGGCGAAGCTGGACGACAGCATGTGGCGTTCTTTATCGAAGGTGTAGCGCGTCACACCGATCAACAGGCCGCCCGGCTGCACGGCGTTGATGTGGATGAACTCATCACCCTGGCGGTGCCACAGGCCATGCTTGGCGCTTTGTGCATCGCCCGAACCCTGGGCCAGAGCGCGATTGGCCTGGGCAGTGGTTTCAGCCGGCGGTGCGACGTATTCACCGATCAGTACGCTGCACAGCATCAGCAGCAGCATGGGCTTCATCACCGCCCAGACGATACGACCGATGGACACCCCGGCGGCACGCATGATGGTCAGTTCGCTGTTGCTGGCCAGGCTGCCCAGGCCGATCAGGCAGCCGATCAGCGCGGCCATCGGCATCATGTCGTAGAGACGACGCGGCGCGGTAAGTGCCACGTAACTCAGCACATCCCACACGGTGTAGGTGTCGCTGACGTTGCCCACTTCATCGATGAAGGCGAACAACGAGGCCAGCCCGAGGATGATGCCCAGTACCGCCAGGATGGCGATCAGGACGCTGCTACCTATATAGCGATCGAGCTTAGCCACGAGCCAACTCCTTCTGGCCACGACGGCTCAACATTTTCAAACGGATAGGCTCCCAGTACAGCAGGCCCAGGCCGATCACCAGGAAGATCCCATGCACCCACCACAACCCCAGGGTCGGCGACAGCTTGCCTTTCTCCAGGGAGCCGCGGGCGGAAATCAGGATGGTGAGGTAAGCCATGTACAGCAGGATCGCCGGCAACAGCTTGAGGAAGCGGCCCTGGCGCGGGTTGACGCGAGACAGCGGCACGGCCATCAGGGTCACGATAAACACCAGCAAAGGCAGGGAAATACGCCATTGCAGCTCGGCGATGGAGCGCAGCTCCTGGCTACCGAGCAGCTCCGTCGTAGGAATGGCGTCGCGGTCGGTCACCTCGTCGCTGACATCCGGACGGGCGAGCAACACGCCGTAGGTGTCGTACTTGATAGCCCGGTAATCGGCCTGGCCAGGGCTGCCGTCATAGCGATAGCCGTTTTCCAGGATCAGGTAGCGGCTGCCGTCCGGCCTTATGTCCTGGCGACCTGACTCGGCGACCAGCACCGAGATACCCCGGTCTTTCTTGTCCTGACCCAGGCGTTTCTCGGAGATGAATACCCCGCCCAGGTTGGCGCGGTCTTCGGTCATGGTTTCGGTGTAGGTGACCCGCGTGCCGTCATTGAGTGCCTGGAAGCGGCCCGGTTCGAGGGTGTCGAACTCGGTCATCGCGTCCTGCTTGTTCAGCACCAGCTGGAACTGCATGGCGCCCTGGGGGGCCAGGCTCAGGCTCAGCCAGGCGACGATCAACGCGACGCCCGCGGCCGGGATCATAGTCATGCCGAGCAGGCGCTGCTGGCTCATGCCGGTGGCCGAGAGCACGGTCATTTCGCTTTCGAGGTACAGGCGGCCGTAGGCCAGCAGGATCCCGAGGAACAGGCCCAGTGGCAGGATCAGTTGCAGGAACCCTGGCAGGCGAAAGCCCATGATCAGGAACAACGAACCTGGATCCAGGGCGCCGGAAGCAGCCTGGGCCAGGTATTTGACGAAACGACCACTCATGATGATGACCAGCAGGACCGCACTCACGGCACTCAGGGTCAACAGGACTTCGCGGGACAGATAACGGAAGACAATCAAACCAGACACTCCAGGGTTGTCAGGCTAAGGCGGCCAAACAAGCAGCATACCGAGTCAGCCCCTTACACAGGGCCGGCTAAAAAGATGGCGCATTATCCTGTGATTGACCGCGCCTGTCACTGCGCAACCTCACGCACACCTACAAAGCGTGCGCCAAGGGTTGTCAGGCTCCGTCGGCGAGGTTCAAACTGCGGCCTTTGTCGCTGGCGGTTTACGTAACTGCCACGCTTTAAAGCCTGGAGACAGAACCCAGGCTCTCAGACCTTTATAAGGGACCCGAAAATGGAATTGGTTGTAAAAAGCGTTAGCCCCGAAACGTTGAAAACCGCCACCCTCGTGGTCGCCATTGGCGAAGGCCGCAAGCTCGGCGTGGCCGCCAAGCAACTCGACGAACTCAGCGGCGGCGCCATCAGCGCAGTGCTCAAGCGCGGCGACCTGGCCGGCAAAGTCGGCCAGAGCCTGCTGCTGCAGAGCCTGCCTAACCTCAAGGCCGACCGCGTATTGCTGGTCGGCGTGGGCAAGGATGCCGAATTGGGCGACCGCCCTTTCCGCAAGATCATCAGCAGCATCCTCGGCACCCTCAAGGGCCTGGGGGGTGGCGACGCCACACTGGCCCTCGACGAAATCGTGGTCAAAGGCCGCGACAGCTACGGCAAGACCCGCCTGCTGGCCGAAACCCTGGTGGACGGCGGCTATATCTTCGACCAGTTCAAGAGTCAGAAAGCCGAACCCCGCGCCCTGAAGAAAATCACCCTGCTGACCATCAAGGCCGCGCAGGCTGAAGTCCAGCGCGCCGTGACCCACGCCACCGCAATTGCCAACGGTATGTCGTTTACCCGTGACCTGGGCAACCTGCCGCCGAATATCTGCCACCCAACCTTCCTGGGCGAGCAGGCCAAGGCATTGGGCAAAGAGTTCAAGGGCCTGAAAGTCGAAGTACTGGACGAGAAAAAGATCAAGGAACTGGGCATGGGCTCGTTCTATGCCGTGGGCCAGGGCAGCGACCAGCCACCCCGCCTGATCGTGATGCAGTACAACGGCGGCAAGAAGTCCGAGAAGCCTTACGCCCTGGTCGGCAAAGGCATCACGTTCGACACCGGCGGCATCAGCCTCAAGCCGGGCGCCGGCATGGATGAGATGAAGTACGACATGGGCGGCGCCGCGAGCGTGTTCGGCACCCTGCGTGCCGTGTTGGAACTCAAGCTGCCGATCAACCTGGTGTGCATCCTGGCCTGCGCCGAGAACATGCCGAGCGGCGGCGCTGCACGCCCAGGTGACATCGTCACCACCATGAGCGGCCAGACCGTCGAGATCCTCAACACCGACGCCGAAGGCCGCCTGGTGCTGTGCGACGCACTGACCTACGCCGAGCGCTTCAAGCCGCAAGCCGTGATCGACATCGCCACCCTGACCGGTGCGTGCATTGTTGCCCTGGGCTCCCACACATCGGGCCTGCTGGGCAACAGCGACGAATTGATCGAGCAACTGCTCAGCGCCGGCAAGGCTGCCGACGACCGCGCCTGGCAACTGCCGCTGTTCGATGAGTACCAGGAACAGCTGGACAGCCCGTTCGCCGACATCGCCAACATCGGCGGCCCGAAAGCCGGCACGATCACGGCGGCCTGCTTCCTGTCGCGCTTTGCCAAGAACTTCAACTGGGCGCACCTGGACATCGCCGGCACCGCGTGGACCAGCGGCGGCAAGGACAAGGGCGCCACTGGCCGCCCGGTACCACTGCTGACCCAATACCTGCTGGATCGCGCCAAGGCCTGAAACTGAAGATGCCGGGGCGGCCATCACACCGCCCCGGCCTCAGGAACCGCAATGACCCAAGTCGACTTCTATATATTGCCCAGCGCCGACCCGCTCGCGCGCTTGGACTTTGCCTGCAAACTCACCGAAAAAGCCTGGCGCATGGGCCACCGCATCTACCTGCATTGCAGCGATAGCGCCCAACGCGACGAACTCGACGCCCGCCTGTGGCGCTTCAAGGGTGAAAGCTTCGTACCCCATGGCCCTGCCGAATCCGAACCCGAAGGCCTGGTAGTACTGGGTTTGGGCGACAGCTGCGGCGATCACCATGACCTGCTGGTCAACCTGGACCTTAAAGTACCGCCCTTCGCCAAGGCGTTCGCCCGTGTGGCGGAAGTGGTGGTGGAAGATCCGGCTATTCGTCAGGCCGCGCGGGAGAGTTTCCGTTTCTACCGCGAACAGGGCTATCCTTTGCAAGATCACCGGCTACAACGACTTTGAGCACACGATGGACACTTCCAACCCTGTAAAAAAAGATGACCACCTGCTGGATGACCTTGAGTCGATCCGTCAGTTGCTGGGTGATGATGGCTTGCAACCGCCGCTGCTGACCGAATCGGTCGACGGCGAGGTACAGATTCCGTTGCTATTTGACATGGTGGGCGGCAAACCCACCCCGGCCCCGGTCGAACCGCCCGTCGTAGCCGCTGCACCCGTTGCGGCCGCCGCCGAGAAAACGCCTGACGCCCTGCTGCTGCACCTGGACAACGAACTGCGCGCCGCCGCGCAATTGATCATGCAAGACGTGATCGACGACTTTGCCCCGCACATCGAAACCGAGATCAAGCGCCGGATGGATGCGCGCATGGAGCGGTTGCTCAGCCAATACCAGTCCTAAGCCACACAGAGATCCAATGTGGGAGGGGCAAGCCCCCTCCCACATTTGCCCCCATACACCTCAAGCCCGTCTTCGCCTCGCCCTGCGCCCTATCCCCCGTTATACTTGCCGGCTTTCCTGAATAAATGCCAACTAGGGTCCCGCCGCGCATGGATAAGACCTACCAGCCGCACGCTATTGAAACTTCCTGGTACAACACCTGGGAGTCCGAGAACTATTTCGCTCCGCAAGGTGCGGGCGAGTCCTACACCATCATGATTCCGCCACCGAACGTCACTGGCAGCCTGCACATGGGCCATGGCTTCAACAATGCGATCATGGATGCGTTGATCCGTTTCCGCCGCATGCAGGGCCGCAATACCCTGTGGCAACCAGGCACCGACCACGCGGGTATCGCCACCCAGATGCTGGTCGAGCGTCAACTCGAAGCCACCGGCCAGAGCCGCCACGACCTGGGTCGTGAGAAATTCCTGGAAAAAATCTGGGAATGGAAAGACCAGTCCGGTGGCAATATCAGCCGTCAGATCCGTCGCCTGGGTTCGTCCGTCGACTGGAGCCGCGAGCGCTTCACCATGGATGACGGCCTGTCCGAGTCCGTGAAAGAAGCCTTTGTGCGCCTGCATGAAGACGGCCTGATCTACCGCGGCAAGCGCCTTGTCAACTGGGACACCAAGTTGCACACGGCGATTTCCGATCTCGAAGTGGAAAACCACGACGAAAAAGGCTTCCTGTGGAACCTCAAGTACCCGCTGGCCGACGGCGCCAAGACCGCTGAAGGCAACGACTACCTGATCGTCGCCACCACCCGTCCGGAAACCATGCTTGGCGACGCCGCTGTCGCGGTTAACCCGAAGGACGAACGCTACCAGGCACTGATCGGCAAGTTCGTTGACCTGCCATTGGTTGGCCGTCGCATACCGATCATCGCGGACGACTACTGCGACCCTGAATTCGGCACCGGCTGCGTGAAAATCACCCCGGCCCACGATTTCAACGACTACGAAGTCGGCAAGCGCCACAACCTGCCGCTGCTGAACATCTTCGACAAGAATGCCGCCGTACTGCCGGCCTGCCAGGTGTTCAACCTGGATGGCACGCTGAACGACAGCATCGACGGCAAGATCCCGACTGAATACGCCGGCCTCGACCGTTTTGAAGCACGCAAGCAGATCGTGGCCGCGTTCGACGCGGCCGGCCTGCTGGTGAGCGTTGACGACCACGGCCTGAAAGTGCCGAAAGGCGACCGTTCCGGCACCGTGATCGAGCCGTGGCTGACCGACCAGTGGTACGTGTCCACCAAGCCGCTGGCTGAACCTGCCATCGCCGCCGTGGAAGATGGTCGTATCCAGTTCGTGCCCAAACAGTACGAAAACATGTACTTCTCGTGGATGCGTGACATCCAGGATTGGTGCATCAGCCGTCAACTGTGGTGGGGCCACCGCATTCCGGCCTGGTACGACGAGTCGGGCAAGGTCTATGTAGGCCGCGACGAAGCCGAAGTGCGTGCCAAGCACAACCTCGGCCCGGACGTAGCGCTGCAACAGGACAACGATGTTCTGGACACCTGGTTCAGCTCGGGCCTGTGGACGTTCTCCACCCTGGGCTGGCCGCAGCAGACCGAATTCCTCAAGAAATTCCACTCCACCGACGTCTTGGTCACCGGTTTCGACATCATTTTCTTCTGGGTTGCCCGGATGATCATGCTGACCATGCATTTGGTGAAGAACGAGGACGGCACGCCGCAGGTTCCGTTCAAGACCGTCTACGTGCATGGCCTGGTACGTGATGGCCAGGGCCAGAAGATGTCCAAGTCCAAGGGCAACGTCCTGGACCCACTGGACATCATCGACGGCATCGACCTGGAAACCCTGGTGCAAAAGCGCACCTCGGGCCTGATGCAGCCGAAACTGGCGAAGAAGATCGAGAAGCAGACCCGCGACGAGTTCGCCGACGGTATCGCCAGCTACGGCACCGACGCCCTGCGTTTCACCTTCTGCTCGCTGGCGTCCACCGGCCGCGACATCAAGTTCGACATGGGCCGCGTCGAAGGCTATCGCAACTTCTGCAACAAGATCTGGAACGCCGCGCGCTACGTGCTGGATAAAGGCGAAGACTGCGGCCAGAACGGCGAAGCCTACGAGCTGAGCCTGGCTGACCGCTGGATCATCTCGCAGCTGCAACGCACCGAAGCCGAAGTAACCCGCCAGCTCGACCAGTTCCGTTTCGACTTGGCGGCCCAGGCCTTGTACGAGTTCATCTGGAACCAGTATTGCGACTGGTACCTGGAACTGTCCAAGCCCGTGCTGTGGGACGAAAACGCGCCGGTCGAACGCCAGCGCGGCACCCGTCGCACCCTGGTGCGTGTGCTGGAAGTGGCCCTACGCCTGGCGCATCCGTTCATGCCGTTCATCACCGAAGAAATCTGGCAGCGCCTCGCGCCGCTGGCCGGTATCGAAGGCAAGACCATCATGCTGCAGCCTTGGCCGGTGGCCAACGAAGCACGCATCGATGAAGCCGCAGAAAGCGATATCGAATGGCTCAAGACACTGATGCTTGGCACGCGCAACATCCGCGCCGAGATGAACATCGGGCCGGGCAAGCCATTGGCCGTGTTCGTGAAGAACGCCAGTGCCGAAGATCAGCGTCGCCTCAGCGAGAACGACGCGCTGCTCAAGAAGCTGGCGAAGCTGGAGTCGATCACCGTATTGGCTGACGGCGCCGAAGCACCACTGTCCGCCACCGCACTGGTCGGCGAGATGGAAGTGCTGGTGCCAATGGCCGGCCTGATCGACAAGGGCGCCGAATTGGCCCGCCTCGACAAGGAAATTGCGCGCCTGCAAGGCGAAGTGCAGCGAGTGGGCGGCAAGCTGTCCAACGCAGCGTTCGTCGACAAGGCGCCGGCTGAAGTGATCGACAAAGAACGCGCCAAACTGGCTGAAGCGGAACAGGCTTTGGGCAAGCTGGCGGAGCAACATGCGCGGATTTCCAGCCTGTAAGGCTTGAGCCGTGTGAAAAAAGAGACCTTCGAGTCTCTTTTTTTTGCCCGAAATTCCCCGGTGCCAGGCTGGCAATACACCCCATGTGGGAGGGGCTTGCCCCCGATAGCAGTGTGTCAGCAACCTACAAATTGGCGGGTACACCGCCATCGGGGGCAAGCCCCCTCCCACATTTGACCGAGTTATCCTCGGGAATGTGTGACAATGGCCGCCACTTTGAGCCAACACCAGAATCATCATGACCACCCCCAGCACGCCCAAGCCTCCACGCAAGAAGCCTAAAACCGCCGCCACTGCCAAACCCGTCGCGCCGCGCAAGGAGGCCACCCTGCACCCGCGCAACCGCCACACAGGCCGTTACGACTTCCCGGCGCTGATCAAGACCACGCCGGAACTGGCGAAATTCGTGATCCTCAACCCTTACGGCAAGGAAAGCATCGACTTCGCCAGCCCGGATGCGGTGCGGGTGTTCAACCGGGCGCTGCTCAAGTCGTTCTATGGCATCCAGCATTGGGATATCCCGCAGGACTACCTGTGCCCGCCGGTGCCGGGGCGTGCCGACTACGTGCACTTCCTCGCCGACCTGCTGGCCAGCGTCAACGACGGCAAGATTCCCCGTGGTTCCATCGTCAAGGTGCTGGACATCGGCATGGGCGCCAACTGCGTCTACCCGCTGATTGGCTACATGGAATACCGCTGGAACTTCCTCGGCTCCGAGGTTGACCCTATCGCCGTCGCGGCGGCCAAGGCCATCGTGCAGTCCAACGACCTGAGCAAGGTCATCCAGTTGCGCCAGCAAGCAAATCCCAAGCACATCCTGCTGGGCCTGCTGGAGCCGGGCGAGCGTTTTGACCTGACCATGTGCAACCCGCCGTTCCATGCGTCCATGGACGAAGCCACCAAAGGCAGCGAACGCAAGTGGCGCGCCCTGGGCAAGGCGGATCCCAAGCGCAAATTGCCGGTGCTGAACTTCGGTGGCCAGTCGGCCGAGTTGTGGTGTGAAGGTGGTGAAGCGCGTTTTGTGACGCAGTTGATCGCCGAAAGCGCGAATTTTGCTCATAAAGTGCTGTGGTTCAGCACCTTGGTGTCAAAAGCGTCGAACTTGCCCGCGATTGAAACAGCCCTGAAAAAAGCCGGCGTGCTGGAAAGCCAGGTAGTGGAAATGTCCCAGGGCCAGAAGCAAAGCCGCTTCGTGGCCTGGACCTTCCAGACCAAGAACGAGCAGCAGATCTGGCGCCAGCGCTGGGTCCGCGACTAAATCGCAGGCAACAAAAAACCGCGCCCGGATCACTCCGGAGCGCGGTTTTTTTTGCTGCGTCTTACTTGTTAACAGCGTCGGTCAGGCCTTTGGCCACAACCAGCTTGATAACTTTCTTGGCAGCGATTTCGATGGCAGCGCCAGTCGAAGGGTTACGGCCAGTACGGGCTGGACGCTCAGTCACTTTCAGTTTGCCAACGCCTGGCAGAGTGATTTCGCCGCCGTTTTCCAGCTGATCAGCAACAACTTGGCTCAGTTGGTCCAGCAGAGCGCGCACGGTAGTTTTCGGTGCGTCTACAGATTCAGCCAGGTCAGCGATCAGTTGGTCTTTAGTAATAGCCATTGTGGTGTTCCTTCCCTATCAAATTCATATGGATTGCAGAGTGCAGTGTCAGCCGTCGAGCCCGACCGTCTAGGCCTGGCACCCCAGGCTTATAACCTCGGAGAACGGGGTTATAGATGCTTGAAACGGGGATTGGTTCGACCTGACAGATGCTGAATGCACGCTTAACGCCGAGACTTGGCGTAAGACGGGGCAAAACTAGCACAGAGACGGGGAAATATCCGCCTCTACCTACCCATTTGGTCAGCTTTATCGCTCTAAACCGTGAAAAAAAGGCATATGCAATGTCAGACGGCGGTCAAAACCGCCTTCGAGGCGTGTCTTGACCAATGGGTGCGGTACACTGGGCGACTTTTCGGGGAGGCCAACCGCTCCCCTTCAACCAGCCGAGAAGCCCATGCCGATCCGTCATTGCATCGTCCACCTGATCGACAAAAAACCCGACGGCACGCCCGCAGTTCTCCACGCCCGCGACTCGGAGCTGTCCGAATCCGCTGCCATCGAGAACATGCTTGCCGACCTCAACGAGAGCTACAACGCCA
Source organism: Pseudomonas sp. SR18 (assembly GCF_023701505.1). NCBI lineage: Bacteria > Pseudomonadati > Pseudomonadota > Gammaproteobacteria > Pseudomonadales > Pseudomonadaceae > Pseudomonas > Pseudomonas sp. SR18. Next base: position 144,231 of record NZ_JAMQAU010000015.1, on the reverse strand, counting down.
AACAGGGCAAGGCCTGGGGTTTCTTCCATGCCGAGTCCGGCGCGCACCCGTTCAGCGGCTGGTTGAAGGAATATTTCGAGGGTGGCCAGGATTTCACCACCTTCAGCCGCACCGCCGTCGAGCACCTGCAAAAGCTGATGGAAGAGTCCAACCTCTCCACCGGCGGCCACGTGCTGTTCGCCCACTACCAGCAAGGCATGACCGATTACCTCGCCATCGCCCTGCTGCACCACAGCGAAGGCGTGGCGGTGACCGACGAACTGGACGTGACCCCGTCGCGTCACCTGGACCTGGGCCAACTGCACCTGGCGGCGCGCATCAACGTCTCCGAGTGGCAGAACAACAAGCAGTCCAAGCAGTACATCTCGTTTATCAAAGGCAAGAACGGCAAAAAGGTCTCGGAGTACTTCCGCGATTTTATTGGCTGCCAGGAAGGCGTCGACGGCCCGGGCGAAACCCGCACGCTGCTCAAGGCCTTCAGTGACTTCGTCGAAAGCGAAGACCTGCCGGACGAGTCCGCCCGCGAAAAAACCAAGACCCTGGTGGACTACGCCAGCAGCCAGGCCAAGCTCGGCGAGCCCATGGGCCTGGAAGAATTGTCGGGCCTGATCGATGAAGATCGGCCAAAAGCGTTCTACGACCATATCCGCAACAAGGACTACGGCCTGTCGCCGGAAATCCCGGCCGATAAGCGCACCCTCAACCAGTTCCGCCGTTTCACCGGGCGCGCCGAGGGTTTGTCCATCAGCTTTGAAGCGCACCTGCTGGGCGACAAGATCGAATACGACGAGGCCGCCGGCACCTTGATCATCAAGGGTCTGCCCACCCAACTGACCGACCAGCTCAAGCGCCGTAACTGATGCTCGGCGGGGTCCTTAAAAAAGTCCTGCTGGTGTTGCTGGTGGTTGTAGTGATCCAGAACTGGGGCAAGATCGAGCGTCTCTTCAACCCTTCGCAGGTGGTTTCAGAACAGGTCCGCACCTCGGCGCGGGTGGTGCTCTATGCCACCGAGTGGTGTGGTTACTGCAAGCAGATCCGCCGCTTTCTGGATCAGAAAGGCATTCCGTACCAGGCGTTCGACATCGAGAAGGACGCCCAGGCGCGCAAGGCGTATGAGGCGTTGGGCGGCGGTGGGATTCCGTTTGTGCAGGTGAATGGGACGTTGATCCGGGATTTCAATCCCGACGCGATCATGGCCGCGCTGAAATAATCAGCGCACCACGATCACCCGCCCCAACAGGCTGTGCTGCTCAAACCCCAGCACCGCCTGCAACGCATTCAGTACTGCCTGCGGGTCTTTGCTCGGGAAGCTGCCGCTGACGCGTTTGGCGCCCAGCTCTTCGTTGAGCAACAGGATGCGGCCGGGGTAGTAACGCCCCAGATCCTTCACTACATCGGCCAGCGGCGTCTTGTAGTAATTGAGCCAGCCGTCGCGCCAGGCCAGGCGGGATTCGCTGTCCACACCATGCATCGGCTCGGCAATGCCATCGGCGTAGGCCACTTGCTGGCCGGCCGTCAAAATCTGCTGCGGGCCCTGTTTCGACGGGGTCACACCGACGCGCCCCGACAACACCGTCACTTGCGCCCCCGCCGGTTGCAGGCGCACTTCGAATTGCGTGCCAAGCACCCGCGCTTCACCGCTGCCCGCCTCCACCACAAAGGATTCGCCGGTGTGGGTCACGCTGAAAAAACCGGCACCACGCCGCAATTGGATATGCCGCTCGCCCTGGCTGAAATCCACGGCAATCGCGCTGTCGGCGTCGAGGGTGACTTTGGATTGATCGACCAGGATGATGGTCTTCACCTCCCCCGGCGCGGTCACGTAATCAGCGCCAATGTCGTCGACCCAACGAGACGGCTGCCAACCGGCGCCCATGGACACCATCAACAGCAGGCAAGCAGCCATGGCCAGGGCGCCGGACCAGCGCACTACACGCGAACGTTTGGAGGTGTTCATCGCGTTGAGATAGCCCTGCAACGCCAGGGCGTCTTCGTCGGCGAGTTTGCGTGCGGGCACTTCGCTCAACTCCCACAGCACCTGGGCCTGGGCGTAGGCCTCGACGTGTGCCGGGTCGGCGCGCAGCCAGTGGCTGAACGTCGCCTGGTCGCCGCTGCTCGGCTGATCATGCAACAGGCTCAGCCAGGCCAGCGCGGCGTGTTGCTGATCTGGCGTGGGGGTGACGTTCACGGTGCTTTCCCTGGCGTGCGTGGAGGCAATGGGTCGCGAAGGCTGGCCTTGCAGGCTTCGAGGGCACGCATCATATGTTTTTCCACGGCACTTTGGGACAACCCCATGGCCTTGGCGATTTCCGCGTATTTGCGGCCATGGATGCGGTTGAGCAGGAAAATCTGCCGCGTGCGTTCGGGCAGGCTGCGCAAGGCCGCTTCGACATGGCGCAGATCGTTGCCCGCCTCCAGTGCGGCCTGGGGTTCGCAGCCCTGGTTATCCTGCTGCTCGGGCAACCAGCCTTCGCTGCTGCGCACCCGTGCGCCTTCGCTGCGCAGATGGTCGATGGCGATATTGCCGGCGCAGCGCAGCAGGTAGGTGCTGAGCTCTTCGACCTGCACCAGCGGCCGGCGCCAGAAGCGCAGGAACAGGTCCTGCACCAGGTCAGCCGCCGTGGCGCGGCAGCCGACGCGGCGGCTCACCAAGGCTTCCATCTGCGAACGCTGGGACAGAAACACCTGCAGAAAATGCGCACGCCCACCCGTCGCATCAGTGTGCGGGCTGTCCTGGGATTCGGGTGGGGTACTGATCATCATGGCAAGGGCTCAGAGGGTGGCGAAGGCCGCAACGGGGCTGGCCAGCAGGCCGACGCCCGCCAGAATCAAGGCCAGCCTTGGCCGATACGGCAACAACAGCACCAGCAACAGGGCGCTGAGCATCAATACGGCGCACCACTGCACCAATCCCTCCCCCCAACCAGCCACACTCACGGCGGGCCAGAGCGCGACGGCAAGCAGCGACCATCCGGCCACACGCAACCCCAGGCGTCGACGGGGCGAGGGCTTGCTGTGCAGCAGTTCGCCGTGATGCCGGTCGGTGGCCAAGCACAGTGCGGTAAACCCGGCGTAGCACATCAGCAGCGCGAGGAGCATTCAGTTGGCCTCTTGCTTGAGGTTGAGCGCACGCGCCCGTTCAGCCTTGGGTTGCGCTGCCGTGCGGTGCTGCATCTTCCAGGCGGCCCAGGCGAGGAACACGCCGCTGCCCAGGCAAGTCAGGTCGAAGCCGGCCATCGCCCAGTCGCCACTGGCCAGGGACACGCCCAAATGGTGATCGGTGGTGATTGCGTTGAGCAGTGGCACGGCGACAAACATCAGCGCACCGACGCTCAATTGCTCGATCCACCCCTGGCGGCCGCGACGCACAATGGCGTGCATCAGGCTCAGGCCCCAGGCGATGAAGAACGCCTGCACTTCCCAATCGGAGCGATCGGCGAAGCTCACCGGCAGCAGACGGTTGGCCCAGAAGAACGCCGCAATGGCGATCAGCAGCCCGGACATGCTGGCGATATTGAGCACTTCCACCAGTCGCAGCTCAAAGGGCATCACACCGCTCCTGGCATGTTTGAGTTGGCGCTTGCCGAGCCAGATCACCAGCCCGGTGCCGATCATCGCCGTGCCCGCCAGGCCGCAGATAAAGTACAACCAACGCAGCACCGGCCCGGCAAAATGGCCCATGTGCAGGCCGTAGAAACTGCCGCCGACAATCGCGACCAACGATGGCCCGTCGCTGGCGCGCAACAGTTCGCCGGTGTGTCCGTTGAAGGACACGATGCTGTCGAATTCATGCACCACGCTGTCGGAACCTGCGCGGAACACATTGACCGACGCGTTGACATCACTGGGGTTGTTCACCCCGATGCGCCCCACGTGGCCGCCGTCCCAGTGCGCCCGCGCTTGCTCGTACATCGGCAGCAACGGCGCCAGTTCGCCCGGCTGGCCCGACGCCGGCGCATTGTTGGTCGCGGGGAATATTTCGTTGAAGAACGCACGGGTGTCGTTGCCATAGGAGGCCATGATCGGCGCCGGCATCACCATGCTCATAAAGATCACCAGGCTGCTGTAGGTGATCATCAGGTGAAACGGCAGCACCAGCACACCCACCGCGTTATGCCCGTCGAGCCAGGAGCGCTGGCCTTTGCGGGGGCGGAAGGTGAAGAAGTCCTTGAAGATTTTCTTGTGGGTGATGATGCCCGTGATCAGCGCCACGAACATCACCATCGCAGCGATGGTGGACAGCCAGCGGCCCCAGGGATGAGGCATTTGCAGCTGGAAGTGGAAACGGTAGAAGAAATCCCCGCCCATGCTTTCTCGGGCCTCTACGGCTTGGCCGCTGACGGGATCAAGGGTTTTGCGCATGAAATTGCCGCGCCGGCCAGGGTCGACCTTGTCTTGCCACATGACCGACAGGCCAGGGTCGCGACTGTCCGGCAGGGCGATAAACCAGCGCGCCGCTGTAGGTGCCACTTGCTGCAGGTAGTGTTGCGCGACGCTCAGGCTGCGCGCATTGTCCAGCGGATGGGCCTGCACCTCGGGTTGCATCCAGTGGGTGATCTCATCCTTGAAGTACGACAGGGTGCCCGTGAGGAAAATGGCAAACAGCAGCCAGCCGAAGATCAAGCCCGCCCAGGTGTGCAACCAGGCCATGGCCTGGCGGAATCCCTCTTTCATGTGCGCGCCATCCACAAGCCTAAGCCCGCCAGCGCGGCAAATGCCGCGCTCGGCAACATTACGCCAAACCAGGCGCGCCACGCCGTACGGCAGGCGAAGCACCAGAGCACCGCCAGCAGATAGAACACAAATGAACTCATCATCCCGGTGATCACGGCATCGGCGCGGGACGTCGGCATCCACAATGCCAGGCAGATGGCGGCGAGCGAGGCCATGAGGTAGCCGCCGACCACGGCGGCCAGCACGCGGGACGTGACAGCCAGGCGGTACAGCGCGGAAAGTGAAGTTTTGCTTTTCATGCGGGAGGCGCCAGGTTCATCAGCGCGCAATATTAATGATAAATATTCTCATAAGCAAAACAGAACGGATGAATCACCTGCCCTGACGGATTGCCGAACGGTGTCACGAGCCATACAATGCGAACAATTCTTGTTCTCTAAAGCATGTCGATGCTTGTGGAGTGTTTGCGTTGAGCCCGTCCAACACCGTCGAAGTTCTGTACAACGACCATCACCACTGGCTCACCGGCTGGTTGCGACGCAAGCTCGGCTGCCCGGAAAGTGCTGCCGACCTGGCGCAAGATACGTTCATCCGTGTACTCACGGCACGGGAAACGCCCCCGCTGGTCGAGCCGCGCGCCTTTCTCACCACTATCGCCAAGCGCGTGCTGTTCAACTTCTACCGCCGTCAGGACCTTGAACGCGCCTACCTCGACGCCCTGGCGCAGATGCCCGAACACGTGGCACCGTCGGAAGAAGAACGCGCAATCATCCTGCAAACCCTGGTCGAACTGGACCAATTGCTCGACGGCCTGCCCACCCAAGCCAAACGCGCCTTCCTGCTGGCCCAACTCGATGGCCTGACCTACGCGCAGATTGGCGCTGAACTGGGCATCTCCATCGCTACCGTCAAACGCCACCTGAATAAAGCGGCCCTGCGCTGCTACTTTGCCCTATGAATTTTTCCACTCAAGTTGCCGAACAGGCCGTGCACTGGCTGATGGAAATGCAGCAAGGCGCACTCAATCCTCGCCAGCAAGCCGCCTGGCAGCGCTGGCTGAATGCCCACAGTGAGCACCAGCGCGCCTGGGACCATATCCAGCGCGTCAACCAGCGCCTGCGCGGCATGCCCTCGCCCCTGGCCCATGCCGCATTGAACGCGCCGACCTCCACCAGCCGGCGCCAGGCGCTCAAGCTGCTGCTGATCCTCGGCGCGGGCTCGGCCGCCGCCTGGAGCCTGCGCCAGCAACATATCCTGCCGCCCCTGACCGCCGACTACCGCAGCCCCGTGGGCCAGCGACGCAAGGTGCAATTGGCCGACGGCAGCCAGCTGCAGCTCAACACCGGCAGCGCGGTGGATGTGCATTTCGATGGCCAGCAGCGACTGATCCGCCTGCTCGAAGGCGAGATCATGCTGAGCGGCAGCGCCGGCAACGCCCCTTTGCGCGTCCTTACCGGCCAGGGCCTGCTCAGCAGCCAGGCGGCGCAACTGAACGTGCGCCAGTTCAACGACCACACCCAGTTGGCGGTGCTCGACGGCCAGGTCGAGGTGATGCCCAACACCTACAGCGGCCTGCCGTTGAGCGTCGAGGCCGCGCATCAAGTCAACTTCACCCGCAAAGGCTGGGATACCCCACGCCCCACCGACGCCAACAGCGGCGCGTGGGCCGACGGCATGTTGGTGGCCGCCCATATGCGCCTGGAGGACTTCCTCGACGAACTGGGCCGCTATCGTCGCGGCCAGGTCAATTGCGACCCGCAGGTCGCCAACCTGCTGATCTCCGGCAGCTACCCGCTGGACAACAGCGAACGCATTCTTGACCTGCTGGAAGTCAGCCTGCCGGTCAAAGTGCGGCGCTTTACCCGCTACTGGGTGACGGTCCAGGCGCGCGCCTGAAATTATTTTGCAAACCTGTGAGCCGTTTTCCACCCCTCGCGTGACAGAGAAGGAAAGCCACCTTGATCCTTCCTTCTCAGGACCGCTCTTCATGCCCCAGCAGCCGACCCTAATCGCCCGCACCCTGCGCCACTTGTTACTGGGCGCCAGCCTCAGTTTCGCGGTATTGCCTTCTGTGATGGCGGCCGACGCGAAGCCTTATCACATTGCCCCGACGTCGCTGGAAGCGGCCCTGAACCAGTTTGGTCGCGAAGCCGGCGTGTTGATTTCCTTCGGCTCCGAAGTCACTGCAGGCATGCAGAGTCGTGGGCTGTCTGGCAATTACAGCACCGCCGAAGGCCTGCAAAAACTGCTGGAAGGCACCGGCCTGCAAGCCCGCCCTGAAGGTGACAACGCTTTCAGCCTGCAACCGGAAAAAGCTCCGGCTACGGTAGAGCTGGCGACGTCCAGCGTGGTCGGCGATTGGCTCGGCGACGCGGCACAAACCAATGTGTTCGAACATCCCGGCGCCCGTGATGTGATCCGCCGCGAAGCATTCGAACGCCAGGGCGCCACCCAGGCCAAGGACGTGCTCAACCGCATCCCCGGCGTCAACGCCCCGGACAACAACGGCACCGGCAGCCACGACATGGCGCTGAACTTCGGCATTCGTGGCCTCAACCCGCGCCTGGCGTCGCGCTCGACCGTGCTGATGGACGGCATCCCGGTGCCCTTCGCGCCGTATGGCCAGCCGCAACTGTCCTTCGCGCCGATCAGCATGGGCAACATGGACGCGGTGGACGTGGTGCGCGGCGGCGGCGCGGTGCGTTACGGCCCGCAGAACGTCGGCGGCGTGGTCAACTTCGTAACCCGCGCGATCCCGGATGCGCCCACGGTCAAAGGCGGCTTGCAGACGGAAACCAGCCCGTCCTCCAGCCACGACGGCTTCAAGACCACCGGCAACCTGCTGGCCGGCGGCACCGCCGAGAATGGCCTGGGCGGCGCGATCCTGTACTCCGGCACACGGGGCGGCGACTGGCGGGAAAACAGCGACACGCGCATCGACGACCTGATCCTCAAGGGCAAATACCAGCTCGACGACGCCAACAGCTTCAACGCGATGGCGCAGTACTACGAAGGCCAGGCCGACATGCCCGGCGGCTTGAACGTGGCGGACTACAAAGCCGACCCGTACCAGTCCACCCGCCCCTACGACAAGTTCTGGGGCCGCCGTACGATGTTCAACGTCGGTTACCGCTACGAGCAGGATCGCCGCGAATTCACCGCGAATACTTTCTTCACCAAGACCCTGCGCAGCGGCTACCTGGACCAGGGCACGTTCCTTTCGCTGTCGCCACGCGAATATTGGGTACGCGGCCTGGAAACCCGCTTCGCCCAGGGTTTTGACCTGGGCCCGACCAGCCATGAAGTCGGCGTCGGCTACCGCTATATCAACGAAGCCGGGCATGAACTGCGCTACCGCACGCCGATTTCGGCCAACAACCAGCAAATCCCCAGCACCGACAGCCGCAACGACCGCGACACCCGTGGTGGCACCGAGGCCAATGCTTTTTTCGTCGATGACCGGATTGATATCGGCAAGTGGACGATCACCCCGGGCATTCGCTACGAGATGATCGAGTCCCAGCAGAGCAACAACCTGACCAACGTCCAATACAAGGGTGACTACAACACCGCGCTGCCGGCGTTGAACGTGCTCTATCACCTCACCGACAGCTGGAACCTATACGCCAATACCGAAGGTTCGTTCGGCAGTGTGCAATACAGCCAGATGCCCAACCGCGTCACCAGCGGTGAAGTCAAACCGGAAAAAGCCCGCACCTGGGAACTCGGCACCCGCTACGACGACGGCACCTTGCGCGCAGAGATCGGCGCGTTCCTGATCAACTTCGACAACCAGTATGAAAGTAACCAGACCAACGACTCGGTAATCGCCCGTGGTGAAACCCGCCACCAGGGCATCGAGACCAGCGTCAACTATGCCCTCGACGGCTTGAGCCCGGCGCTGGCCGGCTTCGATGTGTACGCCACCTACGCCTACGTCGACGCCACCATCCGCGAAGACGGCCCGAACAAAGGCAACCGCGTGCCCTTCTCGTCCAAGCACAAAGGCACCCTCGGCGTGGGCTACACAGAAGGCCGCTGGAAGCTCAACCTGGACAGCAGCTACCAGAGCAGCCAGTTCGCCGACAACGCCAACACCCAGGCCGAAAGCGCCAACGGTGCCAACGGCCGCATCCCCGGCTACATGCTGTTCAGCAGCCGCGCGGGCTACGACTTCGGCCCGCAACTGTCGGATCTGAATGTGGCAGTGGGCGTGAAAAACATCTTCAACACCCAGTACTTCACCCGCTCGTTCGACGACAACAACAAGGGCAAATACGTGGGTGAGCCGCGTACGGTGTATGTGCAGACGTCTATCGCGTTCTGATCAACTGCCCGCCAGGCACGACGGTGTGCCGGCCACCAAGGCGTCGATGGCACAGCGCGTCTTGGCCGGCATATGGGTTGCCGTGGGCCAGATAACATGGATCGGTGAAGGCTGCTCGCGGTAGGCGGGCAATACGGCTTCCAGTTGTCCGCGCAGCACATAGTGCGCAACCAGCCAACTCGGCAACCAGGCCAGGCCCACGCCCGCGATAGCGGCGTCGGCCACGGCCTGGAGGTCGTCCATCAGCAGCGGGGAGACCACGCGGGAACGGTGTGGGGTATTGCTGCGGTAGGCGATGCCTCGGTGGCCGGCGAGGTCGTCGATGGATGCAATCGGCCCCACACGCTGCAAATACGCCGGTGCAGCCGCCAGGCACACGGACTGTTCACCCAGGCGTCGCGCGCTCAGGCGATCGGTGTCGGGCAGCGGGCCGATTCGCACGGCCACGTCGAAGCCTTCCTGGGCCAGATCCACCAGCCGGTCGGCGAAGCAGATCTCGATCTCCAGTTCTGGATAACGCGCCATCAAGCCCCACAGGGCGGGCGCCGCGTAGTGATGCCCGAACGCCAGCGGCAAGCTCACCCTCAAGCGTCCGCGTGGTTGTTGGCGACCACTTTCCAACACCGATTCGGCCGCCTCCAGTTCTGCCAGTGCGCGCAGGCAATGTTCGTAGTAGGCCTGACCGTCTTCGGTGAGCCGTTGGCGACGGGTCGAACGCTGCAACAGGCATGTGCCAAGCCGCGCTTCCAGCCGCGCCAACCCTTTGCCCACCGCCGAGCGCGTGAGATTGAGCCGTTCGGCGGCCTCGGTCAGGTTGCCGCTTTCGACGATCTGCAAAAAGAGTTCAACGCCATCAAATCGTGGTGTGGCCATGCTGTAATTGTCGCCCTTGAGTCCCTTATCCAAAGAAAACTTATCACGAATAAAGAAATGGATTCCCCTGAGAATAATTCCGTCGTTTATCCACAGGAGAATCCCATGCCACCCGCCGCCACGTTATCGGCCGCCAGCACGCCCAGTCATGCCAGAAACAACCTGGCCCTCACCGCCGTGTGCCTGGTGGCGCTGATGTTCGGCCTGGAAATTTCCAGCGTGCCGATCATCTTGCCTACGCTCGAACAGCAACTGGGCACCGGTTTCCAGGACGCCCAATGGATCATGAACGCCTACACCCTGGCCTGCACCAGCGTGCTGATGGCGGCCGGCACCTTGGCCGACCGTTTTGGCCGTCGACGCATGCTGGTGCTGTGCCTGTGGGTATTCGCCCTGGCCTCGCTGGCGTGCGGGTTGGCCGACAGCGCCGCCACGCTGATTGTGGCGCGGTTTGTCCAGGGCATTGGCGGTGGGGCGATGATGATTTGCCAGTTCGCCATCCTGTCGCACCTGTTCCGCGAACCGGCGGCTCGGGCGCGGGCGTTTGCCATATGGGGTGTGATTGCCGGCGCGGGCCTGGGCTTCGGGCCGATGATCGGCGCGTTGATCCTGGCCGTGGCGGATTGGCGCTGGGTGTTCCTGGTGCATGTGCCACTCACGCTGTTCACCTGGGTACTGCTGCGCGTCAGCGTGGAAGAATCCCGCGACCCGGCTGCCCATCGCCTCGATATCGCCGGCATGCTGACGCTGACGCTGTCGGTGTTTGCACTGGTCTACTTCATCACCCAGGGCAGCGAAAATGGCTTTGTGCCGGGTTGGGCGGGCTTGTCGCTGGCTGCGTTGCTGTTGTTTGTCGTGATCGAGCGGCGCAGCGCGCACCCGATGTTCGACTTCGCGGTGTTTCGCATCCGGCGCTTCAATGGCGCATTGATGGGCTCGATTGGCATGAACTTCAGCTTCTGGCCGTTCATGATCTACCTGCCGTTGTACTTCCAGGCCGGCCTGGGTTACGACACGTTGACCACCGGCGCAGCCCTGCTCGCCTACACCTTGCCGACCCTGCTGGTGCCGCCGCTGGCCGAGCGCCTGGCCCTGCGCTACGGCGCCGAACGCATCATCCCTTTGGGCCTGGGCCTGATGGGCGCAGGGTTTCTGGCCATGGCCGCCGCCAATATCGCCGAACACCCGAGTATCGGGCTGATACTGGCCAGTTGCGTGATGGCCGGCGTGGGCCTGGCGCTGACCAACTCGCCCACCACCAATACCACCACAGGCTCGGTATCGGCCGACCGCGCAGGCATGGCGTCGGGTATCGACCTCAGCGCAAGGCTGATTACCCTGGCAATCAATATCGCGCTGATGGGCCTGGTGGTGTTGCTGGGTATCAGCCATCAACTGGCAGAGGTGATGCCGGCGAGCACTGCATTGGAATGGCCAACCATCAGTCAGGGCATTGCAGCGGGCAAGTTGGAATTGCCAGGACTGACAGCTAACGATGCCCAGGCGGCACTGCGCAATGGCGCCGGTTGGGCGATGCTGTTCGCGGGGTTGGGGGCTGGCGGACTGGCATTGCTGAGCCGGTATTTTTTCCGACGCAGCTAAACGAAAACGGGCCTGCAAATGCAGGCCCGTTTGTAGGGGATGAAAAATCGGTCAGCCGTTGATCACAGCGTTTTCGTTTTCCAGGAATTCCTGTTCCAGTGCGTCTTCATTCACTTTGTTGATTGGCTGGTTTTTCCCGGCAGCGCGTGGCTTGCCTTGCAGTCGGCCAAACAGATGTTCCAACGCGTGGTCCAGTTTGGTGGCCGCGCTGTCGATCGCCTGTTCCAGGGTATCGCCCTTGGCGGACACCGACAGTGGCTGGTGACCTTTAGGCCGCGCTTCCAGGCGGCAACTCAAATCGTGGGGGCCGGGCTTGTCGCCGTTCTCATCCCGCAGGTAGACCTCAACACGAGTCAGGTCTTCTTCATAACGTTCGAGCGTGCTCTCAATGGTAGTACGTACCCACTCCTCCAGTCGGATGCTGCTTTCAATATGGTTATCGCTATTGACTTGGATTTGCATAGTTCTTCCCTTATTTCAGCTAGCTCGCGAGAGGTCACAACTGCGACACCGGGGTGGTGAAACCATGACCTCTTGATTACACAATTGAGCAGCCAGAGAAACAATTCAACCCCTTTGCAAAGATAAATCCTACATTACAAATTAAGCCTGACGACGAGCAAAAACGCTGTTAGGGTGGGGAGTTAGTTACATCTTCTTACGCTCTGTAAACGTCACAATTGCCCGTCTCCCAACGGGTGCAATCCGCGAAAAATCCCCGCTTCCTCTACCAGCCAGTCATGCACCGCCCGCACGCCCGGATGGTTCAGCGCGCCCGGCGCGTAGAGCAATACGTAACGTTTGTGATTGGGCACGGCCAGGCCGAACGGCACGATCAAGGTGCCGCGCTCCAGCTCATCGTTAAGCAAGGTACGCCGTGCAATGGCCACACCCATGCCGGCGATCGCGGCTTCGATGGTCAGGTGGTTGCGGTTGAAGGTATGGCCGCGACGAACATCAGCGTGGTGGTAGCCGATAGCGTTCAGGTAAAACTCCCACTCGGCGTACTCATAACTCCCACGCCAGGCGGTGATGTCGTGCAGCAAAGGGAAATGCACCAGGTCGGCCGGCCCGTGCAGCGGCGGGCGGCCGCGCAACAGGCTCGGCGCGCACACCGGAAATATCTGCTCATCCAGCAGGGCTGTGGATAACAGGCCGGGGTAGCTGCCGTCGTTCAGGTCGATGGCCAGGTCGAAGTCGCCCTCATGCAGGGCGATGCTGCTGTCCTCGGCGACCATGCGCAACTGGATGTCCGGAAAGCGTTGCTGCAAGCGCGGCAAGCGCGGGGTCAGCCACTTGCCCAGGAACGACGGAATCGAGCGCAGGCGCAAGGTGCCGCTGATCATCCCCGCATCCAGCCGCTGCAACTCCGCATCAATGCTGCCGTAAGCCTCCCCCACGGTCGCCGCCAAGCGCTGGCCCTCGGCACTCAGCTCCACTCCCCGAGCCCGTCGATGGAACAGCCGAAAGCCCAAACGCTCCTCCAATTGACGGATTTGCTGGCTCACCGCCCCCGGCGTGATGTGCAGTTCTTCGGCACAACGGGTGAACGACAGATGCCGTGCAGCACAGGAAAACACGTGCAGCCAGACGTAAGTCTGACCATGAAGCGGGCGGGCCATAGGGTTTAGTCCTGCTAAAGGGTGTCTTAGGATAATTCGTTGGTCAGTGCCGATCCAGAGGCTCAGTATCGCGCCAATTGCGCTCGTCCTACAAAACATGGCAGCGATTCCTACTCCATTGCTTGTAAGGGTTTAGCATGGCTATCAGTGTTTTTGATCTATTCAAGGTCGGTATCGGCCCGTCCAGCTCCCATACCGTCGGCCCCATGCGGGCAGCGGCGACCTTCGCCCAAGCCCTCAGCGACCAGCAAGTGCTCACCGAAACCCGACGGGTGGAAGTGCGTCTGTACGGCTCGCTCTCCGCCACTGGCGTTGGCCATGCCACCGACCGCGCCTGCGTGATGGGGCTGATGGGCGAATGGCCGGACCGTGTCGACCCCACCTCGATCAACACACGTATCCAGCAATTGCGCGAGTCCGGCCGCTTATCGCTGGCCGGCACCCAGGACATTGCCTTCAACTGGCGCACCGATCTCCTGCTACTCGACGAAAGCCTGCCCTACCACCCCAACGCCATGTCCCTGCACGCCTATGGCGACAGCGGCCTGCTCAGCGAGCAAACGTACTACTCGGTGGGCGGCGGTTTCATCATCGAAGCGGCTGAGGCGGCGTCAGGCATCGCGCCGACCAGCGATGTGCAGTTGCCCTATGACTTTTCCAGCGCCGTCGAACTGCTGGCCTTGTGCAACAAGCACGGCCTGCGCGTCTCCGAACTGATGATGGCCAATGAACGCGCGTGGCGCAGCGACGAAGAAATCCGCAGCGGCCTGCTGCATATCTGGTCGGTGATGCGCGAATGCGTGGAGCAAGGCCTGCGCGATGAAGGCATCTTGCCTGGTGGCCTGGATGTGCCACGCCGTGCTGCGAAACTGCACCGCAGCCTGTTGGAAATCGGCAAACCCAACGTCATCACCTCGACCTTGTCGGCCATGGAATGGGTCAACCTGTTCGCCCTCGCCGTCAACGAAGAGAACGCCGCCGGCGGGCGCATGGTCACGGCCCCCACCAACGGCGCGGCGGGGATCATCCCGGCGGTGCTGCATTACTACATGAAGTTCAACGCCGACGCGTCCGACGACGATGTGGTCAATTTCTTCCTGGCTGCCGCCGCCGTCGGCATCCTGTGTAAGAAAAACGCCTCAATCTCCGGCGCCGAAGTCGGCTGCCAGGGCGAAGTCGGCTCGGCCTGTGCCATGGCCGCCGCTGGCCTCGCCGACATCCTCGGCGCCACACCCGAGCAACTGGAAAATGCCGCCGAAATCGGCCTGGAACACAACCTCGGCCTGACCTGCGACCCGGTCGGCGGCCTGGTGCAAGTGCCGTGCATCGAGCGCAACGCCATCGCGGCGGTCAAGGCCATCAACGCCACGCAAATGGCCCTGCGCGGCGATGGCAAACACTTCATCTCCCTCGACCGCGTGATCCGCACCATGCGCGATACCGGCGCCGACATGCATGACAAATACAAAGAAACTTCACGGGGCGGCCTGGCCGTGAGCTGGGTGGAGTGCTGAGGAGCACCCCCTGACCGCCCCAACGTGAGCCCGCGCAAAAATAATAACGAGGCAATAACGATGACCGATGTACGTACACCTGCTGCCGAAAATCCTGTTGAAGTAGAAAATACCGTAACCACCGGCTGGACCAAACACGACACCACCTGGATGCTTGGCCTCTACGGCACCGCCATCGGCGCGGGCACCCTGTTCCTGCCGATCAACGCCGGCGTCGGCGGTTTCTGGCCGCTGATCGTGCTGGCGCTGCTGGCCTTCCCGATGACCTTCTTCGCCCACCGTGGGCTGACGCGCTTTGTGCTGTCAGGCAAATCCGGCGACATCACCGAAGTGGTCGAAGAACACTTCGGCGTCGGCGCGGGAAAGCTGATCACCTTGCTGTATTTCTTCGCGATCTTCCCGATTTTGCTGGTCTACAGCGTGGCGCTGACCAATACCCTGGGCAGTTTCATGGAGCACCAGTTGCACATGACGCCGCCGCCACGGGCAATCCTGTCGTTAGTGCTGATCCTCGGTCTGATGGCCATCGTGCGCTGCGGCCAGGGCGTGATCGTCAAGGCCATGAGCGTGCTGGTGTACCCGTTCGTCGCCGCCCTGCTGTTACTGGCATTGAGCCTGATCCCCAACTGGAACGGCGCATTTTTCGCCTCCGCCAGCGAAGGCATGCCGCTGCCCATCTTCTTCAAGACCCTGTGGCTGGCGATCCCGGTGATGGTGTTCTCGTTCAACCACTCGCCGATCATCTCCGCATTCGCCGTCGACCAGAAACGCGTGTACGGCCCGCAGGCCGAGCGCAAAAGCAGCGGCATCCTCGCCACCGCCCACGGCATGATGGTGCTGACGGTGATGTTCTTCTGCTTCAGCTGCGTACTGGCACTGTCACCGGCGGACCTGGCGGCGGCCAAGGCCCAGAACATTTCCATCCTGTCGTACCTGGCCAACCACTTTCAGACGCCCGTGATTGCCTACGCCGCGCCACTGATTGCACTGGTGGCCATCACCAAATCCTTCCTCGGCCACTACATCGGCGCCAGCGAAGGCTTCCAGGGCTTGATCGTCAAATCCCTGCGCGGGCGTAACCGCTCCATGTCGGCCAAGTGGCTGGAACGCAGCACCGCACTGTTCATGGTGCTGACCTGCTGGGCCGTGGCCACCTTTAACCCAAGCATCCTGGGCATGATCGAAACCCTGGGCGGGCCGATCATCGCGTGCCTGCTGTTCCTGATGCCGATGTACGCGATCCGCCGCGTGCCAGCTTTGCGCCAGTATTCGGGCCAAGTGTCGAATGTGTTTGTGGTGGTGATCGGGTTGATTGCGCTGTCTGCGATCGTTTTCTCCGTACTGCCCTGAAATAGCCCACGGACTCAGCACAACCCAAATCAAATGTGGGAAGGGGCTTGCCCCCGATAGCAGTCTTTCAGCCAAGCATCTATTGGCTGACACACCGCTATCGGGAGCAAGCCCCTTCCTACATTGCGTGTACGGCACGCCCCTTGCTGTACAGCTTCTGAGGGAAACGGACTTTGGCCGGTGGTCAGGAGACGCGAACTAATCCCGATACCGGTCGTCAATGACTGCATGTTCTTATCAGGCGGTAACGCACCATGGACAATCCTTTTCAGATCATCACCGACACCTTTACCCCAGCCTACCGGGTCAACCTGAGTATCCAACGGCTGGACGGCAGCATCATGCTCACCCTCTCGAATGAGGATGGCGTGGTCGCCAAACGCATGATCAGCGCCGAACAACGCAACGACCCGCAACGACTCAAACGCCTGGTGCAGAGCATCCAGTTCGGCATTGCCATCGAGCAGGGCCACAGCGCCATGGAGATCCTGGCGGTGATGACAGATGGCGATCACCAATTGTTGCAACGACCGCCCACCCGCACCCTGCCCTTCAGCGTCGGGCTTTAAAGCTCGCCCTTCTCGGTTTCCAGGCTCGTCTGGCCCTTGCGGCGCGGGCCTTCGACCTTCACCGACGGGAACGCCGACGAAGCGTAGCGCACCACCAGAATCGCGAACGCCAACAGCAAAATCCCACCGCACAGGTAGATGATGCCTACGTCCGGCGGGTTGTGATGGGACACGTTGGAGATCAACAGACGGGTCAGCGCAGTGATCGCCACGTAGATCAGGAAGCGTACGGGCATGTGGTTGGTCTTGACGACACCGAAAGCCTGCGCTGTCACAAAAAAAAGACCTTAAAAACTCACAAAGCCCCGAAAGGGGATTTTTATTTCAGGTGCTCGTCCAGCCATAGCTTAAACTCTGGATCGTCGTCATCTGACGAATCTGATTGGTTAGTGTGCAGTGTTCCAGCAGCAGCCATTTTTATATTTATGTCGATCTTCCGCCTTAACTCTTTGATTTTTTTTGACCACTGCTCATCTGTAGGCTCATTCCCTTCTGGAAGGTATCGCTGAATGACCCACTCAGCAGACAGGTAATGGTCCGCAGCAGTGAATGAGCCCGGGGACTTGCTCTCAAGATAGGCTTTCTTATCTGCAAGCTCAGTAGCAGACCACCGACGAAAAGCCTCCTCTTTTTCCAGCCCGAACATACTCTTCAACCTGTCGATGATCCCCATCCCCTTCCCCCTCTTTGAATCAGACCAATAACAACCTCAGAACATAATTCTGAACACATTCAGAGCAGAATCTGAAAACGCTCAGAACAGATTCAGAAATGATTCTGAATGAAATCTCAATTTCCCCGTTTGCAGAACTGCTTGTTCAGCCCCTCGCCAATCGAGTCAGGAAACGGGCGTGTCCATTTCGCGCTCTCATTGTCCGACTGCGTAATCACCTCACCCTCAAAACTGTAATCAATCGACTGAGTGATCCTCGACGTGCCTCTCGCACAGTTGATCTCGTAATAGCTAACACTGCTCTCAGTCTTCGAACGCTTCTCGCTTTCACAGATGACTGAATCCGCTGGGCTACGAGCAAAGGCATTGCCACGGCAGATGGGTGGTAGCGGAGAGTCGATTTTGAACCAAACCTCATACCGCCCAGCTTCCGTGCGGACAGCCCCTTTCGTAGAAACGGTCTGGTGATTCGCGCCTTTGAAGACCTCGTGCCATGTATCCGAGGCTTGGAAATCCTGAGCGCTCTTTGGCGTGTCAGCGCCCATGGCCGTCACTGGCAACACTACGGCGCAGACGATGATGAAGGTGCGGGTAACGGTCACTGGCAGTCCCTGCAGAGTGAATGAGGACTGGCATCATCCCAGCGGCTGATCAAGGCAGCAAGCAACCTTGCCGCTCATACTGGCCTGATGACATAGTGACAGCTCGGAAAAACACTGATAAGGGATGAGCTGTGGAGTCGAAACGGATAGCGCTGCTGATTGATTGTGACAACGTTAGCCATGCAGCCATCGGCGGTGTGCTCGACGAGCTTGCCAAATACGGCATGGTGAACATCAGGCATGCCCACGGCAACTGGAGTTCTCCAAACCTCGCAGGGTGGGTCGAGAAGGTTCACCCTTACGCCATCCGGCCTATGCAGCAGTTCGCTTTCACGAAGGGCAAGAACGCCACTGACTCAGCGATGATCATTGACGCAATGGACTTGCTATACAGCAAGAACGTCGATGCTTTCGCACTCATGACCAGCGACAGCGACTTCACACCACTCGTGCTGCGCCTCCTCGAAAGCGGGTTGCCAGTGTATGGCTTTGGCGAGAAGAAGACTCCTAAGCCGTTCGTAGATGCTTGCTCGCAGTTTATCTACACCGAGAACCTGATGACCGACGATCAGGAGAAGGCTGCAGAGGGTGAGCCACCCAAATCGACGAAGCGCTCTCGCAACGAGCTGCGAAGCGATACATCTCTCGTGCGATTGCTCAGAACTGCTGCAGAGAAAACCGCCGATGATGCTGGGTGGTCGCATCTCAGCCAGGTTGGGGAATTCATACGCAACAACAGCTCCTTCTCAGCGGTGAACTATGGCTACCGGACGTTGGGCGACCTCATTCGCACGTCAGAGCTTTCGAGATCGATATGCGTCATGGCGGCACAGCCATGTTCATCAGGAACCCGCGCAAACCAGCCGCAGCAACGCACCATCAACACGAGTCCAGCACATCGTAGAGCGTCGGCGTTTGTGCCGAGTTCTGAACGCTTTCATATTTGGTTCTGAACACACTATGAGAATTTTCAAACTCCATTCGAAACAGAATCTTATTTATATTCAGGAAAGCCGTAATGAAATTCATTGACGATATTTTGGAGTCAATATCTGGAAGCACGAGAACAAAAATTGAAGATCCATTCATTGGCGCTTTCATTGGCTCGTGGCTAATTTGTAATTGGGATAGCTTAGCGCTGCTGGTATGGGGAGAGGGAACCGCCACAGATCGAATTGCAGCCATTAGCAAGCACTACCACGAACTGAAGATATTCGAATTCAACTCACTCGTGGCAATCCCCCTGTTCATGACAGCTCTATTTATATTTGCCTTTCCTTGGGTGTCATGGGTTTTGAAATCTATACTGAAATACGCCAACGAGCGCCTGCACGAACAAGCGGTAGCGATAGAAATCAGTAAGGTTGAGCGGCAGGAAGCTCTAAACAAAAAAAGACTTTTAGCTGATCCCGAGAAGAAATTCTTGGAAGAGAACGTCAGCTTAGACATTGAACGTCGAAAAGAAGTTATTGAGCAACTGAAACTCAGATCGGCTCGATTCAAGGAAAAAGCTGATGCAGCGGCCTCGGCAGCAGCTGAAGCGAAAGCTGCGTTAGAGGTTACTGCGGCTGCAGCCGCAGAGACGAAAAGTCGCGCAAGTCAGGCTGCACTCGACGAGGAGAAAAGGCAAGCAAATGCAGAGCTTGAAAAACAACGCTTCAGCTTAGCAAGCGCGCAGCTAAAATCAGCACAAGCATCAAACCGGTTTCCTTCCGCTTATGCTCTTATGCAAACGTTAGAAGAAAGCCTCAAAAATGACGATATTTATTTATCATTGGAAGGACTTGGAGAAATTGTAGCAATGATTTTCGGCTACAAAAGCTTCAACACGCTCGTGCATGACGAGAATTTCAATAACAAA
Organism: Pseudomonas sp. SR18; assembly: GCF_023701505.1. NCBI lineage: Bacteria > Pseudomonadati > Pseudomonadota > Gammaproteobacteria > Pseudomonadales > Pseudomonadaceae > Pseudomonas > Pseudomonas sp. SR18. The sequence goes on along the minus strand of NZ_JAMQAU010000015.1, from coordinate 124,564 downwards.
ACCTTGGCACAGGTTGCATACATCTATTATGACCGAGATGAATTTGCAACGACTCTGGAAACCATCGCCCAAAACGAAGGGTCCAGAAACGAGGACTTGGACGCTGAATCGCTATTCGACCATGTGATCTCGATCTTCGACAATCTTGATTTTAAATTGCTCCCAAAAGATGAAATCGAAGAAGTCTGCCGAGAAGTATGTAACAACATGCGATATGATTTACTGAATAGCGAGGAGCTCTCAGGCCCAATCGCTGAGTCGGATACTATTTTCGATGAGGTTGAGATTGACGACCTGGAAGACATCACCTTTGAAAATGGGCTGAGTGTTACTTTTTCTGGCACAGCAAGTGGAAACCACAGAAAAGAATATGACGTTTCTGGACGCGATATAGAATTAAGCATCGAAATTAAAGGTGCATTATTGGTCGGCACCAAAGGATTAGGTGAGCTGGAGCTTGGTGAAGTGTCAGCCAATCTGGTTGATTACGACTATGAGCTAGAAAATGAGGCTGATGAAGGTTGAGCAATTTTCAATCTCGATATTTGAATCAGATCTAGGGTTTGTCTGAAAAGTCAGCCCGCAAGCATTTCTCGATACAGGCCAGTGTAACCATGGCTTTGAAGCTGCTCGCCAGTTTTTCGTATCGCGTACAGAGCCGACGTTTTTCTTTGAGCCAACTGAACAGCCGTTCGATCACGTTGCGCTTTTTATATTGTGGCCTGTCGAACAGTCGAGGCAGGCCTGGTCGAGGCTTGCGATGCATCTTGCGCAAGGGAATGATCGGCTGCATGCCGTAGCGGTCACAGTACTGACGCAGTATCTGGCTGTCATAGCCCTTGTCCGCCAGTACACATCGGCAACGCTTACGCGGACGACCCTTGCTGCCTGGCAGGCTGATCTGTTCCAGTAGCGGCATGAAATAGCGCGAGTCGGCTTCTTGACCGGGCGACAACATGACAGCCAGGGGGAAGCCATGGCTGTCGCAGGCGAGATGTATTTTGGTGGTCAATCCGCCTCGGCTACGGCCTAGGCAGTGGTGTTGCGGTTCTTGCGGGCCCCTTTTTTTCCAGCACCGCTGGCCGCTCGGGTAGCTCGAATCGATGTCGAATCGACCATCCAGGTATTCAGATCGATAAAGCCATCTTCGCACAAACGAAGGTGTAAATGGCGCAGAACCTGCTCAAAAGTGCCGTTGTCACGCCATTGTCGGAAACGCTGGTAAACGGTCTTCCAAGGCCCAAAGCGCTCTGGAAGATCTCGCCATTTGGCACCAGAGCACAAAATCCAGAAGATTCCGTTAAGCATCTGGCGGTCATCGCGCCTTGGCCGCCCCATGTGTTGAGGAGGAGAAACGATGGCTTCGATCATCGCCCAACGCTCAGATGAAATTTCATAGCGGCCTGTCATGACGGCCCTCTTGGCAATCAGAGGGCATCATTTTAGCCAAAGAGACTTTTCAGACAAATCATAATAGATTTCCTAATATATTTTTTCTTCAGACGTTCTTCATTCACTTTTGATAACGTAACTATTGTGAAAATTCTCCTAATCGAAGACGACCTGGATCTCGGCAATGGCGTTCGTATCGCACTTGCAGATCAAGGGTTAGATGTCATATGGGTTCGCCGAAAAGTAGATGCGTTGCATCAGCTCGATGTCTGCGTGCCAGAACTTGTGCTACTCGACCTCGGACTGCCCGACGGTGACGGCATGAGCCTGGTAGCATGCTTACGTCAGCAGTTCAGGGGGATCCCCGTCATCATCCTGACTGCAAGAGGCACTCTGCAAGATCGCCTGTGTGGGCTCGATGCGGGTGCAGACGACTATCTGGTAAAACCATTTGTTCTCGCCGAGTTGTTGGCTAGGGTGAGAGCACTGGCCCGACGCAGTTACGGTTTTCAAAATGAGGTGATAGAAATTCGAGGATTATTTCTTCATATGCCGACTCGTCGCGTGACAGTTAGTGGACGTAATGTTGATTTAACGGCAAGTGAATACGCCCTGCTTGAAATTTTAATGATGCGCGCTGACCGCGTGCTTACACGACGTTTTCTGGAGGAAAGGCTATTCGGCGCGAAAGAAAATATGAGTAATCCGCTGGATGTGCATATGGGAAATTTGCGTCGCAAAATCGGCGAAGGCTATGTGCGAACGGTGCGGGGTGTGGGGTATGTCATTGATACCGCTACAATTCAGAAAGGGATTGGTTGATGCGAAATTTTTGGCTCAACTTGAAAACTCCAACGCTTGTAAGACGAATTATATTCGCCCAGATGCTACTACTTACACTGCTTTGGTGTCTTTTTCTGACCTACATTTTGTGGGAGAACTTGCGAAGCCCCTCTATGCTCACGGGTAGCAATACTTACGAAACCATTCTTACATTAGTTAAGCGCATGGATGATCGCCCGCAGGACCTCACTACCGTGCTGGAAAAGTTCAGCGAAGCATTGCAGGAAGGTTATGGCGGAGGTGAAGATCCCAAACTGTCAATCAGCCTCATTGTTCGTAAGAATAGAAAGATAATTTATTCATCTGATGGTGCTCCGACAGGAGTAACAAATAGCAGGTATGGAGAAATTCAGAGCATTCAGAGTGAGGGGCGCAGCTGGAATAGCCGTACTCTCAAATCAGGGAACTCCGACGCGGAGGTAACACTTATTACCCCTGCCGGAGGCTGGAACTTCTTCATATACCTGAACTCTCGTGGATACTACATATTGCCGCTGCTGGTGTGCATTCCTTTTCTTTTTTTTCCCGCATGGCTATCAGTCCGTATTGCAATGCGCCCTTGGAGCAAGGTGATAAATGGTATTTCTTTGCGAACTTTAGAAGATCTCTCCCCCTTAAAAGAAGGACCAAAGCAGATAGAGCTTCGCCAAATGGTGGACGCGACTAATCTATTTCTTGCCAGAGTGCGAGCAAGTTCTGAGAGGGAACGGGTTTTCATTGCAGATGCCGCTCATGAGCTGCGTACTCCCCTGGCTGCAATGCGAATCAATGTTGAGGCTTTGCAGTCCTATGTAAGCAGCACTAATCAACAGGAGCTGCTTGCAGGGATTATTCGCAGCAATAGCCGTGCTGCGCGTCTCGTCAATCAGTTATTGCTGCTGATGCATAGCGAAGCAAGCATCGACACTGTTATGGAGGCTGTGCCGCTGACGACCCTCATACAAGAGCAAATGGCTGCGCTGGCCCCCCTAGCGGCTGAGCGTAGGATTGAACTTGAATTCTACTCTGATGGTGAAAGCTGGATCAATGGCATCAGGGAACGCCTTATGTCGCTGATTGATAACTTAATTGAAAATGCCGTGAAGTACAGCCCTGAGGGCGGACGCGTTGAGGTAGATGTGCGATCACTTGATAAATCTACTCAGCTACGTGTCTCAGATGCAGGCCCTGGCATTCCATTTGAATTAAGGGCGCGAGTCTTCGATAGGTTTTTTCGCGAACCCAATCAAATGCAAAGCGGCAGCGGACTGGGGCTCGCAATAGTCAAAGCGGTTGCACTGCAACACAACAGCAACGTATGGCTAAGTACATCTGCAGAGGGTGGACTCCTGGCGACTGTTGATTTTCCAAAACACAATTCCGACTGAAAAAGCATGATTTGATGCCTGCCCGGCGGAGGGCCCATACCAGAACAATGGAGTTGAAATTGAAATATTTATCCTTGCCTATACTATTCTTTTCTATCTCAATCAGCGGGTGCGCTATAACCGTCAGCGAATTAAAAAGTAGTCATTCATCTTATGACGGCAGCTTCACTAGCGAGAAGACGCCCTCCGATACTTATCGAAACTTAAGACTAATGGCAAGACAATGCCTGGAACATGAGACATATACAGGAAAGCCGGTCATCGTATTAAGCGAGTTTAGTGATGAGCGCAGTGAAGGTGAGATCAATCAAAAGCTCCTTTCGGAAGGACTGTTGATTAACAACGCCCTAATTGAAATAGAAAGACATGATGCGAACAAAGCACAGGTCAGGTTGTACACAACAAAGAGCATCTTGAGTGTCGGTGCTAGATCGCCGAAGATAAGTGATATCAAGCGCTGGGCTGACGGTGATATAAATTGCGCTAACGAACTCTAGTTCATGCCGTGAGTACTCCAAGTACTATTGGAAAAATCCCGCATAATCGTTCAATCTGCTTTTATAGGTCAACGGCGACATATGCAATGAGCCGTTTGCCAGTCGCCTGCATAGAGTCGATGCAGCGAGGAGCCGACTTGTCGCTTAGGAGTAGTGGGCCTAAATGTAGGTAGCATTCTATGGTTGGGTGTTTGAATGCTTCAGGGTATCGGACGGAGCCGTAAAGCTCGATCGCAATATGCTCTGAATAATGGTGACCGATTGGCCAAGTGTCGGTAGGCGTGGCCATGCTGAAAGACCATTGTTGGCGCTGGAGCGAGATTGATCCAGTTGCTGATATTTAGCTGACCCGGGCTGTTGTGACGTAAACGATCATTGGCTCTGGGTAATTCGCGAGCTGACCGGGTAAGCGTCCCGTCCGCAACAGCGGCAATCCGTCATCAGCGGTCACAAACAGTCTTCCAAGGCCCAAAGCGCTCTGGAAGATCCCGCCATTTGGCGCCCGAGCACAATATCCAGAAGATACCGTTAAGCATCTGACGGTCATCGCGCCTTGGGCGTCCCATGCGTTGAGGAGGGGAACGATGGATTCGATCATCGCCCAACGTGCAGATGAGATTTCATATCGGCCTGCCATAACGGCCCTCCCAGCAACCAGAGCACGTCATCTTAGCCAAAGCGACTTTTCAGACAAACCCTAGTAGCCTGATGGCGTATGCTCACGCAACAGCGGCATTGGATCAATCGGAGCCTTGTAGCCCCAAGCACGCCACAGGTTCACCTCTTCGCCTGTGCTACGGATGTGTGCCTGAATCGCTCCCCTCGCCTGCATCTGAGCCCTCCTGACCCCGTAGCATATGCTTGATACGTTCGAAAAAAAGCCGCTCGAAAGCGGCCTGAATCATTTAGTGGGCTGTCAGTCTGTCTTCTCTTGCACTGACGGGAACCGGGCCGAGGCATATCGCACTACGAGAATCGAAACGGAAAGGAGCACTACACCACCCGTGAGGTAAAGAATGCCCTCGTCCGGGGACTTATGATGCGACACGTCACTAATCAGCAGACGAATCAAAGCCGTAACGCCAATGTAGAGAAGAAAGCGCAATGGCATATGGTTTGTGCGGAAATAAATTCCGCTCATAGCCAGCAGCTCGAGATAGATGAACAGCAGCAGAATGTCATCGACGCTGATTTTGTCTTGATGGAGCATGTCAATGAAGGTGGTGATGCCCGCGTGGACCGTGATCGCCCCGATCCCGAAAAGCGCAAGGTAATGGAACAGCTCAACCCCCAAGTTCCCAAGGCTGTTTGCCCCAGCATGAACCCTTACGCGCATCCGATCCGCCCATTTCATATCCACTCTCCCCGCACACGCCGAAACCGGCAGAAAAAATCAACACAGCAATTTAGAACTACGAAAAAGGAAATCTACGCCATAACCCAATGATCTCTCTGAGTTTTGAAGATATTCTTGCACTGCAAAAAAATGTTAGTTACAGGATGGTTGGTCTTGAAGTAAATTCCGACCATGGCGCCCAATTCCAGATAGATGAACAGCAGCAAGATGTCATCGATCTTGATGTGTCCGTTCTCCAGCATCCCCAGAAACTCCATCACCGCCGCCCAGGCGGTTACCGCACCAATGGCGAACAGCGCCAGGTAGTGGAACGACTCCACGAACAGATTGCCCAGCGACTCAGCCAGCCCATGGACTTGCAGACGCAGCTTTTCGGCCCAGTTGATTTTCACGAGGGTACTTCCTTAGGTCGACTCGACCGGATAATGCGGGTTGGACGTGACGGTTGTTCTGCATGCAGAAAAAAGGCCAGCACTGGCATGAGATGATGGCGGGGTGATATGAGGCACGCCAAACCTGTATTTACGGGCTACATTAAAAAACTGCTACCCAAACCCCACGGTTTGGCTTACCCTTTTCGCTGTATATAAATACAGTAGTCGCAAAAGACAACTATCGTGAAGGCATGTGAGGTGGTGAATGGCCGTCGAAGTGGTATACCGCAGCAGCCGAGATCTGGAGCGTTTGTTCATGGATAAAGCCGAAGCTGACCGTCATGACAAAATGCTTGAACTCGCTGAGTTGCTGGCAGAAGTGTTGCAAAAAGCCGTGCCGTCCCTGAGCGAGCAGCAGGTGGAAGAAGCCGGGATCTACATGGCGAAAAATCGCGATGTGTTTGCCAAGGCCTTCAAGAGCCAGCCGGACGCGTTGTCCGAGTTGCTCAACGCAGCGGCGGAATAAAGCCCGAATTGAACAGGCCCTGAATCATTGGTTCAGGGCCTTTTTAATGCGTGCTCATCCGTAGAGCAGGCGTTCGGCCAGTTCATCCGCCACCCGTGCCGGGGAGCGTTTTTCGGCTTGGGCGTGGGCGTAGATTTCGGTCAGGCGCTTGCCGATGTTGGACAGGTGCGCGGTGATGGTCGGCAGTTCGGCACCGCTGTGCTTGAGGGCGACGTAGATCAGGCCGCCGGAGTTGATCACGTAGTCGGGGGCGTAGAGGATGCCGCGCCCTTCCAGTTGGTCGGCCACTTGCAGGTTGGTCAGTTGCGCACTGGCGGACCCGGCCACGGCGGCACAGCGCAGTTGGCCCACGCTCGTGCGGTTGAACACCGCGCCCAGGCCGCAGGGCGCAAGGATGTCACAGGGGGTGCTGAGCAACGCGTCATTGGCGATGGGGTGGGCGCCCAGTTGTTCCATGGCCAGTTGCACCTTGCCGTGATCGATGTCGCTGACCAGCAATTCGGCACCGGCGGCGTGCAGTTGTTCGGCCAGTGCATAACCGACGTTGCCCAGGCCCTGGACTGCCACGCGCAGCCCTTCGAGGTTGTCGCTGCCCAGGCGGGCCATGGCGGTGGTGCGAATGCCGGCGAACACGCCCATGGCCGCATGGGGCGAAGGGTCGCCAGCGGCGGTGGTGCTGGTGACGAAACAGGTGTGTTGGGCGATGCGATCCATGTCGGCCACCGAGGTGCCGCTGTCGATAGCGGTGATGTAGCGCCCATTGAGTTGCTCGACACAACGTCCAAACGCTTCAAACAACGCAGCCCGGTTTTCCACATGGGCGGGACGCAGGATTACCGCCGTGCCACCGCCTACCGGCAGCCCGGCCAGGGCCGCCTTGTAGCTCATGCCTTGGGCCAGGCGCGCGGCATCGGCCACGGCGCTTTCGTCGTCGGGGTAGGCGATATAACGACAGCCGCCCAAGGCAGGCCCCAGGCGGCTGTTGTGAATGGCGATGACCGCCTTGAGCCCCGTCACCGGGTCGACGCTCAGGTGCAGCGATTCAAGGCGGGTGCTGTGCATGAGAGCAAACATCGTCAAGCTCCCGAATCACTTCTGGTGTCGCCAAGTATAGGCTGGCGGCAGAAAACTGCCGAAGTGCACTGGAATAAGCCGCCCGATTTTGCAGGGCTTGCGACATAAGAACGTGGGATATTTCTTAAGCCACTAGACGAACATTCTCAGCAAGGCTAAAACGGGGGCATCCGCCGGAGAACGCAATGAAGCCCCGCCAAGCCTTTTTCGCCTGCCTGCAACGTTCGCCGCCGGCGCTGTTCGAAGCAGCGCTGTGGATCGCCGCCGAGCACGACCCGGCGGTGCAGCCGCTGGAGATCCTGCAGAACCTGGCCTTACTGCAACAACAGGTCAGCCTGAGCATGCCCATGCTGCCGGCAGATGAACTGGGTCAACCACTGCTGCGGCGCATGAATGACCTGGGGTTTGCCCAGGATGACTTCACCCCGCTGCGCCCTGCCGCCGCACTGCTGGACAAGGTGCTACAGCGCAAACGCGGGCAACCCCTGGCCATGGGGTTAATTGCCATGGAGCTTGCGCGACGCCTGGAGATACCGATGGTTGGCGTGAACTTCCCCGGGCACTTCCTGCTGCGGGTGCCCGGTGCCGATCACTTGCTGGACCCGTGCGGCGGGCGGCGCCTGTACCCCAACGATTGCCGTGAACTGCTGCAACGCCAGTACGGGCCCAACCTCAAGTTGCAGGCCGACCACCTGCACACCGCCGACGCGCGTTCTATCCTGCAACGACTGTCGCGCAACCTGCGCCAGTTGCACCTCGCCAACGACAACCCGCTGGCAGCCCTGGTGGACGCCGAGCGCGTATTGGAACTGGGCAGCGCCAATGCCGCCGACTACCTGGCACGGGCCAGCCTGTATCAACGCCTGGACTGCCCGAACGCCGAGCGTTTTGACCTGGAACACGCGCTGATGCTCAGTGAAGATCCGATCCAACGCCTGCGCCTGACCGAGCGGCTAGGGCACTTGCCGCCCAATTCAGTGGTGCACTAGCCCTCAGGCGCCTTGAGAATATCGCCAGGCAGCGCGCTTTTCGGCACATCCCCCCCTGGTGATCGGACCTGAATAATCAACAATGCCGCCATCACCGCCGGTATCGCGCAGAAGAAAAAAATCTGCTGCACCGGAATATGCATCGCCAGCAGCATGCTGCCAAACAACGGCCCCAGGATCGAACCAAAGCGCCCGACACCGAGTGCCCAACCGGTACCGGTGGCACGCACATGCGCCGGGTAAAAGTTGCTGGCGAAAGCATTGAGGGTCAATTGTCCCCCGATGATGCAGAACCCGGCCGCAAACACACAGGCCACCAGATAGTGCGAATTGTCGTGGTTCAGCCCCAGCAAAACGGTGCACACCGCAGCCGCCGCCAATACAGTGGACAGCAGGCGCACCTTGCTTTTGAGCCGGTCGGCAAACCAGGCCATGCCGATCGCGCCCAAGGTGCCGGCAAACAGGAACATCGACGTCACCAAATTGGCCTGATTCAGCGCCAGGCCACTTTCCAGCAACAGCGACGGCAGCCAACTGATCATGAAATACAGCAAGATCAGACTGACAAAGAAGGTCGCCCAGATCAGCAGCGTCGGACGTGCATAGCCATGGCGGAACAGCTCGACCACCGTCAGCTTGCTGCCCTGCGCTTGAAGGTGTTCTGCCTCGTTCGCCGGCGGCGGTTGCCAGTCGGGCAGCATGCGCGAGGTCACGTTGCGCAATCGCCGATACGGCGGTGCATCGCGCAACAGGCGCGGCAACGATTCAGGCAGCAGCCACACCAGGAACGGAAACAACAGCAACGGTGTGACGCCACCGGCCAAGAACACCGCTTGCCAGCCGAAGCTGTCGATAAACCCCGCCGCCACAAACCCACCCGCCGCACCGCCGAACGAGAACCCGCACGCCGCCAAGGTCACCATCAGAGTGCGCAGGCGCGGCGGCGAATATTCCGACATCAACGCCATGGCGCTGGGCATCGCGCCGCCCATGCCGATGCCGCAGATAAATCGTGCAGCCATCAGGGAGGTCAGTGAGTGGGCGAACACCATCAGCAGAGTCAGGCAGGCATAGATCAACACGCAGCCCAGCAAGATGCGCCGTACGCCAAATCGGTCAGCCAAAGGCGTCACCAGCAGCGAGCCTAATGTGAGCCCCAGCAGGTTGGCGCTGAACACCGGGCCGAACGCAGCTTTTTCCAATCCCCAATCCGACGCCAAAGCCGGCACTACATAGCCCAGCACCTGAGCATCGTAGCCATCGGTCACCAGCAGCAACGCCAGCAACAGGAGGATCAACCACTGATAGCGCGACACCGGACGGGCGTCGAGTGCCGCGCGAAAGCTGGCAATCTGATTGTGCATCGCAAGGTACCTGTTTATTTTTATTGGTAGGTGACGCATATCCACGGCGGGAGGGGCGGTGCAAGCCTTGAGCGTTATGGGGTGTCAGGTTGGTTGGCGGGGTGGGCCTGAATGAACGCCGGATGCTGCGCCGCCAATGCCGCCACCCGGCCAATGCGCGGATACGCAGCCAACGGCACTTTGAAGCGCTCCGCCGCGTACAGCTGGGGAATCAGAAACGTATCCGCCAGCCCAGGCTGTTCGCCAAAACAAAACCCCGCATCGCCAATCAACTGCTCCACCGCGCCCAGCCCCTGGCTGATCCAGTGACCGATCCATTCCAGCAATTGCGCCTCATCGTGCCCCCACTGCCGCAGCAGGTTCTGGGTGCTGGAGTTGTGCAGCGGGTGGATATCACAACCGATGATCGACGCCACGGCACGCTCATGGGCGCGGGTGGCCAGGTCTTTGGAAAGCAACGGCCCCTGTGGATAACGTTCGTCCAGGTACTCGATGATCGCCGGCGACTGAATCAACAGTTCGCCGTCATCGGTGCGCAAGGCCGGCACGCGGCCTTGAGGGTTGATTGCCAGGTACTCCGGCTGGCGATTGGCGCCGCCCGCCGGTACCAGCAGGTTCACCGGCACCGCCGTGAAGTCCAGGCCCTTGAGGGCCAAGGCGATACGCACCCGGTACGACGCGGTGGAGCGGTAGTAGGTATAGAGTTCCATCACCCTGCCCTCTTAACGTGCGGCGACCACAGTGCCACGGCATTCGCCGAAGCCGATGGAGGCGAAACCGTCCCGGTTGCAGCGGGCGCGCAGGATGATTTCATCACCGTCTTCCAGGAACCTGCGCACTTCGCCGGATGGCAATTCGATGACCTTCTTGCCGCCTTCGGTCATCTCCAGCAGGCTGCCGAACTGCCCTTCCTGCGGCCCGGACAGGGTCCCCGAACCGAACAGATCACCGGCCTGCAACTGGCAGCCGTTGACGCTGTGGTGTGCCACCAGTTGCGCCACAGTCCAGTACATATGCAGGCTGTTGCTCAGCGCCAGGCGCTGGGCCGGCAGGTTCTGTTCGCGCATGGCCGCGGTGGTCAGCAGCACTTCCAGTTCAATGTCCAGGGCACCGGCGGCCTGGTCACGTTTATCCAGCAAGTACGGCAGTGGTTGCGGATCGCCCTCGGGACGAGCCGGTTGCGCCTTGCGGAACGGTTCCAGTGCTTCGGCCGTGACGACCCAAGGCGAAATCGTGGTGATGAAGCTTTTCGACAGGAACGGCCCCAGCGGCTGGTATTCCCAGGCCTGGATGTCCCGCGCAGACCAGTCGTTGAGCAGACAGAAACCGGCAATGTGCTCGGCGGCGTCGCCGATGGCAATCGAGTCGCCCATGGCATTGCCCTGGCCAATCCAGATGCCCAGTTCCAGCTCGTAATCCAACCGTGCGCAAGGGCCGAAGGTCGGTTCGGTCTGGCCGGCGGGCAGGGTCTGGCCCTTGGGGCGACGCACATCGGCACCGGAGGCGCGAATGGTCGAGGCGCGGCCGTGATAACCGATTGGCACATACTTGTAGTTGGGCAGCAGAGGGTTGTCGGGACGGAACAGCTTGCCGACGTTCTGCGCGTGCTCGATACCGACGTAGAAGTCGGTGTAGTCATTGATCCGGGCCGGTACATGCATCTGGCAATCGGCGGCACTGTGCAGGACCTGCGCCTCACGCGCTTGCAGCGGGCTGCCCTCGGCAAGCAGTTCCAACAGGCGCTCACGCAGCGCAACACGCGGGCCACGGCCCAGTTCAAAAAACGCATTCAACTGGCCGCCCGCCGTCGCTTCAACCGCTCGGCGTGCTTCACCCTCAAATGCTTCCAGAGCGGCATGCAGGTCGAAGATGCAGTCCCCAATCGCCACGCCACTGCGCGGGGCCGAACCGTTGATGCTGAACACGCCCAACGGCAGGTTCTGCAAAGGAAAGTCGCGGTGGCCATTGGCGCAGGCCACCCAGCTTTGGGTAGTAGTGGGCTGAGTCATGGGTTATCTCCGGTTCGGGTTGAAGGTGTTGGGCAGCGAGGCCCAGCACGCGTCATAAGCAGGTTGAAGTTGCGGGCAGTCCAGGGCGAACTGGGTGGGACGCAGCACTTGGCTGGTCTCGAACATGAAGGCCATGGTGTTGTCGATCTTGTGCGGCGCCAACTCGGCGTTGATCGCCTTGGTGCAGGTCTCGCCGTCCGGGCCGTGGGCGCTCATGCAACTGTGCAGCGACGCGCCGCCGGGCAGGAAGCCCTCGGCCTTGGCGTCGTAGGCGCCCTGGATCAGGCCCATGTATTCGTTCATCAGGTTGCGGTGGAACCACGGCGGGCGGAAGGTGTTTTCGGCGACCATCCAGCGCGGCGGGAAGATCACGAAGTCGAGGTTGGCCAGGCCGTGCACGCTGGTGGGCGAGGTCAATACGGTGAAGATCGACGGATCGGGATGATCGAAACTCACGGTGCCGAGGGTGTTGAAGCGGCGCAGGTCGTATTTGTACGGCACGTTGTTGCCGTGCCAGGCGACCACGTTCAGCGGTGAATGGTCCAACTCGCAGGCCCACAGCTCACCGAGGAACTTCTGCACCAGGGTTGTAGGCTGTTTCAGATCTTCGTAGTGGGCAACCGGGGTAAGGAAGTCACGGGGGTTGGCCAGGCCGTTACTGCCGATAGGTCCAAGGTCCGGCAGGCGCAGCGGCGCGCCGTGGTTTTCCGCGACATAACCGCGTGCTTGCGCATCCAGCAGTTCGACGCGGAATTTGAGACCACGCGGGAGCACGACGATCTCCAACGGCTCCACCTCCAGCACACCGAGTTCGGTGGCGATACGCAAGCGGCCCTGCTCGGGGACAATCAACAGTTCGCCATCGGCATTGAAGAACACGCGCTCCATCGAACGGTTGGCGCGGTAGGTATGGATGCTGATGCCTGAGGGCTTTTCTGACCCGGCGTTCGCCACCATTGCGACGAGGCCGTCGATAAAGTCTGTCGGCTCGCCGGGAATATCCAACGGGTTCCAGCGCAGGCGATTGGGCGTTACCGCACCCAGAGGGCCACCGGCCAGCTGTCGCTCCAGCTTGACGAACGCCGGGTGATTGGCCGATGGCTGGATGCGGTACAGCCAAGTGCGACGGGCTTCGCTGCGCACCATGGTGAAGGCGGTGCCGGAAAACAGTTCGGTATACAGCCCGTAGGGCGCTTTTTGCGGGGAGTTCTGGCCGACCGGCAAGGCGCCGGGCAGGGCTTCGCTGGCGAATTCATTGCCGAAGCCCGAAAGATATTCGAGGTTCATGGAGCTTCCTCTGGGGTCAGTTGTTTTTATCGTAATCCAGTTACGCATAACGTAATTTGATCACCATCGACCGTCAAGCTATAAAGACGCCCATTCATCTCTCGGATTCTCGCCCTTCCATGGAAAAGCCCCGCGACACCGGTAAACAGAAAGTCCGCTCGGCCGAAGTGGGCACTGACATCCTCAAGGCCCTGGCCGAGTTGTCGCCCGCCACTTCGTTGTCGCGCCTGGCCGAACATGTGCAGATGCCGGCAAGCAAGGTGCACCGCTACCTGCAGGCGTTGATCGCGTCTGGTTTTGCCGAACAGAACACCGCCACTAACCATTACGGCCTGGGGCGCGAGGCGCTGCGGGTGGGCCTGGCCGCGCTGGGCAGCATGGACGTGCTGAAAGTCGGCGCGATGCCCCTGGCAGAACTGCGCGACGAGTTGAATGAAACCTGCTTTCTGGCGGTATGGGGCAACCAGGGCGCGACGGTGGTGCAGATCGAGCCGGCGGTGCGCGCAGTCACGGTGGTGACGCAATTGGGTTCGGTGTTGCCGCTGCTCAGCTCATCCACCGGGCTGGTGTTCAGCGCCTTCCTGCCGTCGCGGGAAACCGTCGAGTTGCGTGAGCGTGAAATCCAGGCCGGTCTCGCCCACGCCCTGGCCGACGACCAGGCTTACGCCCTCACCTGCGAGCAGATCCGCAGCCGTGGCCTGCACTTTGTGCATGGCCTGCTGATGCCGGGGGTGGATGCGCTGTCGGCGCCGGTGTTCAACGCGGTTGGGCAAGTGGCGGCGGTGATAACCGTGGTTGGCCCCACCTCGCTGTTCCATGCCGACGAAGATGGCCCGGCGGCGCAGCGCTTGCTGGCGGCGACCCAGGCCGTGAGTTGGCGGATGGGTTATCAGTCCTGAATCAGTCGTGCCAGTGCGCCAGGGCCACGGCCAGGCGGTTTTCCAGGGCACGGATCGGCGCTGCATCGCTCAAGTAGTTATTGCTGATCATCGAAAACACCAGCCGCCGCCCTTCGGCATCGGTGATGTAGCCGCTCAATGATGACACCCCGGCCATAGAGCCGGTCTTGGCGTGCAGGTTGTTTTCGGCAGCCGTCCCGCGCAGGCGATAACGCAGGCTGCCGCCGGTCATACGGTCGGCATTGCCGGCAATCGGCAAGGCGTTGTACCAGGCGTCGAACCAGGGTTGTCTGGCGCTTACCAGCAGCAGGTCCGCCAGGTTCTGCGCCGACACCAGGTTGCGCCGCGACAAACCCGAGCCATCCACCTGGCTGAGCGTCGCCGGGTCCAGGCCCTGGCGCTGCATAAATGCCGCGACCGCCGCCACACCCGCCGCCGCCGTCCCCGCGTTGGCCGTTTTACGGCCCATGGCCTTGAGCAACGCTTCGGACATGTTGTTGTTCGAGAGCTTGAGCAGCGGCGTGATCAGTGCCTGCAACGGTGCCGATTGATGCTCCGCCAGCACCCTGGCCGTCCCAGGGCTTGCACCGCCAATCACCCTGCGCCCCAGCACCTCGATACCCTGCTGCGCCAGGGCCTGCTCGAACAGATGGGCCACCAGTTGCGTCGGCTCCCACACGCTCACCCACTGCCGGCTTTGCTTGCCCGGCGCCAGCGTGCCTGTCAGTTGCAGCAGATTGGTGCCGTGCTGACGGGTGATGCCAAAGCTGTTGCCGGGGCCGCTGACGGCGCGGTTGCCCAGTTGCACGTAATCCGTGGGTGGGCTTAAAGAAACAGTCACCGGCTGGCCGGCAATGACCGGCGCCTTGGCCGTGACGATCAGGGTGCCCGCGTCAAAATCCGCATTGGGTGACACCGTCAACGCCGAAATCTGCGCGCCATAATAGGTACTTTCATCGTCCTGGGCCCAGTCGACGCCTAGCCGTTCGGCGTCGAAAAAGCTGTCGTCGAACACCAGGTCGCCCTGCACCTGGCGCACGCCCTGGCTCGCCAACTGGGCGGCGAGTGCCTGGTAGTCGGCAAACTGGGTGGTCGGGTCACCCAAGCCGCGCAGGTAGAGGTTGCCGACCAGGCGCTCACCTTGCTGCGGGCCGTTGCTCAGCAGTTGCGTGGAAAAGCGGTATTGCGGCCCCAGCACATCCATCGCCGCAGCAGTGGTGAGCAACTTGAGGTTGGAGGCAGGGATCAGGCGTGTGCGCGGGTTGTGTTGATAGAGGGTGCCGCCACTGCGGGCGTCGCGCACCATGACCGAAACCGTGGCGCCGTTGAGGGCAGGATCGGCCAACAGGCGGTCCAGTGTCGAGGACGTGGACGGCTGCGAAACGCTCGCACAGCCGCCCAGTAAAATGCTCAGGCACAGCAGGTGTAGCCATCGTCCAAAGTGCATCGGTACCGTGTTCCGCAAAGCCATTAATGGCCGCAACGCTAACAGCTCCGTACCTTTGTGGCGAGCGGGCTGGGGGTTTAGAACTCCAGGGTGCTGGACACCGACACCTGCCGCGCATCGCCCATGGACACAAACAGGCGGCTGGCCGCCGAGGTGTAGTAGACGCGGTCGAACAGGTTCTTCACGTTGACCTGGAACTTGACCTTCTGCCCGTCGATCCGGGTGTCGTAGGTGGCGAACGCATCCGCCACGGTGTAGCCCGGCAGGTCGAAATCGTTGGCGGCGTCGCCTGCGCGCTCGCCGACATACCGCGCACCCGTGCCGACGCGCAACTGATCACCGCCGAAAATATTGCCGAAGTCGTAGGCCACCGACAACGAGCCGGTGTGCCTGGCGACGTTTTGCAGGCGGTTGCCTTGCAGCGTCGGGTCGTTGTCCTTGATGTCTTCGGCATCGGTGAAGGCGTAGCTGCCGATCAGGCTCCACTTGTCGGTCAATTGGCCGCTGGCATCCAGTTCCAGGCCACGAGAGCGCACTTGACCGGCGATGCTGTAGACGGTGTTCGCACCAGAGCCCACCGACACCAGCACGTTGCGCTTGTCGATGTTGAACAACGCCGCGCTGGCGGTGATGCGCCCAGGAATGTCGAGCTTGGCGCCCAGCTCCCACGACTTGGATTCTTCGGGCGTAAGGTCGCCGGTCAAGGTGCTGCCATCGGCCAGGGCGGCGATGGTGGAGTTGGGCTTGAACGATTCGGTGTAGCTGCCGTAGAACGACAGCTCATCGGTGTAGCGATACACCAGCCCTGCACGCGGCACCCAGGCCTGGCCGTTGCCGTCGGTGTTGGCCTTGAACGGCACGCCTTTGCCGGCGTATTGGTCGTACATCTGGTAGCGCGCGCCCGCCACGAATATCCACTGGTCGGTGAGGTGGATCGCGTCCTGGAAGAACAGCGAGTCACTGCGCAGCAGGTCAGTCTGGGCGCTGTCGGCGGCGCTGACCGTAGTGCCCGCGACTTCGTTGCCATACACCGGGTTGTTGTAGTTGAACGTGGTGCGCGAGGCCTGGCGAATCAGGTCCGCGCGGTAGACCTTGCGGTACTCGTCGTCCAGGCCGAACACCAGGTCATGCTGCATGCCCAGCACATTGACCTTGCCTTCCAGGCTGGCCGTGGTGAAGCGGTCGGTGGTGATCGCGCCCTGGGTGCCGTCCATCCTGCGGGTCAGGGTGCCGTTGGTGTTCACCGCGCTGACGCGCACCTGGCTGGCGTCGTAGGTTTCACGGTTCCAGCTGTAGCCGAAGTGGGCTTTCCAGTCGTCGTTCAAGTCGTGGTCGGCTTCAAAGCGGTACAGGTCGGAACGCCCTTCCATATTGTTGAATGACTCATCCAGACGGCGGGTGGCCGGGATGTCCAGCGGGTGGTTGGACTTGTCGATGGCCGTGCCGCGGTCGAACGGGGAAAGAAATTCGCGGTGCTCGTAGGCAAACAACAACTTGGTGGTGTCGCCGTACCAGGCCAGGGATGGCGCCACCAGCGACTCGCGGTGAGTGCCGAAGTTACGCCAGTAGTCTTCGTCTTCATGGTCGACGATCAGGCGATACGCCAGGCCCGAATCGCCGATGGGGCCGGTGGTGTCGAGGTTGCCGCCGCTGCCGTTCTTGCCGTCGCCGAAGGACGAGCCGCGCACGGTCAGGGACGTGGCCTGGGTCAGTTGCGGCTTTTTACTGACGATATTGACCACGCCGCCCGGGTCCTGGATGCCATACAACAGCGACGACGGGCCTTTGAGCACTTCGACCCGCTCCGCGGTTGAGTTCAATGCACGGCCCTGCACCACCGGCATGCCATCGCGCATGATCGAGCCGTTCCGGTTGTCGCCAAAGCCGCGCAGCATCACGGCGTCCTGGGTGCTGGCCAAGGTGTTGGCCTGAGTAATGCCGCTGACGTTGGCCAGGGCGTCATCCAGGTTGCGCGGGGTCTGGTCGCGCAGCACTTGGGCGGGTACCACATTGACGGTTTGCGGGGTTTCCAGCAGCAAAGCACGGGAGCGCATCACCGAACTGGTGGGCGGCGGCTGGTAGCTGGTGCTGTCCTCGGTTTGGCCGACACCGCTGATGGTGGTCGCGCCGAGGTTGAGCGCACCCTCGGTGGGCACAGGTTCCAGGGCCAGGGTGCGGGCGTCGATCTGACGGAAGGTAAAACCGGAGTTCGCCAGCAAGTGTTGCAGGGCCTGGGTCGCGCTCATTTGCCCGCGGACCGCCGGGGCACTGAGGCCGTAAGGCGCTTCATCGGTATAGATCACGCTGATCCCGGTGACCCGGCTGAAATCGCTCAAGGCCTGGGGCAACGGTTTGGCAGCCAGGGCAAAGGTGAACTGGGCGCTTTGCTGCTCCTGCGCCTGAGCCACGCCCAGGGGCAGCAATGCCAACCCCGACACCGCTAATACCGAGGCTCCCAGCCACTGTTTAACCAAACCGCCTGCCGTCGACTTCATGCTGTGAGAACCCGTGTAGAAAACGCCGTTAATGCGAATAGATCGCAGTTTCAAGCACTACACGGATGGGCTGGCGATTTACCTCACCTGTATTTGCAAATATTTTTATTTATTGCGCCTGAATGCGAAATCCGAAACGCGGGAAATGCACGTGAACGGTACCGGCGCGTTCGTCGGTGCGGCGCAGAATCAGTTCTTCGCGCCCAGCGAAGAGCAATTCGCCAGCGACCGGGTCGACACCGTAATCGATGGCGCTGATGGTCACTTGCTGGCCGACCTGGAAGCCATTCAAGTCCTCGAACACTTCTTCCGGCAACGGCGCCGGTGTGGCCTTTTGTGCGATTTCCAACGCCTGCTCGGCGGTCATCTGGCTCGCGGTGCCATGGCCAAAACCGAGCACACGGCCCAACCACGCCGACACGGCCGGATACGCGTCCACCAACGGCGCGGTCACCGGCGTGGCCTTGAGAAACCACAGCGGGTGGGCCAGGGCAAAGTCGGCAATCGACGGTTCGCCAAACAGGAAGTCGCCCGGCTCTCGCTGCAATTGCTGCTCCAGCCGCGCCATAATCGCCGGCCATTGATGCTTGGCCAACTCGGCCGGAAGCTTGCTCGCGGTGCCGCCGCTGAACAGCGCGGCGCGGTCGGCGAGAAACGCCTTGATCGCTTCCGGCGGCAACTTGCCAAAACGCACCGCCACCGACTCCGGCTGGAACACCAGGCTTACGGCGTGGGCAAACACCACGCTGTCGGCCCAAGTGGCGAAGGTTTGGGTGATCATTTCCTGGCCCAGGGGAAACAACGCAGGTGCAATTTTTTCCTGTTCCAGGCGGCGAGCGATCAGGGCCGTGTCGCAATAAATGTCGGCGCCCACTTGCAGCACCGGGGTTTTACGATAGCCGCCCGTCAAGGCCGTCAGATCCGGTTTTGGCATCACCGGGGAGATATGCACCGAATGCCAGGACAACCCTTTGAAGCCCAGCAACAGCCGAGCTTTTTCCGCGAAGGGGGATGTGGGGTAGTGGTGCAGAATTAGCTCAGACATGCTGGGGTCCACCTAACAAATGAACCCGCAGCTTAGCGCGCATCTTGCTCAGGTGGCGTGATGGGAACCCATCAGTCAGATCAATGAACCACTCGCCGCCAGACACTCCTTCGCACTCTTCTTCAGCTTCTTGATCAAGCGTTCCTGACGCAACGCGTCGCCCTTGCTCGCGCACTGCTCGGTGTACACCAGCGCAACGGCAGGGCTGGAGAGAAAAAACCGCGCGCCCTTGCCGCTCTGATGCGAGGCAAAACGGCGCACCGGGTCGTTGCTGATGCCGCAATACAGCGAGCCATTGGCGGCGCGCACCAGGTAGACGTACCAAGGTTTGGGTTCGACGGGATCAGTCACGGCCAGGTTCAACAGACAAGTGGAACACCCAGCGTATCAACGACTGGCCTGGAATGCCTTCAAGCCTTTATTGGCCTGGGCACGCACGGCGTTTTTCACCAACGGCGTCCAACCCAACAACAGGCCCTTGGTGCCGAGTGCCTGGCGCGACCAGCGCCACAAATCAAAGTGATCGTGGTGCTCGCAAATCTTGCCGTTGCGGAACACAAACCGCGCCTGGATATCGTTGACCACGGTGTTGCCCGTGGCGCTGAACAGGTAGGTGGCGATCCAATGCGCGCCGCCGCTGTGGTCATCACTGCGCACGTTGTCGAAAGTCAGGGAGAAGTCTTTGGCGCGGGTGGTGAGCATGCGCCACATATCGCCGGCATCACGTCCGCGCAGTTCGCCGAAGGCCGGGTCGCTGAACACCACATCATCGGTGTAGCAAGCCGCCATCGCCTCGGCGTCAAGGCGCTGGAAAGCGCTGTAGAACTCGGTGATCAAAGCGTTATGGGCGTCGCTCATGGACAGGTTCCGAAAAGCCATAGGGGTTGCGTACGATAGTGCGCAAACGCGCGGAACACTATCGGCATTTACCAGGCTAATACCGCAGGCTAAGCGCTAAGGCACCATGCCACAGCTACGCGCGTAGGCGAACAGGTCCACATCGGTGGAAATGCACAGCCGATGCATCGCCGTGCTTTTCTGTTTGCTGATGGTTGAAATACTGCGATTGACCCGTGCGGCGATCTGGCTCACGGTCATGCCGCTGGCCAGCATGCGCACCACCTCCCGCTCCTTGTCCGACAGCTGCGGCTGCTGAGACTGATCGCCGGTACCCGCCTCCACCATTTGTACTCGCAGACATTCGCTGGCAAAGGTCTTGCCTTCACTGACCGCCTTAATCGCCAGAGGCAGTTCCTTGGCCGAGGCACTCTTGGCCACAATGGCCTGTGCCCCGTGGGCAAACGACGCACGCAACGTGGCCACATTGGCGAACATCGTCACCAGAATCACCGGCAACCCCGGGTACTGGCGCTGCAACAGGCTGAGCAGGCCGTAACCGTCAGCCTGCTGGCCACCCGGCATGGCGAAATCGGTCACCAGCACATCGCAGGGTGTGCTGCCCAGCAACCTGAGCAACTCATCGGGCCCATCGGCCTCCCCCACTACTTTGCACCGTCCATTCGCCTCGATCACGACCCGCTGCCCGATACGCACAATGGGATGATCGTCAGCAATAATTACTTGAAGCATAGGCACCCACGGATGATGGCAACTTGGACGCAGGCAAAATAGCGCCGTGGGCGATCCTCAACAACCGCTCACGACAATGAGCCGGGAGTCTGGTCCAGTGTTTGGTAGCCAATAAGCAACTCCCCACAAAACAAAAAGAAAATACCTACATAAAAAAACCGATCAACACTCGGCAAACCGTCGGCCCCCTACAGGCTGTTCAAGTAGGTGATGTAGGCCTGCAGGTCCGCCTGGAACACTTCCAGCTCGGCCCTGACCGACATCACGCCGTGAGCCTGGACCTGCTCAATCAACTCAACGCCTCTGGCCTCAAGGCCAACCCCACCCAGAAACGCCAGACTGCCCACCAGGCGATGCAAACGCTCGGCAGTCATTGCCGTATTGCACGTGAGGCGCGCATGTTCCAGCAGTGCACTGTCCTCCCGCGCGGCGACCAGCAGGCTTGCGAGCATCATGTCCACCGCCGATTGGCTGCCAAAGGTCTGGACAAGATCAGCGCGGGTGGGCCATGCCACGCCGGGCGGGGTGGGCTTGCGCACCGGCGGCAGCGCACCGGGGCCGGGCAACCAGTACAGCAACACCTTGCGCAGTTGTTGCAGCATCAAGGGTTTGCGCAGCCAGGCGTCCATGCCAGCGGCGCGACATCGTTGCTGATCGTGGAGTGTCAGGTTGGCGGTCAAGGCAATCACCGGCATGCGTGCCAGGCCGTTGATGCGCTCGCGAAGACGGATGGCGCGGGTCATCCGGTAACCATCCATCAGGGGCATCTGGCAGTCAGTGATCACCAGATCAAAGGGCCGGCTGACGATCGCTGCCAGGGCGCTGCGCCCATCGCTGAACAGCTCAAATCCCAGCCCGAGCGCCCCCAGGTACCAGCCCAGCAAGGCGCGGTAGGTGGAATGGTCTTCCACCACCAATACGGTCACATGCTGCCAATGGGCCGACAGTGCCGATTGCAGGTCAGGCACTTCGCCAGGCGGTGGGCAGGACGGCATGATCACCTCGTTGTTACGGTCGGTCCTGCTGCCCTCTTTTGACATTCAAATGACTGCTTAAAAACCCACCAAGTATCCCTATGACCATTTTTATAGCGATACAACAACTACGAAAGCTCAACACTTCCTACACATGCTCGGATTTCTTCCGACGCTATTCAGTGCACTCCAGCATTGTCGTAATAGTTGTATTCCCCCCGCCTCAGGTCGCCCGATAAATTGCGCCCCTCTCCAACGTCAGGCTTTGCCCTGGCACTGTAATTCGTCTGTTTTTGCACTGGAACAACCTGAAATGAAGATGTCCCTGATGAGCACCGCCCTGTTGCTCGCGACCACTCTACCCGCCTTTGCAGCCAGCACTGTGGACCTGACCGTAAAAGGCGTGATCACCCCAAGTGCCTGTACGCCTGTAATTGCAGGCGGTGGCGTGGTCGATCACGGAAAGATCGCCTCAAAAGATCTGGTTCAGGACAACCCTACGTCCCTGCCAAGGGTTATGTTGCAATTTTCCCTCAACTGCGAAGCACCAACCCACTTCGCCATCAGGCCCATCGATAACCGCACGGGTACCTCCATCGGAAGCAGCTACTTCGGCCTTGGCCTGATTAATGGCAACAAGAAGTTGGGGAGGTTTTACCTGACGCCAAGAAACATGATTGCTGACAACACCGCCGTCCAACCGATCGCCTCTATAGATGGCGGGCAAACATGGTATGCGGAGTGGGCCTGGGAACTACAGACCCTATGGGGCGTAGGCGCCCTGGACGACGCCAGCATGCCGATTCCGGTGAAGGAACTGACCTTGGATTTTGAAGTAGGGACCCAGATCGCACGCGCAGACCAGTTCGACTGGAGTAACGAAGAGCCCATCGATGGCTCCGGCACTCTGGAAGTGGTTTACCTGTAGCCCTAACCCCCCGTCCATCGACCTCTTCTCACAAAGGTTCTTTATCCATGAGCACATTTGCCACTCGCGCTGCGCTGGTACTGCTATTCACGCCAACGGTGTTTGCAGCCAGTAACACGGACCTCGCCATCAAAGGCAGCATCACTCCCAGCGCCTGCGAACTCTTGATGTCGAGTGGCGGCGTGGTCGATTTCGGCAAGATGTCGGCCAAGACACTCAATGCTGAACAATTCACCTCACTGCCCAACCAGTCGATGGAGTTTAGCGTGCGCTGCGAAGGCCCGACCTTCTTTACCCTGAACACCATCGACAACCGCGCCGGCAGCTCGGCCAATCATGATAACTGGCATGGGTTGGGCATGACACCCGACGGAGAGAAACTGGGGGGCGCAGCCCTTGCCTTGCGCGAGCTGGTCGCCGACGGCATACCCGCCCGCCCCATCGTCTCGGAGGACGGCGGCATGACCTGGAAACCGGCAGTGGCGCTCAATCACGTCATGCTGACCGCTGTTGCGATGGGCAACGAACTGGTGCCCATCGCCGTCAAGAACCTGGACGCACAGCTCAGCCTTTATACCCATATCGCACCTGCCGAGCGCCTGACTCTCATCGATGAAGTCCCCGTGGATGGTCATGCCACTGTGCAACTCAACTATCTGTAATTACTGCAGAAAAATGCAACCGAAAGGAACTCGCCCGCCATGAAAAAAATTTTTAGCACTCTCTCTGCCTGCCTGCTACTCGCGTCCCCAGCCGCTTTTGCGGCCTCCACGGTGGACTTGGCCGTCAAAGGCCTGATCGTCCCCAGCGCCTGCACCCCTAGCCTGTCTAGCGGCGGGGTGATCGATCACGGCAAGATTTCGGCAAAAGACCTGCGCCCGGACAACCCGACGCTGATCGGCACTCACACCATGACCATCGCCGTGATATGTGATGCGCCCATTCAGTTTGCCCTGCACTCGATCGACAACCGCGCCGGCTCAGCCACTGGTCCTACCAGCTACGGCCTGGGACTGATCAACGGCAACCAGAAACTGGGGCGGTATAACCTGATCCTGAGCAACCCGATTGCCGACAGCGTACCAGTGCAACCGATTGCCTCCAATGACGCGGGTAACACTTGGTACAGCGAGCGCTTCTGGGACCCGGGCCTGTACATGTCCGTTGCAGCCATGGATGACGACACTCAACCGCTATCCGCCAAAGAGGTCGTCATGGATATGCAGGTCGAGACCGTCATCGCCCGCACCGACAGCCTGGACCTGAGCAACGAAGTACCCATCGATGGCTCGGCCACACTTGAAGTGAAGTACCTGTAATGCCTTGCCCACCATGCCGGGGCATATGCCCGGCATGGGTTTTCCCACAGTCGTGCTTATGTGTGCCAGTGATGAACCGATGAATTCGTATGCTCGCTTTCTAGTACTGCTTTTGCCGCTAACCACCAACGAAGTAATTGCCGACTCGCTTGTCGACCTCACGGTCACTGGCAGACTCACGCCCGATGCCTGCCGCGTCGAGCTGTCCGATGAAGGCACCGTCGAACACGGCAAGATTCCCACCTACCGTCTGAACGCCTCGGCACCTACCGCACTGCCCGGGCGGGTGCTCGAATTAAGCGTGATCTGCACACGTCCCATGCTGTTTGCCCTGGTGGGTATCGACAACCGTCCGGAGTCCGCGATAACCCCCGGAACATTCGGCCTTGGAGTCAACGCTCATGCACCGGGACAACGCCTGGGGTCGGTGTCGCTCAGCTACCGCGACTCAATAGGGGATGGACAGCACATGCAGGCGTTGGCATCGATCAACAACGGCGAGACCTGGGTCCCGCAGTCCGCTGCCACACCACAGACCTATATGGGCTTTGCACTACCAGGCGAGCGCCAGCCCGACTTCATCAGCCAGTTGTTCAGCCAGCTCTGGGTCGACACGGTAATCGACGCCACAGAGCACCTGACCCTGGATCGAGACGTGCCGCTTGATGGTTCCATCGTGCTGGACTTGCGCTACCTCTAACTTTTTTGCCTCAACGGATACCCCGTCATGACGACGTTATGTTCAAACACCGCCGCCGGTTTTATCGCCCTGATGCTCTTGCTCGGCACTCAAGTCAAAGCCGACGGCATGGTGCCCGAAAGCTCTGTGGTGATCGTTCACGAAGCCGAGGGCGAGGTGGCGATTTCGGTGACCAATACCGACAGCAAACTCGCCCTGCTGCATGTGACCCTGCAAGACGTCCCCGAAGACACTGAGCCGCTGCTGGTGGTCACGCCGCCGCTGTCACGGGTGGAACCGTCCAAATCGCAACTGGTGCGTTTCATTCTGCAAAACCAGACGCCACTGAAAACCCAGCGCCTCAAGCGCGCTATTTTCGAAGGGATGCCCCAGGGCCGGGCCGCTACGCAGGCAGGCCATGCACGCGTGGGTGTGACCGTGCGCCAGAACCTGCCGGTGATCGTGCATCCCAAGGGCCTGGCACTTAACCGCACGCCCTGGACTGACCTGACCTGGTCATTGCGCGATGGCATGTTGCAGGTGCGTAACGACACGCCCTATGTGGTGCGCCTGGCCCAGGAGCTGCGTTTGCTGCCCGGTGACGGCAAGGCCATGTTGCCGCGCACCTATGTGCTGCCGGGTGAAGCATTGAGCGTGCCGGCCAGCGGAGGGCCAGCTAGTAAAGTCCAGTTACAGCCAGCCACGGTGTACGGATTTGCCGTTGCGGCCTACGAAGCACCCATCACGCCCTGACCCCACAAAACAGGCGCGCCAGATGCCTGGATAACGAAGTGATAGCTCATTGACTATCACCGGAACGCCTGCATGCGCCGGAAAAACCGGGCCTGGGCGTTCACTATTCGAGTGCCTTTCGTGAAAACAGTATTGAGTTACCGTGACGGCAAAGCCATGCCCGAAACACCGCCTCGCCCCGCCTTTCCGATCACGTTGCTGCTGTGCGCCTTGCTGCCGGCCAAAGGCTGGGCAGAGAGCGCTCCGGCGTCCGGCTTCGACGCCATAACCCTGCACCAACGGGGCATCGACCCGCAATTGGCCAGCCTGCTGCTGGATGCGCCGCGCTTTACCGCCGGGCAACATCTGGTCAGCCTGCGGGTCAACGGTCAGCAACGTGAGCGGGTGCGGGTCAGCTTTGATCAGCAGGGCACACTGTGCTTCGACCGCACCTTGCTGGACGCCGCCAACCTGGTGGTTCCGGACGACGACCAGCACTGTCATGACTTCATCGCGCGATACCCGCAAAGCCTGGTGGAGCCTGATCCCGCCAACCTGTCGGTGCAGCTGGTGGTGCCCACCGAAGCCCTGCGGCCAACACCCCAGGATGTATCGGGTTATCAAACCGGCGGCTTTGCCGGGTTGCTCAATTACGACCTGACCGGGTTCTACAACCGCTATGGCGGTGACGCCAGCCGGTTTGGCTCGGCCAATACTGAAGTCGGCTTCAATGCCGGTGACTGGATCGTGCGCAGCCGTCAGGTGCAGACCTGGCAGGATGGCCTCTCGCGCACGACCCATCTGGAGGCCTATGCCCAGCGCACCTTTGCCAGCCATCAAGCGGTGTTGCAGGCTGGGCAGATCAACCTCTACAACCCGGTGTTGTCCGGCGCACAGATCACCGGCGTACAGGTGCTGACCGAGCAGGCCCTGCTGGAGCAAGGCCAGGGCGCGGTGATCGAAGGCATCGCCAACAGTGCGGCGCAAATCGAAGTCCGGCAGAACGGCGCGCTGATTCACTCCACCGTCGTACCCGCGGGGCCGTTTGCGCTGAACGACGTACGACGCTTGAACACCCGTTCGGACGTGGAGGTCACGGTCAAGGAAAGCGTCGGCGGCGAACGACGCTTCACCGTGCCGGCCGCCATGCTCGGCCTCGGTTTGCCTGCACCGGGTTACTCGGTCGCCGCCGGACGGGTGCGGAATATCGGCGATGCCCAGGGCGATGATCCCTGGGTGGTGAGCGCCGGCTGGACAGGCACCGTGCACCCGCAAGTGACCTTGGGCGGCGGCCTGCTGGCGGCCGATGAGTATCGCTCTGCCGGTGCCAGCCTGGGCTGGCTGCCGTGGCTGGACAGCCAGATCCAGCTGTCGACGCAACTGTCCGATGCCAATGGCAGAGAACAGGTCAGCGGCGCACAAACCGATCTGTCCTGGTCCCAGCGCTTGAGCGAACAATGGTCATTCAGCGCGGCCAACTCCTGGCGCACCCCAGGCTATCGTGAACTCGAAGAAAGCACCTACGAACGGGACACCGGCCAGCAGCACTCACGCTATCGCGATCAACAAAGCATAACGCTCGGCTGGGCCCACCCGTGGCTCGGCGCATTCAGTGCCGGGTTTTCACGGGCCAGCCGTTTCGATGGCGACAGCAGCAGCCGTGCCTTGGCCTCCTGGGGCACCAGTGTAGGCGGCGTGTCATTGTCGGCCAGTGCCGAATGGCAAATGGGCGGGCGCCAGCAACAGGACAATGCGGTGTACCTGAACATCAGTGCGCCACTGGGCGAAAATCGCCGGGTGCGTGGCTGGGTGCGTAACTCAGCCGGTGAGAACCGCACCGGTATGGGCGTCACTGAACAGCTGGACGATCAACTCAGCTATCGGGTCAGCGCCGAACACGACAGCCGCGACCGTCAAGTGGAAACCACCCTGGGCGTGTCGGCACTGCCGCGCTACAGCCAGTTGGACGTCAGCTACAGCCGCTCCGACAGCGAGCGCTCCAGCTATCAAGGCGGCGCCCGTGGCGGCGTGGTGATGCACGGCGACGGCGTGACGTTTTCACCCTACCCCGTGCGCGACACCTTCGCCCTGGTGTCGGTGGGCGACATGAGCGGCATCAAGCTCAGCACCCCCAGCGGCCCGGTCTGGACCGACTGGCAAGGCCAGGCGGTGGTGCCCCAGGTCAACGCCTACGGCCGCAGCCTGGTGGAAGTGCAGACCCGTTCGTTGCCGCGCAATGCCGACATCAGCAACGGCCTGGCGATGATCTCGGCCGGGCGCGGTGCCGTGGACCGGGTCGAGTTTGGCGTGGGCCTGACGCGCCGCGCCCTGCTCACAGTCAGCACTGACCAGGGCGCACCGCTGCCCACGGGGGCCTCCGTCAGCAGCGCCCGTGGCGAGTTTGTCACCCTGGTCCAGGAAGGCAGCCAGGTGTTCTTGCCCAATGTGCTTGAGCAGCCAGCCTTATGGATTACCCGAGCGGACGGCAGCCGCTGCCAGTTGCGCTTCGAACTGCCGGAAAAAGCCGACCCCTCGGTGTATTTCGAAACCGCACCCGCCCGCTGCCATCAACCTTGAGGACACTGCCATGCCCCTTGTCACCCGTCTGCATCAACTGAGCCTGTGGCTATTGATTGGCGTTGCCGGCACCGCCCTGGCTGCGGACGAATGCCAACTGAATGTGAGCGAACCCTTGGTGGATTTCGGCCTGATGAGCCGCCTCGCCCAGGACGACAGCGCGGCTGAACGCTTGCTGGGCGAGCGCCGCCTGAGCCTGAACTTCACCTGCCCCAAGGCCGACGACATGAGCCTGTTCTACCGCGCCCTGGCCGCCAATGCGCAGCGTCTGCAATTGACCGAGCACGGCAGCTACGCCGTCGAAGCCGGCCATGCCGTGCTCGATGGACACCGCGTGGAACTGGGCCTGCTCCCCGCACCTGGCCAGCCACCGTTGACCAGCGCGACAGCTCTGGACTGGCTTCCCGCTCATGGCATCGCACCCGTGCAACGAGGTGCGGTCGTCACCGGCCAGAATCTGTCGTTGCAACTGACCCTGCGCGCCTGGGCCGACCCTGCCGCCACCCAAGTACGGGATGCCACCACCTGGGAAGCCACCGGGACGCTCTATAGCCCCCAGCATGGCCGCTCTCGCGAACTGAACCTGCGTGCGCACTTCGCCCCCGTGGCCTGCCAACCCGCGCTGTCGGATCACGGCCTCGTGGACTACGGCACCTTGCTGGCCAAAGACTTGAATACCACCCTCGAAACGCCTTTGCCCGGCAGAACCTTGCGTTTTAGCGTGATGTGCGACGCCGCTACGCGTTTTGCCCTGCGCATGCATGACAACCGCCAGGGCTCGGCCACCGGCGGTATCGATGAGACCGCCTATGGCCTGGACCTGGATGCCAGCCACAATAAAATCGGGCGCTTCTATCTGACAATCGACCCAGGTGAATTCAACGCCGACACCTTCAGGACCCTGTACCGCACCGACTCCACCAGCAATGGCGCGGCGTGGAGCAGTTCCAGCCAACGGCAAATCCCCATGGCCGCCAACAGCTACATGGGCTTTACCGACAAGGCCGGCAACACCCAGGGCCCGATCGCGCTGCGCAACCTGTCCGGTACGGTGCGCATCAAAACCTACCTGGCGCCCACTCAATCCCTGGACCTGCGCCACGTAGTGCGCATCAACGGCTCCGGCACCCTCGAAATCATCTACCTGTAACCCTTGGGATCAGCCTCATGAAAAAGCACGACATCGCCCTTTTCACCCTGCTGCTGCTCGGTAGTACGCCCCATGCACAGGCCGCTTCGATCGTGGATCTGGCGGTCAAGGGTCGGATCACGCCCACCGCGTGCAATCCATTACTGTCCAACGGTGCAATGATCGACTACGGCAAAATGTCCCACCAAGACCTGAGCCCGGACAAAAGCACCCGTCTGCCGGTCAAGCTGCTGCAAGTCAGCATCGACTGTAGCGCGCCAAGCCGTTTCGCCTTGCGCATGCACGACAATCGGGACGGCTCGGCCATGGTCAACAGCGAGATTTACTACGGCCTGGGCTTGGACAAGAGCGGCAACCGCATCGGCCTGTATTCCATGACCTTCGACCCTCGCCAGACTCAGGTCGACAGCACCACGCAGGTCTACGGCACAGAGTCCACCACCGGTGGGCTGGCCTGGCGTACCGCCAACCTCAACCCGATCAACATTGGCGCCAACAGCTACCTGGGCTTCACCGCCATCGCCGGCAGCACGGCCGGCCCGTCGGCGATCCAGGAGCTGATCAGCACGGTCAAGGTCGAGACCGTGATCAACGCCACGCAAAACCTGGACCTGAGCAGCGACACCCGACTCGATGGCCTGGCCACCTTGGAGGTCGTGTACCTCTAGCGTTTTTCGCTGTTGACTTGCACATACCGCGCACGCCCGGCGCCCAGCCCAGCGATGATCGCGCCCAGGCCGATCACCGCGAAAATCCAGCCGATGGCCGCCCAGCCACCGGTCCAGTCGTGCATCAGCCCAACCGCCAACGGGCCGAGGGATGCCAGGGTGTACCCGATGCCCTGGGCCATGCTCGACAGGTTGGCCGCCACATGGGCATCTCGCGAACGCAACACGATTAAGGTCAGCGCCAGGCTGAAGGTGCCGCCCTGCCCCAGGCCGAGCAGAATCGCCCAGCCCCACAAACCGTCCAAAGGCGCATACAGGCAACCGAACAGCCCGCCCAACGTCAGCAGCATCACCACCAGGATTGCCAGGCGCTGGTCTTTGCCACGAGTGGCCAGCCACGGGGCGGCCAGGGAACTCAATAGCTGCACAATAATGGAGCCAGACAGCGCCAACCCTGCTTCGGTGGCACTCAAGCCTCGGTCAATCAGGATCGAAGGCAACCAGCCGAACACGATATAGGCCAGGGACGATTGCAGCCCCATGTACAGGGTCACCTGCCAGGCCAGCGGATCACGCAACAAGCCCTTCACCCGATACGCGACACGGTGAGCGCCGTGTTTCTGTCCGATCTGCGGCAACCAGAACAGCGCCGCCACCAGCGCCGGCAGCATCCAGAAGCCCAGGCCCACAGTCCAGTTGTCGCCGAAATAGTGACTCAACGGCACCGTCGCCCCCGCCGCCAGCGCTGCACCCAGGCACAGCGCCATGGTGTAGACCCCCGTCATGGTGCCCGCCTGCTTGGCGAAATCGCGCTTGACGATACCCGGCAGCAACACGCCGATGATGCCGATGCTTGCGCCGGCGATCAGGCTGCCGACGAACAGACCGACCTCGCCGAAGGAACTGCGCAGGATGATACCGGCAGCCAGTGTCAGCAAAATCCCCAGCACCACGCGCTCAGCGCCAAAACGCCGCGCCAGGATCGGAGCCATGGGCGCAAACAGCCCCAGGCACAGCACGGGCAAGGTGGTCAGCAGACCGGCCTTGGCCGCCGACAAGCCCAGGCTGCTGGATACGTCACCGAGCACCGGCGCCATGCTGGACAGCGCCGGACGCAGGTTCAGCGCCACCAGCACCAGGCCCAACAGCAACAGCCAGGGGCGGTTCACCGTCGCAGGCGCGTGCTGCACGACGTCATCGTCGGCTTCGGCGTCAATCAACAGTTCTTCGAGTTCGGTCGTGTGTTTGGATGGAAGGTTCATTGATCAACTATCGGCAGATGGATTTGGCACGGGGTCCACCAGGCGTCAGACCGACGCTGGTCGTCTGTCGTGGGATGCGGACTTTCGCCCAACCATAGGATGAATTTTCCTACAGCCTATTCAGCGCTGCCTACAAAGGCAACGCACTACGGTTCTTAGGCAGGAAAAGGAGCAGTATTTTCGATTGGTAAAATTACCCTTAGAGGGTAATTATTCGGCTCAGGTGTCTTATGGAAAAGTACACACCTCATTACGATCTGGCGGGGATAAAGGCGGATGTCAGGCGGCTTGGAAGGAAGGCGTTTACCCGCACTGCAGAAGAGTGCGGCGATGCTCTTGGCCTTAGTATCAAGGATATGCAGGAGGTCATCTATGAGCTGCAGAACTGGATGCTGCAC
Source organism: Pseudomonas sp. SR18 (assembly GCF_023701505.1). NCBI lineage: Bacteria > Pseudomonadati > Pseudomonadota > Gammaproteobacteria > Pseudomonadales > Pseudomonadaceae > Pseudomonas > Pseudomonas sp. SR18. The sequence continues at coordinate 93,322 of NZ_JAMQAU010000015.1, read as the reverse complement.
AAGTCGATGACCACCTATGGAGACCATCGAGTTTGGCAAGATGTGTATCACATCCACTCAAAAGGTAAGGAGATTTACATCAAGGTCACATACCGCACTGACGGTAGGCCTCCGGTAGTCTCCTTCAAGGAGAAAAACCCATGAAAGAAAAAGAGCTTTGCTACATCTGTGGCGCTCCTGATGCGTTGAGCTATTACGAGGGACGCAGTGAAACCATCCGCATCAAAGGCATGGAGCGTCGGGTCGATAATCTTTCAGGCTGGGAATGCGAGGTGTGTGGCGACGGTTTCTGGGATCCCGACAACGACAGCGCTGACCGTTACGGCGAAGCGAAAGACGAACTCACCCTCGCCGCTCGGAAAATGATCGGCGCCGAGATTAAACGTACCCGCCGCAAACTGCACCTTACGCAAAAAGAGGCAGTAGATTTGCTGTCCGGGGCCGGCCACAACGCATTCTCTCGCTACGAACGCGGCGAGCTTCTTGCGCCCAAGCCCTTAGTGCTACTGATTCGGTTGTTGGATCGCCATCCGCATTTGCTGGCGCAAGCAAGAATTCTGGCCGAAGGTGCTGATTTGCGTGGCGCTTTCACCTATACCGTCCACGACGAGACTGAACCGCTGAAAGCCTCATAGATCACAAATAATAAACCCGGCGCCAAGGCCGGGTTTATTTTCAAGCATCATCTATCGATCAATGCAAAATCTGGCTCAAGAACAACTTGGTCCGGTCATTCTGCGGGTTGTCGAAGAAGTCATTCGGCGCTGCCTGTTCCACGATCTCGCCCTTGTCCATGAAGATCACGCGGTTGGCCACGGTGCGGGCGAAGCCCATCTCGTGGGTTACGCACAACATGGTCATGCCGTCTTCGGCCAGGCCGATCATGGTGTCGAGTACTTCCTTCACCATTTCCGGGTCCAGCGCCGAGGTTGGCTCGTCGAACAGCATGATTTTCGGCTTCATGCACAGGGCGCGGGCAATCGCCACACGCTGTTGCTGGCCGCCGGACAGTTGCCCCGGAAACTTGTGGGCCTGCTCCGGAATGCGCACGCGCTCCAGGTAGTGCATGGCGATTTCTTCGGCCTTGCGCTTGGGCATCTTGCGCACCCACATCGGCGCCAGCGTGCAGTTCTGCAGGATGGTCAGGTGCGGGAACAGGTTGAAGTGCTGGAACACCATGCCCACTTCACGGCGGATCGCTTCGATCTGCTTGAGGTCGTTGGTCAGTTCCACGCCATCGACCACGATGCGGCCCTGCTGGTGCTCTTCCAGACGGTTGAGGCAGCGGATGGTGGTGGACTTGCCCGAACCCGACGGGCCGCACAGCACGATACGCTCGCCCTGCTTGACGTTGAGGTTGATGTCTTTCAACACGTGGAACTGGCCGTACCACTTGTTGACGCCCTGCATCTGGATAATGCCTTCAGGGCTCACAGGCTGTTTGATTGCTTCGCTCATAACAACAACTCCTAACGCTTGTGGCCTGTGTCGAGCTTGTGTTCCAAATGAATGGAATAGCGCGACATACCAAAACAGAAAATCCAGAACACCAGGGCGGCGAACACGTAGCCTTCAGTGGCCATGCCCAGCCATTTCGGGTCGGCGGCGGCTTGCTTGACACTGTTGAGCAGGTCGAACAGGCCGATGATGATCACCAGGCTGGTGTCCTTGAACAGCGCAATAAACGTGTTGACGATACCGGGGATCACCAGCTTCAGGGCTTGCGGCAGAATCACCAGGCCCATGCTGCGCCAGTAACCGAGGCCCATTGCGGCGGCCGCTTCGTACTGCCCCTTGGGAATCGCCTGCAAGCCACCGCGCACCACTTCGGCCACATAGGCCGACTGGAACAGGATCACGCCGATCAACGCCCGCAGCAGCTTGTCGATGCCCATGCCTTCCGGCAGGAACAGCGGCAGCATCACCGAGGACATGAACAGCACGGTGATCAACGGCACGCCGCGCCAGAATTCGATGAAGGTCACGCAGACCACACGAATCGCCGGCATGTTCGAGCGCCGTCCCAACGCCAGCACGATGCCCAGGGGCAAGGCGCCGGCGATACCGACAGTGGCGATCACCAGGGTCAGCATCAGGCCGCCCCATTGGCTGGTCGCCACGTTGGCCAGGCCAAAGATGCCGCCGTGCAACAGGAAGTAGGCGATGATCGGGTACAGCACCAGGAAGCCCAGGCCGTAGATCGCCTTGCGCTGGAAGCGCGAGATGAACAACGGCGCCACGCCAACGATGGCCAGCCACACGGTCAGGTCTACACGCCAGCGCAGGTCGCCGGGGTAGTAGCCGTACATGAACTGCCCGAAGCGCTGTTGGATAAACACCCAGCAGGCGCCCTCTTTGGTGCAATCGGCGCGTGTGGTGCCGACCCAGTTCGCATCAAGGATGGCCCAATGCAGGATCGGCGGTACTACCAGGTAGACCAGGTACAGCGACAGCAAGGTCAGCAGGGTGTTGAGCCAACTGGAAAACAGGTTGGCGCGCATCCATGCCACCGGGCCGAAGACTTTGTTCGGCGGCGGCATATCAGGTTTGAACGTATGCGTACTCATGGGCGTTTCCTCACCGCTCGATCAGCGCAATGCGCTTGTTGTACCAGTTCATCAGCAGGGAAATGCTGATGCTGATCGCCAAGTACACGCTCATGGTGATGGCAATGACTTCGATGGCCTGGCCGGTCTGGTTGAGCACCGTGCCGGCAAACAGCGAAACCATTTCCGGGTAACCGATACCGGCGGCCAACGACGAGTTTTTCGCCAGGTTCAGGTATTGGCTGGTCAGCGGCGGAATGATCACCCGCAAGGCTTGCGGGATGATGACCTTGCGCAGCGTCGGCCCAGGGCGCAGGCCCAGGGAGCGCGCAGCTTCGGTCTGGCCGTGGCTGACGGACTTGATGCCCGAACGCACGATCTCGGCGATAAACGCTGCCGTATAAACAGTCAGTGCCAGGGTCAGTGCCAGCAGTTCAGGAATCAGCACCCAGCCGCCGACAAAGTTGAAGCCTTGCAGCTTGGGCATTTCCCAGTGCAACGGTGCACCGAAGATCAGGGCGCACAACGCCGGGATCACGATGAACAGCGCCAGGCCCGCCCAGAACTTGTGGAACGGAACGCCAGTGGCTTCAAAGCGCTTGTTGGCCCAACGCGCCATCAGCACGATTGCCACGATCGCCACCACCACGCTGGCCACAAAGGGCCAGAACCCGTCAGCGGCCAGTGCTGCCGGCATGTTCAGGCCTCGGCTGCTGACAAAGAAGGTGTCACCGAAGTTATGGCTATTGCGCGGCCCCGGCATGGTCAGGAACACCGCGAAGTACCAGAACAGGATCTGCAGCAACGGCGGAATGTTGCGGAACACTTCCACGTACACCGTCGCCAGCTTGTTGATCATCCAGTTCGGTGACAGGCGCGCCACGCCGATGATGAAGCCGAGCAAGGTTGCCAGGACCACGCCGATCACGGTCACCAGCAAGGTATTGAGCAGGCCGATTACAAAGACGCGGGCATAGCTGTCCGATTCGGTGTAGTCGATCAAGTGCTGCGCGATGCCAAAGCCGGCACTGCGCTCAAGAAAGTCGAAACCCGAGGTAATGCCCCGGTGTTGAAGGTTGGTCTGGGTATTGTTGAAGAGGTACCAGCCCAGCGAGACCACCGCCACAATCGTGATGATCTGGAAGAGCCACGCACGCACTTTGGGATCGCTGAAGCTGAGCTTCTGCTTTGGTGCGCCGATTTGATTTTGCATGAAGTGCCCCGGAAAGAATGGAACAGAACATCACCCGGCGGTTGGCCCACCGGGTGACAGAACCATCAGCGATCAGCGCACAGGGGGTGCGTATTGAATGCCGCCGTTGTTCCACAGCGCGTTCAGGCCACGGTCGATTTCCAGCGGGGTGCTCTTGCCCAGGTTGCGCTCGAACACTTCACCGTAGTTACCGACTTGCTTGACGATCTGTACGACCCAGTCTTTCTTCACTTTCAGGTCTTTGCCGTATTCGCCGTCAGCACCGAGCAGACGTGCAACGTCCGGGTTCTTGGTGGACTTGGCTTCAGCTTCAACGTTTTTCGAGGTGATACCGGCCTCTTCAGCGTTGAGCATGGCGTAGCCTACCCAGCGCACGATAGCCAGCCACTCGTCGTCGCCATTACGCACGACCGGGCCCAGGGGTTCCTTGGAAATGGTTTCCGGCAGAACCACGTAGTCCTTCGGCGAGGCCAGCTTGCTGCGCTGGGCGAACAGTTGGGACTTGTCGGAGGTCAGCACGTCGCAACGACCGGATTCCAGCGACTTGGCGCTTTCGTCGGAGGTGTCGAAGGTGATCGGGGTGTATTTCAGACCGTTGCCACGGAAGTAGTCGGAAACGTTCAGCTCGGTGGTGGTACCGGCCTGGATGCAGATGGTTGCACCGTCCAGTTCCTTGGCGCTTTTGACGCCCAGCTTGTTGTTTACCAGGAAGCCGATGCCGTCGTAGTAGGTAATGAAGCCCGGGAATTTCAGGCCCATGCCTGCGTCACGGGAGCTGGTCATGGTGGTGTTGCGCGAAAGGATGTCGACTTCGCCGGACTGAAGCGCGGTGAAACGCTCCTTGGCGTTCAACTGGCTGAACTTGACCTTGGTCGCGTCGCCGAACACAGCAGCGGCTACAGCGCGGCAAACGTCAGCGTCGATCCCGAGGATCTTGCCACTGGCATCCGGTACCGAGAAACCCGGCAAGCCGTCACTCACACCGCATTGCACAAAGCCTTTCTTCTGCACGGCGTCCAGAGTGGCGCCAGCTTGGGCGAAACCACTGACACCCAGTACAGCGGCCGCGGAAACGATGGCCAGGGTGGATTTCAATACCTTCATTCAAACCTCCAAATACGCTCTTGTTGTGTCGAAGCTCCGAACCTCAGCGCACCCTTATGAGGCGATATCGACCCGTGTTGGTTTTTTTTAGGGCCGAGCGGCATGAGGCTGTCGCGGTAATTCCAGCTGCTTTCCTACAAGCGGCACTCACTGATAGTGTTACCGTCACAAGAAAGTTCTGACATCGACCTACACGTAGCAAGGCGCGTACCAGAGTCGCGGCTGAGTCGTTTCAGCCCATGGTCAATAGAAAAAGATTCAGCCTTGCGACATTCTCTTAACAGATCAACCTCTAGCGCACCGTTCCGTCGCACTTAATCGGAGCGCACGCACATTTATGGAGCAGACATGACCGACCCCTTGATTCTTCAGCCCGCCAAGCCCGCAGACGCCTGCGTAATCTGGTTGCATGGCCTGGGTGCCGATCGCTACGACTTCTTGCCGGTGGCTGAAGCGTTGCAGGAAGAATTGCAGACCACCCGCTTTGTATTGCCCCAGGCGCCGACCCGTGCGGTGACTATTAATGGCGGCTACGAGATGCCGAGCTGGTACGACATCAAGGCCATGAGCCCGGCGCGTTCCATCAGTCTGGAAGAGCTGGAAGTATCGGCAAAAATGCTCACGGATTTGATCGAGGCCCAGAAGAGAACCGGAATAGACGCTTCGCGAATTTTTCTTGCGGGTTTTTCCCAGGGCGGCGCCGTGGTCTTCCACACTGCGTTTATGAATTGGGAAGGCCCGCTGGGTGGCGTCATCGCCCTCTCCACTTACGCGCCTACCTTTGGTGATGAGCTGGAATTGTCGGCCAGCCAGCAGCGCATTCCGGCCCTGTGCCTGCACGGCCAGTACGACGACGTGGTACAGAACGCCATGGGCCGTACGGCGTACGAGCACCTGAAGAGCCGTGGTGTCACCGTGACATGGCAGGAATACCCAATGGGTCACGAAGTGTTACCTGAAGAGATACGCGATATCGGCACTTGGCTGGCCGAGCGCCTGCGCTGAAATCCACGTTTATGTAGCCGTATGACAGACGCACTACGCCGCGCCCGATTCTTGCATTACACTGGCCGGCGTACATTCCTTAACCAATTAATGAGATCACCGTGCTCAAAGCACTCAAGAAGATGTTCGGCAAAAGCGAGGCTGAGCCGCTCGCGCCTGTTCCCAGTGCTCCTGTCCCCTCCTCCGGCAGCCGCAATGACGGCCAACAGCCCGGCCGGACCGCACCTGTCGCGCAGCCGAAGACGCCGCCGGTGACACCGCCCGAACAGGCGACACCTCAGGCTGAAGCCGCGCCAGCCCCGAAGCCGCGCCGGGAACGTGCGCCCAAACCGGTCGTCATTCCCTGGAAACTCGAAGACTTCGTCGTCGAGCCCCAGGAAGGTAAAACCCGCTTCCACGATTTCAAACTGGCCCCGGAACTGATGCACGCCATCCAGGACCTGGGCTTCCCTTACTGCACGCCGATCCAGGCGCAGGTGCTTGGCTTCACCCTTGCCGGCAAAGACGCCATCGGCCGTGCCCAGACCGGCACCGGCAAGACCGCCGCGTTCCTGATCTCGATCATCACCCAGCTGCTGCAAACACCGCCGCCGAAAGAGCGCTACATGGGTGAACCGCGCGCGCTGATCATCGCCCCGACCCGGGAGCTGGTGGTACAGATCGCCAAGGACGCCGCCGACCTGACCAAATACACCGGCCTCAACGTGATGACCTTCGTCGGTGGCATGGACTTCGATAAACAGCTCAAGCACCTCGAAGCCCGCCACTGCGACATCCTGGTCGCCACCCCTGGCCGCCTGCTGGACTTCAACCAGCGCGGCGACGTGCACCTGGACATGGTCGAAGTGATGGTGCTGGACGAAGCCGACCGCATGCTCGACATGGGTTTCATCCCGCAAGTGCGCCAGATCATTCGCCAGACCCCGCCGAAAAACGAGCGCCAGACCCTGCTGTTCTCCGCGACCTTCACCGAAGACGTGATGAACCTCGCCAAGCAGTGGACCACCGACCCGTCCATCGTCGAGATCGAAGCGCTGAACGTCGCCAGCGAAAACGTCGAACAGCACATTTACGCTGTGGCCGGTGCCGACAAGTACAAGCTGCTCTACAACCTGATCAACGATAACGGTTGGGAGCGCGTCATGGTGTTCGCCAACCGCAAGGACGAAGTACGCCGTATCGAAGAGCGCCTGGTGCGCGACGGCGTCAACGCCGCGCAACTGTCGGGCGATGTGCCACAACACAAGCGCATCAAGACCCTGGAAGGTTTCCGCGAAGGCAAGATCCGCGTGCTGGTGGCCACTGACGTCGCCGGGCGCGGGATTCATATCGACGGCATCAGCCACGTGATCAACTTCACCCTGCCGGAAGTGCCGGACGACTACGTACACCGGATTGGCCGTACCGGCCGTGCGGGTGCTGCGGGTGTGTCGATCAGCTTTGCGGGAGAAGATGACTCGTATCAGTTGCCATCGATCGAGACCTTGCTGGGCCGCAAGATCAGCTGCGAGACACCGCCGACGCACTTGCTGCGAGCCGTGGAGCGCAAGCGCCCCTAAGGCTTGGAATGCAGTAAAAATGTGGGAGGGGGCTTGCCCCCGATGGCGGTGTATCAGTCATAACATCGTTGACTGACACCCTGCCATCGGGGGCAAGCCCCCTCCCACATTTGATTTGAGGTGATTTTAAGAGAGGTGTTCGGCGGGCTATTTCCAGCGATCCGCGGCAGCGTGATCACTGTCCCGCCCGTCCACCCAACGCGCCCCTTCGGGGGTGTTCTCTTTCTTCCAGAACGGCGCCCGGGTCTTCAAGTAATCCATCACAAACGCACACGCATCAAACGCCGCCTGGCGATGGGCACTGGCTGCCGCGACAAACACAATCGGCTCACCCGGCTCCAACGCGCCAACGCGGTGCAGCACTTCGAGCTTGAGCAGCGGCCAGCGTTGCTCGGCTTCCACGGCGATCTTGGCCAAGGCCTTTTCGGTCATGCCGGGGTAATGCTCCAGGAACATCCCCGACACATCGCGGCCGTCATTGAAGTCGCGCACATAACCGACAAAGCTCACCACCGCGCCCACGCCCACGTTGGCCGCGTGCATCGCGTTGACTTCGGCACCGGGATCAAACGCCTGGACCTGCACACGGATGGCCATGCTCAGCCTCCGGTCACGGGCGGGAAGAACGCGACTTCATCGCCTGCTTGCACCGGTTCGTCGAGGCTGCACAACTCCTTGTTGCGGGCGCACATCAGGCTCGTCTCGTTGAGGACTGCGAACTCGGGGTCACTCGCCAGCGCCAGGCGCACGGCATCAACGGTGGCAAACTCACCTTCCATCTCCAGCGAATCGAAGCCCACCGCTTCGGCATAGCGCGCAAAAAACAGTACGTTAATGCTCATACTTGATCCGCCTTGAAATGCCCGCTCTTGCCGCCCAGTTTTTCCAATAGGCGAATACTTTCGATGGTCATGCCGCGATCCACGGCCTTGCACATGTCGTAGATCGTCAACGCCGCAACACTGGCAGCGGTCAACGCTTCCATCTCCACGCCGGTCTGCCCGGACAGTTTGCAGCGCGCCACGATATGCACGGCGTCCACGCCATCGGCGCTCAGTTCAACCTTGACGCCGGTAAGCATCAACGGATGACACAGCGGGATCAGATCACTGGTTTTCTTGGCAGCCTGGATCCCGGCGATGCGGGCCACGGCAAACACGTCGCCCTTGGGGTGGGCGCCGTCGACAATCATTTGCAGGGTGCCTGGCAACATGCGCACCCGCGCTTCAGCCACCGCCTCACGGAACGTCACGGACTTGTCGGTGACGTCGACCATATGGGCGCGACCTTGGGAATCGAGATGAGTCAGCACAGCGATACTCCTGATCAGGAGCCGCGAGTGTAAACCATGTGGGAGGGAGCAAGCGCCCTCCCACAGTGACCGCGTTTACAGATGGGATTCGGCGTATTCGGCCAGAATCGAGCGAGGCACCCCTTGCAGCGCAATGTGCACGCCGTTGGGGAAGTCTTTGAAGCGTTCCGTCAGGTAGGTCAGCCCGGAGCTGGTCGCGGACAGGTAAGGGGTGTCGATCTGCGCCAGGTTGCCCAGGCACACCACTTTTGAACCGGCGCCGGCACGGGTGATGATGGTTTTCATCTGGTGCGGCGTGAGGTTCTGGCACTCATCGATCAAAATCAGGCTTTGCTGGAAGCTGCGACCTCGGATGTAGTTGAGGGATTTGAACTGCAACGGCACTTTGCTGAGGATGTAGTCGACGCTTCCATGGGTGTTTTCGTCATCCATGTGCAAGGCTTCGAGGTTGTCGGTGATCGCCCCCAACCATGGCTCCATTTTTTCCGCTTCGGTGCCGGGCAGGAAACCGATTTCCTGGTCCAGGCCCTGCACGCTACGGGTGGCGATGATGCGGCGATAGCGCTTGGTGACCATGGTCTGCTCGATAGCAGCGGCCAGGGCGAGGATGGTTTTACCGGAACCCGCGGCGCCGGTCAGATTGACCAGGTGGATGTCCGGGTCGAGTAGCGCGTACAGCGCCAGGCTCTGGTAGATGTCACGCGGTTTCAGGCCCCAGGCTTCCTGGTGCAGCAGGGGTTCCTGATGCAGGTCGAGGATCAGCAGCTTGTCGACCTGAATCTCTTTGATCCAGCCTACAAAACCCTGTTCGTCGATGATGAATTCATTGATGTGCACGGCCGGCAGGTTGTCGATCAGTTGCACCTGATGCCAGGTGCGGCCGTGGTCCTGACGGGTTTCGACCTTGCTCACGAGGTCCCAGAACGAGCCGGTCACCGTGTGATAACCCCGGGACAGCATTGAAACGTCATCGACCAGTTGGTCGGTGCTGTAGTCCTCGGCCGCAATCCCGCACGCTCGGGCCTTGAGGCGCATATTGATGTCTTTGGTCACCAGCACCAGGCGCAGGTCCTTGTCGCGCGCGTGCAGGTCGATCAATTGGTTGATGATTTTGTTGTCGTTGAGGTTTTCCGGCAGCAGGCTGTTGGGCTCGCTGCGCTTGCTCATCAGGATCGACAGCAAGCCCTTGGGCCCGCTTTTGCCACGCTGGATCGGCACGCCGACTTCAACATCCTCGGGTGAGGCTTCGCCCAGGGTCTTGTCGATCAGGCGGATGGCCTGGCGGCATTCGGCGGCAACGCTGTGGTGCCCACTTTTGAGCTTGTCGAGTTCCTCAAGCACAATCATCGGGATGGCGACGTGGTGTTCTTCGAAGTTAAGCAGTGCGTTTGGATCGTGGATCAGTACGTTGGTATCAAGCACATAAAGGATTGGCTGGTCGGAAGAAGGGGTGCGTCCATGATCATCCATACTCGGTCACCTTTGTGGGAGCCAGTCGACGCAATACCACGACAGTGCTGCGCCTCGATTGACCGCCGAACACACCGCAAAAGGAGTCTTGGAAGACGCCACCTGTGGTGCAGGTTTCGGCGATCTGACTTCGTAATACCGCAAAACCCATGACAGAAAAAAGCACTTTGACGCTTTTTTGAAGTTTATTTTTCAGGATGACGAATAGCACTAGCCGAGTGCCATGCACCCCGTTAAAGTCGGAAGTCCGCCTGCCTCGAAACGTCGCACAAAATCACCCCCATTTCGCCTTAAGCCCAACAGGGGCGGGCACATCATCTTTTTAACGAAAGGCTTCCCGGCAGTCCTGCCAACCCAAGCCACTTTGCGCCGTTGCCTGTAGCAACAGAGGCAATGCCACCCGCGCCTTGTCCTGGGTGTCGTGGAACACAATCACCCCTTTGCGCCACAGCAGCATCAGCGTGAGCACGCGCTGCATCGACTCATCGGCCTTGAGCTTGCCCGGCTCGTCCTGGGAATCGATGTCCCACAACGCCACCTGCAAACCCTGGGACTGAAAGAAACCCTGGCTGTCCGCACGACGCTGCCCATAGGGCGGGCGGAACAGCGGCACATAGTTTTCCGGCATCAGGTTCTGCACCAGCGCGGCACTGCGGGTGATGGAGCTTTGCCAGTCGACCCAATGGCTATGGGACCGGTACTGCCAGCCCTGGGTGCCGACGCACTGGCCCTGGTACAACGCCTCCACCTCAGCGGCGGAACTGCGCTCTACGCGGGTTTGCAGGCTGCTGCCGAGGGCAAAGAAGGTGGCGTTCATCTTCTGCTTGCGCAGGTAGTCGGCGAGCCAGTCGGTATTGCCACTGACCGGCGCCGGGCCGCCGTCGAAGGTCAGCAGGAACAGACGGTCGTTGAACTCGTCACCGTTACGTTCATGGTCGCCGAACCGCGCGACTTCGCTGCTGATCTGCGGGAACAACGCGGCTTTGCGCAGAAGTTCGTCCAGGTAGCGTTCGTGGAAGGTATGGCTGGGGGCGGACCAGCCTATATAGAAGGAGTCTTCGCTGACTTCGAACTTGCCGGCCTGTTCGCGCAGGTCGTCCATGTTTTCCACCAGGTAGCAGAACGAGGCATCCACCTCGCAGCTCTGTTGGGCGACGGTGTAGTTTTCCAGCAAGCGTTGCCAGAGCTGGCGGCGCAGGTCGTCGATGGCGGCCTGGTTGATGATCTTCAGGCCCAGGCGCTGTTTGAGCGCTGCGTCGCCCAAGGACTCACTGGCCAGCAGGCTGCGGGCGAACATCAGGATTTCGGCGCGCGAGGCGACGTCGAACAGCGCAGGGCTGCTGAGTTTTTCGGGCCAGGTGCCACGGTCCAGGCTGGCGACGTCCATCGACGCCGCATGGGCGTTCAGGCTTAACAGGCACGCGGCCAATAACAGTGCTTTTCGCACACAGGGTCTCCCTCTCCAGAGTCGTCGGCCACTATAGCGGATCGCGCCTATCGGCATCATAGGTGGAGTCAAACCGCCCCAGCCCCTAGAATCCCCCCACGATTACAGGAGACGACTTCATGCTGACGGTGATTTCCCCCGCCAAGACCCTCGATTTCGAGTCAAAACCGGCGACCCCACGCTTCACCCAGCCGCAATACCTCGACCACTCCCAGGAGCTGATCGAACAATTGCGCGAGCTGAGCCCGGCGCAAATCAGTGAGCTGATGCACGTTTCCGACAAAATCGGCGGCCTCAACGCCGCACGTTTCGGCAGCTGGACGCCGGCCTTCACTCCGGACAACGCCAAGCAGGCGCTGCTGGCGTTCAAGGGCGACGTATATACCGGCCTCAATGCCGAGACGTTCAGCGATGCCGACTTCAGCTACGCACAAGACCATCTGCGCATGCTCTCGGGCCTCTACGGCCTGCTGCGCCCGCTGGACCTGATGATGCCGTACCGCCTGGAGATGGGCACCAAACTGGCCAACGCCCGTGGCAAGGACCTGTACGCATTCTGGGGCACGCGCATCAGCGAATGGCTCAACGAAGCCCTGGCCGAGCAAGGCGATGATGTACTGCTCAACCTGGCATCCAACGAATACTTCTCGGCGGTCAAGCGCACGGCCCTGAAGGCACGGATCATCAATACCGAGTTCAGGGACTTCAAGAACGGCCAGTACAAAATCATCAGTTTCTACGCGAAAAAAGCCCGGGGCATGATGAGCCGCTTCGTGATTGAAGAGCGCATCAACGATCCGGCCAAGCTCAAGCAGTTCGATGTGCAGGGCTATCGCTTTAATGCGGAGCAGTCCAATCCGGACAACCTGGTGTTTTTGCGCGATCACGCACCGGAATAAGGCCTCGCAGCCTTCTTTCAAACAATGAGATCCAAATGTGGGAGGGGGCTTGCCCCCGATAGCGGTGTGTCAGCCAGAGATAACTTGGCTGATCCACTGCCATCGGGGGCACGCCCCCTCCCACATTTTTGTCCGCATTTCACACCATGAATCGTCAAATTTATGGCGTCAAAAAAAATCCATACACATCCCTAACATTTATTTCACTCGACATTTCCAATTTTTTTTCGTAGTGGCACCACTTTTTTTAAACACTAGTGGCACAAAACTATCCCACCGCGCCAACTCCCTGTAACTACTGGCTCAAATAGCAAGTGCTATCAATATAGTACCAGTGCCATCTCGGTTAATATTTCAAGAAATTTCCACGCTCAGGATAGGCGGTCTGGAACTTCGTCCAAAAGCACGGCTCATACCACCGGTAACGAAATTCTCTGATTCTGTAAGAGATGACTTACATGGCGATCAACGGAAGTAGCGAAGTTGTCACATTGAACTTTGACTCATTGGTCATATTGCCAACCGATTAATCAAGAGCGGCGACAAGGATGATTTGCTTCTCCCTATAAGGCCAGGGCCAAACCTCCCCTAATGGTCAGTGAGTCAACCCAAGGCATTGATATTTAAAGGTTTGCAGCCTCTATCAAAGCCCTGCGGCACTGGCGCCAGGCCCTTCTCCCAGGAAGGCCGGCTGCATTTGAGGGCAGGTCCCAACAACAAGGCCACGTTGCGCACAACTTGAGTGCACTAGTTAGCCACTCACTATTTAACATGCCTGTACGCGGTAAGTCGGCGTCTATTCGCCCAACTTTCGTGGCATCAGTGACGCTTGCAAACATGAACTCCGGCCATTAATTGGCATGTTTAACACAGTCTTGAATGACAAAGAGGTAAATGCGATGCGCATCAGCATATTTGGTCTAGGTTACGTTGGCGCAGTGTGTGCCGGTTGCCTGTCTGCCCGTGGCCACGAAGTGGTCGGCGTAGACATCTCCAAGGATAAGATCGACCTTATCAACGCTGGCAAATCGCCAATCGTTGAACCGGGTCTGGGCGAGCTGTTGAGCCAGGGTATCGAAACCGGTCGACTGCGCGGCACCACCAACTTCGCCGAAGCCATCCGCGATACCGACCTGTCGATGATTTGCGTCGGCACGCCGAGCAAGAAAAACGGCGACCTGGAACTCGACTACATCGAAGCCGTGTGCCGCGAAATCGGTTTTGTCCTGCGTGACAAAGCCACCCGCCACACCGTAGTGGTGCGCAGCACCGTGCTGCCGGGCACCGTGGCCAACGTGGTCATCCCGATTCTCGAAGACTGCTCCGGCAAGAAAGCCGGCGTCGACTTCGGTGTCGCGGTCAACCCGGAATTCCTGCGTGAATCCACCGCCATCGCCGACTACGACCTGCCACCGATGACCGTCATCGGCGAGTTCGACAAAGCCTCCGGCGATGTCCTGCAGTCGCTGTACGAAGAACTCGACGCGCCGATCATCCGCAAGGACATCGCCGTTGCCGAAATGATCAAGTACACCTGCAACGTGTGGCACGCCACCAAGGTGACCTTCGCCAACGAGATCGGCAACATCGCCAAGGCCGTCGGCGTCGATGGTCGTGAAGTGATGGAAGTAGTCTGCCAGGACAAGACCCTCAACCTGTCCCAGTACTACATGCGCCCAGGCTTCGCGTTCGGCGGCTCGTGCCTGCCAAAAGACGTGCGTGCCCTGACCTACCGCGCCAGCTCCCTGGACGTGGAAGCGCCGTTGCTCAACTCGCTGATGCGCAGCAACGAGTCCCAGGTGCAGAACGCCTTCGACATCGTTTCCAGCCACGACAAGCGCAAAGTCGCCCTGCTGGGCCTGAGCTTCAAGGCCGGCACCGACGACCTGCGTGAAAGCCCGCTGGTAGAACTCGCGGAAATGCTGATCGGCAAGGGCTACGACCTGAGCATCTACGACAGCAACGTCGAGTACGCCCGTGTCCACGGTGCGAACAAGGACTACATCGAAGGCAAGATCCCGCACGTGTCGTCCCTGCTCAACTCGGACTTCGACGACGTGATCAACAACTCCGACGTGATCATCCTGGGCAACCGTGACGAGAAATTCCGCGCCCTGGCGCAGAACGCACCGCACGGCAAGCAAGTGATCGACCTGGTGGGCTTCATGTCCAAGGCGACCTGCACGACCGGTCGCACCGAAGGCATTTGCTGGTAACAGCAACGGCAAGTTCCGCGCTGCACCTGTCCTGATCCCCAGCAGGTGCAGCCGGAGCCTTCTTCACCTTCGGATGACGCTTATGTCCAAGTTAAAACACGTACTGCTCCAATCCGCCGGCTGGCTGTTCTTTCTGAGCCTGCTGATGGGTCTCGCCCTGCTGTTGCCGGCGAGTACGTTCGACTCCGAGTCGAAGAATTTTATTTTCCTGATTGGCGCCGTCGGTATCTGGCGCTACTCGATGGGTGCTACGCATTTCTTTCGCGGCATGCTGTTTTTGTACGTGGTCTACCCGCACCTGCGCCGTAAAGTGCGCAAGCTGGGCAAGGCCGCCGACCCATCCCATGTGTTCCTGATGGTTACCAGTTTCCGGATCGATGCGCTGACCACCGCGCAGGTCTACAGCTCGGTGATCCGCGAGGCCATCGAATGCGGCTTCCCCACCACCGTGGTCTGCTCCCTGGTGGAAATGTCCGATGAGCTGCTGGTCAAGAGCCTCTGGGAAAAGATGAACCCGCCGGACCACGTCAAGCTCGACTTCGTGCGCATCGCCGGCACCGGCAAGCGTGACGGCCTGGCCTTCGGTTTCCGCGCTATCTCCCGCCACCTGCCGGACGACCGCGCCGTCGTGGCGGTGATCGATGGCGACACCGTGCTCGCCGAAGGCGTCGTACGCAAGACCGTGCCGTGGTTCCAGCTGTTCGGCAATGTCGGCGGCCTGACCACCAACGAGTTCTGTGAAGTGCGCGGCGGCTACATCATGAGCGAGTGGCACAAACTGCGCTTCGCCCAGCGCCACATCAACATGTGCTCCATGGCCCTGTCCAAGCGCGTGCTGACCATGACCGGGCGCATGTCGGTGTTCCGTGCCAGCGTCGTGACCGACCCGGGCTTTATCGCCGACGTGGAAAGTGACTCGCTGCAACACTGGCGCCTGGGCCGCTTCAAGTTTCTCACCGGCGACGACAAGTCCAGCTGGTTCAGTCTGATGCGCCTGGGCTACGACACCTTCTACGTGCCGGACGCCGCGATCAACACCGTGGAACACCCGCCGGAAAAGAGCTTTATCAAGGCCAGCCGCAAGCTGATGTTCCGCTGGTACGGCAACAACCTGCGCCAGAACTCCCGCGCCCTGGGCCTGGGCGTACGCCGCCTCGGTCTGTTCACCAGCGTGGTGCTGTTCGACCAGCGCGTGTCGATGTGGACCTCCCTGCTCGGCCTGACCGTGGCGATCATCGCCACCTTCAAATACGGCGGCGCGTTCATCCTCGCGTACCTGCTGTGGATCGGCATCACCCGCCTGATCCTCACGCTGCTGCTGTCGTGCTCCGGCCACAAGATCGGCCCGGCTTACCCGGCGATTCTCTATTACAACCAGATCATGGGCGCGCTGGTGAAGATCTACGTGTTCTTCCGCCTTGATCAACAGTCCTGGACCCGCCAGGACACCAAACTGACCCGCGATTTGGCCAGCTTTCAACGTTGGTTCAACACCTGGTCGTCTCGGACCATGACCTTCTCCGCCGGCAGCATCTTCGTCGCCGTTTTGCTGATGATGGTCTGAACCTGCCAAGCCTGAATTAACTTAGGAATACACCTGATGAATAGCCAAGCAAACGTCAACGTTGTCCACGAATCCGAAGCCCAGCGCCAACACGCACGGGTCAAAATCCCGGCCAAACTGCGCTTTTTCGGCAATGACGGCAAACCCACCGAAGCGCGGGTGATCGACCTCTCCGCCGGCGGCCTGGCATTCACTGCGACCCAACCGCTGAACGTTGGCGAAGTGCACAAGGGCCGCCTGCAGTTCGTGATCGATAACCTCGGCCTGGCGATGGACGTCGAGTTGCAGATTCGCTCCTACGACCGCCAGAGCGGCCGCACCGGTTGCCAGTTCCAGAACCTGGAGCCACAGGATATCTCGACCCTGCGCCACCTGATCACGTCGCACTTGTCCGGCGACATCGTGTCCATGGGCGACGTGCTGGCGACCCTGCAACGCGACAACTTCACCAAGGCACGCAAGGTCAAGGACAGCGGCAGCGGCATGACCGCGTTCGGTCGCCTGCGCGCCGTGGTGTTCAGCGCCGGTATCTTCATCGTTGGTCTGGCGGCGTTCGGGTTTGTCTTCAAGTCGGTGTACGGCATGTACTTCGTCAGCCACGCCCAGGCCGGCCTGGTGAGCGTGCCCGGCATGAACGTGACCATGCCGCGCGACGGCACCGTGCAAAGCCTGCTCAAAGGTGACGCGATTGCCGCCAAAGGCGCGCCACTGGCGACCTTCAGCACCAGCATGCTGGACGTGCTCAAGGGCCACTTGGACGAAGACCAACTGCAACCGGCCAAGGTCGAAGAGCTGTTCGGCAAGCAAATGACCGGCACTCTGACTTCGCCGTGTGATTGCGTGGTCGCCCAGCAAATGGTCGCCGACGGTCAGTACGCCAGCAAAGGCGATGTGATCTTCCAACTGGTGCCACGCGGCGCCCCGGCCAATGTGGAAGCACGCTTCACTTATCGCCAGTTCGGCGACGTGCGCCCAGGTACGCCAGTGAGCTTCCAGGTCGCCGACGAAGACCAGGTGCGCACCGGCACCATCGTCAGCAGCACCAGCCTGAACAGCGCCGACCTGTCCTCCGACATCCGCGTCCAGATCAAGCCTGATGCACCACTGGACAGCGCCTTCGCCGGCCGCCCGGTGGAAGTCACCAGCGACCGTGGCCCATCGCTGAACTGGCTGATCGATAAAGCCATGGCGCACGGTCTGTAAGCGAGGACATGCCTGTGAACCCTATCTCAATAACAACACCGACCCATGTGGGCGCCGGGCTTGCCCGCGATGCAGGCGACTCGGTACATCAGTTGCACCGCGCCGATACCATCGCAGGCAAGCCAGCTCCCTCACAAAGCAGATCGCACTTCGCCTCGGCCTATTGCGCGCTGGCCCTTGCGGTCAGCCTCGCCGGTTGCGCCGGCCTGCCCGACCAACGCCTGGCCAATGAAGCGCTCAAGCGTGGCGACACGGCCACCGCGCAGCAGAATTACCAGCAACTGGCAGACCTGGGTTACAGCGAGGCCCAAGTGGGCCTGGCCGATATCCAGGTAGGCACCCGCGATCCGGCGCAAATCAAACAGGCCGAAGCCACTTACCGTGCCGCGGCGGACACCTCGCCGCGCGCCCAGGCGCGCCTCGGCCGCCTGCTGGTGGCCAAGCCTGGCGCCACCGAAGCCGAGCACCATGAAGCCGAAGGTCTGCTGAAAAAAGCCTTTGCCAATGGCGAAGGCAATACCCTGATTCCGCTGGCGATGCTGTACCTGCAATACCCGCACAGCTTCCCGAATGTGAACGCCCAGCAGCAGATCAGTAAATGGCAGGCCGCCGGTTATCCGGAAGCCGGCCTGGCCCAAGTGCTGCTGTATCGCACCCAGGACACCTACGACCAGCACCTCGATGATGTGGAGCGCATCTGCAAAGCCGCGCTGAACACCACCGACATCTGCTACGTCGAACTGGCCACGGTTTATCAGAAGCAAGCCGCGCCGGAAAAACAGGCCGAGTTGCTCAAGCAGATGGAAGCCGGCTACAGCCGTGGCACCGTCACCGCCCAGCGTGTCGACAGCGTCGCTCGTGTGCTGGGCGATGCCACCCTCGGCACGCCGGACGAAAAAACCGCCCAGGCCCTGCTGGAAAAAATCGCCCCTGGCTACCCGGCATCCTGGGTCAGCCTGGCGCAGCTGCTCTACGACTTCCCGGAACTGGGCGACGTCGACCAGATGATGAAGTACCTGGACAACGGCCGCGCCGCCGACCAGCCGCGCGCCGAATTGCTCCTGGGCAAGCTCTACTACGAAGGCAAGTGGGTCCCGGCAGATGCCAAGGCCGCCGAGGCGCATTTCGAAAAAGCCGTGGGCCGTGAAGTGGCCGCCGATTACTACCTCGGCCAGATCTACCGCCGTGGCTACCTGGGCAAGGTCTACCCGCAAAGAGCCCTGGACCACTTGCTGACCGCTGCGCGCAACGGCCAGAACAGTGCCGATTTCGCCATCGCCCAACTGTTTTCCCAAGGCAAGGGCACCAAGCCCGACCCATTGAACGCCTATGTCTTCAGCCAATTGGCCAAAGCCCAGGACACCCCGGAAGCCGTTGAGCTGGCCACCCAGCTCGAAGCGCCCCTGACGCCGGAACAACGCGCCCAAGGCCAACGCCTGGTGCAACAGGAACTGGCCACTCGCGGCACCCTGGCCCAGAGCTCGTTGCAACTGCACGCCCTGGATGAAGAAGAAGACGGCGAGGAATCCCTATGAAGCTCAACCCATTCGTCAAGGCCGGCATTGGCCTGACCTTTGCCCTGCTGTGGTCGTGCCCGACCCTGGCCGCGCTGACCGAAGCCAAGAACTTCGGCCTGGAAGTGAAAATCACCGGCCAGTCCGAAGATGACCGCGACCTGGGCACGCAAAAAGGCGGCGACGTCAACGGCGTCGGTATCGACCTGCGCCCGTGGATCTACGGCGAAAGCGGCAACTGGAGCGCTTATGCGATGGGCCAGGCGGTTGCCTCCAGCGACATCATCGAGACCGACACCCTGCAACAGTCGGCCGATGACGAAAACCAGCAAACCACCAACAACGACCGCAAGACCAAGAAAAACTACTTGGCGATGCGCGAGTTCTGGGTCGGCTACAGCGGCTTCACGCCCTACCCTGGCGAGATCCTCAAGCTCGGCCGCCAACGCCTGCGCAATGACGACGGCCAATGGCGCGACACCAACATCGAAGCGCTGAACTGGACCTTCGACACCACTTTGCTCAAAGCCAACGTGGGCGTCGCCGAACGCTTCAGCGAATACCGCACCGACCTCAAGGAACTGGCGCCCGTCGACAAGGACCGCCAGCACCTCTACGCAGACGCCGCCTACCAGTGGACGCCCGGCCAGTGGATCGGCCTGCGCGGTCACCACACCCATGACAACGGCAAGCTCGACTACCCGGAACCCGGCCAGCCGACCGACTCGTTGGACAAACGCGAGAACGGCGACCTGACCTGGCTCGGCATCGAAGCCAACAGCGACGCCTACAACTGGCGCAACACCAACACCGTCAACTACTGGGCAAGCATCACGGGCATGCGCGGTGATCGCGACAAGGTCAACGCGCTCAAGTCTGACGGCACCCGTCCCGACCAGGCCAAGAACAGCGACGACCTGAGTGGTTGGGCCACCGATATCGGCGTGCGTCTGCGCCTCGACCCGCAATGGCAAGTGGGTGCGGCCTACGCCCGCGCCAGCGCCGACTACGAGCAGAACGGCCTGCAAAGCAACCGTTCGAACTGGACTGGCACCCAGTCCCGCGTGCACCGCTTCGGCGAAGCGTTTCGCGGCGAGATGAACAACATGCAGTCCATGAGCCTGTTCGGTTCCTGGCAGCTGCGCGAGGACTACGACGCCAGCCTGGTCTACCACAAGTTCTGGCGCGTGGACGGCAACAAGCCGGTGAGCAGCAACGGCATCGCCGCGCTGGATAACACCACCGACGCCGCCGGTGACATTATCGCCAGCACCTCCCTGCCACTGGCCGACGGCAAGAAAGATCTGGGTCAGGAGATGGACCTGGTCGTCACCAAGTACTTCAAGAAAGGCCTGCTGCCGGCCGCGCTCAGCCAGTCGGTTGACGAACCCTCGGCCCTGGTGCGTTTCCGTGCCGGCGTGTTCAAACCGGGCGACGCCTATGGCAGCAATGTCGACTCCTACATGCACCGCGCCTTTGTCGACGTGGTCTGGAAATTCTGATGGGAGCCTGCGCCATGAATCCTCAAAGCCTGCTCGTCGCGGCCATGCTGCTGGCCAGCGCCTCGGCCCTGGCCGACACGCCGGCCAAGGCGCCGACCATCGCCAAGGAACTGCAACAGGCCAAGACCTACACCATTTCCAGCCCGCCCACCGCGCCGCTGGAAATGGCCAAGCCGGCCCTGCCGGACCTGTCGGGCTACACCGCCGCCGCGATGGAAAAGAAGATCGTGCGCAGCAAGCCCGGCAAAATCAGCATCCGCCGCATGATGCAGGAAGACGCCCTCAAGGACTTTATCGGCGGCGACAACAAGATGGCCGAATGGGTGGTGCGCCAGCACGGCATTCCCCAGGCGATTTTTGTCGACGACGGCTACATGAACCTCAAGGACTTGCTGGGCAAAGTGCCCAAGCAGTACTTCAGCGAAACCTCGCCTGGCGTGTTCCTGGCCAAGTTGCCGATCGTGGTCGGGCGCAAGGGCATCCTGGACATCGACAACAAGACCCAGGAGCTGCGCCTGTCCCAGCAGGCCGGTTCGTTCCTGATCAACGACGGCCAGCTGTTTGTGCGTGACACCAAAGTCACCGGCTGGGACGAGAAGGCCAACGGCCCGGCGCTGTTCAAGTCGCCCAAGGAGTTCCGCCCGTTCCTGCTGGCCTGGGGCGGCACCGAGACCTACATCTCCAAGACCAAGATGGCCAGCTTCGGCTACGCCAACAGTAAGTCGTACGGGGTGAGTATTTCCCAGTACACGCCGAACATGGCCAAGGTGCTCAAGCGCGCGGAACCGACCGGCTGGATCATCGATTCCGAGTTCTCGGACATGTGGTACGGCTTCTATTGCTACGAGACCACAGGCTTTGTGATCAAGGGCAATACCTACAAAGACAACATCGTCTACGGCATTGACCCCCACGACCGTTCCCACGGCCTGATCATCGCGGACAACACCGTCTACGGCACCAAGAAGAAGCACGGCATCATCATTTCCCGGGAAGTGAACGACAGCTTCATCTTCAATAACCGCAGCTACGACAACAAGCTCTCGGGCCTGGTACTGGACCGTAACAGCGTCAACAACGTGGTGGCCGACAACGAGTTCTACCGCAACCACACCGACGGCATCACGCTCTATGAGAGCGGCGATAACCTGCTGTGGGGCAACAAGGTGATCAGCAACCGTCGCCACGGCATTCGGGTGCGCAACAGCGTGAACATCAAGCTGTACGAAAACACCTCGATGGCCAACGGCCTGACCGGCGTCTACGGCCACATCAAGGATTTGACCGACACCGACCGCGACATCGCCCTCGACCCGTTCGACGCCAAGGTCTCGCTGATCGTGGTCGGCGGTGAGCTGGCCGGTAACGGCAGCGGGCCGCTGTCCATCGACTCGCCGCTGAGCATCGAGCTGTACCGCGTGTCGATGCTGGCGCCGACCAAATCCAGCGGCATCAGCTTCTCCGGCGTTCTTGGCGAGCGCCAGGAAGAAATTCTCGACCTGCTGGTGCGCCAGCAGAAAGCCGTGCTGATCGACCCTGTCGAACGCCAGACCGAAATGCAGGACTGAGGATGACCCTTATGCACCCACACATGATCAAACTGCTGAGCCTCTCGGGTCTGACCCTCGGCCTGCTCGCGGCCAGCCAGGGCGTACGCGCCGACGAGCTGAAGGCTCCGACCTTCACCGCCGAGCCGTGCTGCAGCCTGTGCCCGGCCGCCCATGACGCAAAGAACTACACCACGCGCTACCAGCAGAACTTCACCACCCTGGTACAAGCCCAGGGCGACTGGCTGTTCCGCACCCAGGAAGACCTGCGCACCGAATTCGACACCAGCCCCGCCGGCTACAAGCGCATGCAACAGCTGCACGATGCGTTCAAGGCCAAGGGCGTGGAACTGGTGGTGGTCTACCAGCCGACCCGTGGCCTGGTTAACCGCAACAAGCTCAACCCCGAAGAAAAAGCCAAGTTCGACTTCGACAAGGCCCTGGGCAACTACAAAACCATGCTCGGTCGTTTCGCCAAGATGGGCTACGTGGTGCCGGACCTGTCGCCGTTGACCAATGAGCAACTGCCGGATGAACTGCCGGCCCACGATTTCTACTTCCGTGGCGACCAGCACTGGACGCCATACGGCGCCCAGCGCACCGCGAAGATCGTCGGCGCCAAAGTGCGTGCCATGCCTGAGTTTGCCGATATTCCCAAGCGTGAATTCGAGACCAAGCGCTCCGGGCGCATGGGCAAGACCGGCACCCTGCACAACATGGCCGGGCAGCTGTGCGGCACCAGCTACGCGATCCAGTACATGGACCAGTTCACCACCGAGCCCAAGGGCGAAGCCGGTGACGGCGACCTGTTCGGCGATTCCGGCAACCCGCAGATCACCCTGGTGGGCACCAGCCACAGCGGCAAGAACTACAACTTCGCCGGCTTCCTGGAACAGGAAATCGGTGCCGACATCCTCAACGTCGCCTTCCCCGGCGGTGGCCTGGAAGGTTCGATGATCCAGTACCTGGGCAGCGACGAATTCCAGAAAACCCCGCCGAAAATCCTCATCTGGGAGTTCTCGCCGCTGTACCGCCTGGACCAGGAGACCATCTACCGCCAGATGATGTCGCTGCTGGACAACGGCTGCGAAGGCAAGACCGCGCAGATGAGCGCCAGCACGACGTTGAAACCCGGCAAGAACGAATTGATGGTTAACAGTTCGAACAAAGACCTGCGCAACGCCAACCATCAGGTTGATATCCGCTTCGCCGATCCGTCGGTGAAAACCTTGCAAGCCACCCTCTGGTACATGAACGGGCGCCACGAGGACATCAAGATCGAGAAACCCGAAACATCCGATACAGACGGGCGTTTCGCCTTTGAACTGCGCACCGATGAAGACTGGGCCTCGCAGAACTTGCTGGCCGTGGAAGTGCAGGGCCCCGAAGCGGGCGCTGCGGCGCAGAAGGTCGAAGCGAAAATTTGCACACGCAACGTATTCGCCGCCGGTGGTCAACAGACTGCATCAACGGGGCAATGAGGTTACTTATGCAGAAGTTATTGATTCCATCGTTGCTCGGCCTGGCGATCTTTGCCGGCGCAGCCAACGCCGCCGCGCCACTGCGGCCGCCCCAGGGCTATTTCGCACCGATCGAAGCGTTCAAGACCGGCGACTTCAAGGAAAACTGCGACAGCATGCCGACGCCGTACACCGGCCCGCTGCAATTTCGCAGCAAGTACGAAGGCTCCGACAAGGCCCGTTCGACGCTGAACGTGCAGTCGGAAAAGGCCTTTCGTGACAGCACCGCCGACATCACCAAGCTGGAAAAAGACACCAGCAAGCGCGTGATGCAGTTCATGCGCGACGGCCGCCCGGAGCAGCTTGAATGCACGCTGAACTGGCTGGTGTCGTGGGCCAAGGCTGACGCGTTGATGTCCAAGGACTTCAACCACACCGGCAAGTCCATGCGCAAATGGGCGCTGGGCAGCATGGCCTCGGCCTATGTGCGCCTGAAGTTCTCCGACTCGCACCCGCTGGCCAACCACCCGCAGGAAGCCCAACTGATCGAAGCCTGGTTCAACAAACTGGCCGATCAGGTGGTGAGCGATTGGGACAACCTGCCCCTGGAAAAAACCAACAACCACTCCTACTGGGCCGCCTGGTCGGTGATGGCGACGTCCATCGCCACCAACCGTCGCGACCTGTTTGATTGGGCGGTGAAGGAATACAAAGTCGGCGTGAACCAGGTCGACGACCAGGGCTTCCTGCCCAACGAATTGAAGCGTCAGCAGCGGGCCTTGTCGTACCACAACTACGCCCTGCCGCCACTGTCGATGATCGCCAGTTTTGCCCTGGTCAACGGTGTCGACCTGCGCCAGGAAAACAACAGCGCGCTCAAGCGCCTGGGCGACAAAGTGCTGGCTGGGGTCAAGGACCCGGAGATCTTCGAGCAGAAGAACGGCAAAGAGCAGGACATGAAGGATTTGAAGCAGGACATGAAATTCGCCTGGCTCGAACCCTTCTGCACCCTCTACACCTGCGCCCCGGATGTGGTGGAGCGCAAGCATGGGATGCAGCCGTTCAAGACGTTCCGCCTCGGCGGTGACCTGACCAAGGTCTACGACCCGGCGCACGAAAAAGGCAACAAAGGTTCCTGACGAAACGCGGTGAATAAAAAATGTGGGAGGGGGCTTGCCCCCGATAGCAATGGCGACTGTTACACCGCCATCGGGGGCAAGCCCCCTCCCACATTTGAAGCCGGTTTCGACAGTGAGATTGCAATACAACCCTCCCCGATATTCGTGGGGGGTTTGGGGGGGCTGCGGCCCTTGACTGTTGGTTAAACATGGAGAGATCGGGATGGTTTTCTCGTCCAATGTGTTCCTGTTTCTGTTCTTGCCGATCTTTCTCGGCTTGTACTACTTGAGCGGGCAACGCTATCGCAACCTGCTGCTGCTGATTGCCAGCTATGTGTTCTACGCCTGGTGGCGAGTGGACTTCCTGGCGCTGTTCGCCGCCGTCACGCTGTGGAACTACTGGATCGGCCTCAAGGTCGGTGCAGCCGGCGTGCGCACCAAGCCGGCCCAACGCTGGCTGCTGCTCGGCGTGGCCGTCGACCTGTGCATCCTCGGCTACTTCAAGTACGCCAACTTCGGCGTCGACAGCATCAACGTCATGATGAAGTCGGCGGGCCTTGAGCCGTTCATCCTCACCCACGTGCTGTTGCCGATCGGAATCTCGTTCTACATTTTCGAGTCCATCAGCTACATCATCGACGTGTACCGTGGCGACACCCCGGCGACCCGCAACCTGATCGACTTTGCGGCGTTCGTGGCGATTTTCCCGCACTTGATTGCCGGCCCTGTTCTGCGTTTTCGCGACCTGGCCGACCAGTTCAACAACCGCACCCACACCCTCGACAAGTTCTCCGAGGGCTGCACGCGGTTCATGCAGGGTTTCATCAAGAAGGTGTTTATCGCCGATACCCTGGCGGTGGTGGCCGACCATTGCTTCGCCCTGCAAAACCCGACCACCGGCGACGCCTGGCTCGGCGCGCTGGCCTACACCGCGCAGCTGTACTTCGACTTTTCCGGCTACAGCGACATGGCCATCGGCCTGGGCTTGATGATGGGTTTCCGCTTCATGGAAAACTTCAAGCAGCCGTACATCAGCCAGTCGATCACCGAGTTCTGGCGCCGCTGGCACATCAGCCTGTCCACCTGGCTGCGTGACTACCTGTACATCACCCTGGGCGGCAACCGTAAAGGCACGCTAACCACCTATCGCAACCTGTTCCTGACCATGCTGCTCGGTGGCCTGTGGCACGGTGCGAACATCACCTACATCGTCTGGGGTGCGTGGCACGGCATGTGGCTGGCGATTGAAAAAGCCATCGGCCTCAACACTTCGCCGCGCAGCTTCAACCCGGTGCGTTGGGCCTTCACCTTCCTGCTGGTGGTGATGGGCTGGGTAATCTTCCGCGCCGAGAACCTGCACGTCGCCGGCCGTATGTACGGTGCGATGTTCAGCTTTGGCGAGTGGTCGCTGTCGGAACTCAACCGCGCCAACCTGACCGGCCTGCAAGTGGCAACCCTGGTGGTGGCGTACGCAACCCTGGCGTTCTTTGGCCTGCGCGACTTCTACACCAACCGTCCTGCCGAGAAGACCGAGAAAACCAAGCCGGCCGATCCGAGCCTGATCAAGGCCGTACCGGGCGACAACCCAGGCAGCATCCACGAGCCCGGTTTCACCGTGGGCAAAGATGCCGCCGTACAACCGGCCTACTGGACCGCTGACTGGCCACGCTACGCCATGCGCGCTGCGGTGCTGCTGCTGTTCGTGGCGTCGATTCTCAAACTGTCGGCGCAGAGTTTCTCGCCGTTCCTTTACTTCCAATTCTGAGGGAGCCGACCATGACCCGTTCATTACGCGTCCTCTATATCAGCCTGTTCATGGTGCTGCTGCTGGCACTCGGCGCCTGGTCGCTGCGCAGCTTTCTGGGCTTCAGCACCAACGCCGAGGCCACCGTGCTCAATGGTCGCTGGACCAAGGCCGTCGAGACGCACTACGACGACGAGTTCCCGATCAAGCGCATCGGCACCAACCTCTGGGCGGCGCTGGACTACAAGCTGTTCAATGAAGGCCGCCCCGGCGTGGTGCTGGGCCGCGATCATTGGTTGTACAGCGACGAGGAGTTCAACCCCGCCGTCAACGAGGACCAGAACCTGCAAGGCAACTACGCGCTGGTCGAAGGCGTACGCCAGAAGCTCAAGGCCCAAGGCATCCAACTGGTGATGGCGATCGTGCCGGCCAAGGTGCGCCTCTACCCGGAACACCTGGGTGAAGTGAAACCGGCGAGCATCCACGCCAACCTGTACCAGGACTTCCATGCCCGTGTCGCCGCCGACAACATCCCGGCGCCCGACCTGCTCGGCCCGTTGCAACAGGCCAAGCTGGGCGGCAAGCAAGTGTTCCTGCGCACCGACACCCACTGGACGCCGGATGGTGCCGAAGTCGCGGCCAAGCAGTTGGCCAAGGCGATTGCCGACAAGACCCCGCTGAGCGGCGAGCCGCAGCGCTTTGTCACCGAGGCCGAAAAGACCGAGCCGCACAAAGGCGACCTGCGTCTGTTCCTGCCCCTGGACCCGCTGTTTGAAAACCTGATGCCGCCTAAAGAGCCGCTGGAAAAACGCGTCACGCACCTGGCCGAAACCAAAGGCGACGACGCGCTGTTCAGCGACAGCGAAACCCCGGTGGCACTGGTCGGCACCAGTTACAGCGCCAACCCCAACTGGAACTTCGTCGGTGCCCTCAAGCAAGCCCTGGGCAGCGACGTGGTCAGCTACGCAGAAGACGGCCACGGCCCGATCCTGCCGATGCTCAGCTACCTGAAAAGTGACGACTTCAAGAACAGCCCGCCACAGGTGCTGATCTGGGAGTTTCCTGAACGCTATCTGCCTGTGAACAACGAAATCGGTGATGCCGACCCTGCGTGGGTTGCGCAACTTAAACAAGCCGGTTCACGCCAACAAAACATGGCACTGAACACCCCAGTTAAAAACCAAAAATCCGAGACGCCCGACCGGGCGCAAAACTGAAAGAGAGGTAACTCACATGACTTTCACTACAACTCCTCGTCGTCTCGCTAAAACCCTGGCCATTGCTGCCGGTCTGAGCTTCGTATCGATGTCCGCCTTCGCCGGTGGCGATGCCGCGCTCTACGGCCCTACCGCGCCAAAAGGTTCGAGCTTCGTACGTATCTACAACGCCAGCAACCAGGAAGTCAGCGCCACCGTGGGCAACACCAACCTCAGCGAGGTTGCGCCACTGGCCAGCAGTGACTTCAGCTTCATGCCGGGCGGTGACTACAGCGCCAAGGTTGGCAGCCAGACCCTGCCGGTCAAACTCGCCGCCGACCACTACTACACCCTGGTCAACAGCGGCAGCGGCCAGCCTCAGCTGATCGAAGAACCGCCGTTCAAGAACAAGCAGAAGTCCCTGGTGCGCGTGCAGAACCTCAGCGACAAGGCCCTGACCCTCAAGACCGCTGACGGCAAGACCGACGTGGTCAAGTCGGTAGCCGCCAAAGGCCGTGGCGAGCGTGAGATCAACCCGGTGAAGGTGAGCCTGGCGTTGTATGACGGTGACAAGAAAGTCGGCGATGTGAAGCCGGTTGCCCTGGAGCGCGGTGAAGCAGCGGTGCTGTATGTCACCGGTTCCGGCAGCAGCCTGTCGCCAGTGTGGGTGAAACGCCCCGTGTCGACCCGCTAACTATTCCCCTGTGGGAGCCGGGCTTGCCCGCGATGGCATCACCTCGGTGTCACTGACAGACCGAGTCGCCTGCATCGCAGGCAAGCCAGCTCCCACAGGGACCGAGACAAAAACAAGAGTGAAACGACAAACCTTCGTAGCTCTGACCCAAATTGATTCAAGGAGAAACACATGATCCCAGTAATCCTTTCCGGTGGTAGCGGCTCACGTCTTTGGCCGCTTTCCCGTAAACAGTTCCCCAAGCAATTCCTGGCCCTGACCGGTGAGCACACGCTGTTCCAGCAAACCCTGGAGCGCCTGGTATTCGAAGGCATGGACACCCCGATCGTGGTCTGCAACAAGGATCACCGCTTCATCGTCAACGAGCAGTTGAGCGCACGTAAGCTCGAATGCCAACGCATCCTGATGGAGCCGTTCGGTCGCAACACCGCGCCGGCCGTGGCCCTGACCGCGATGATGCTGGTCAACGAAGGCCGCGACGAGCTGATGCTGGTGCTGCCCGCCGACCACGTGATCGATGACCAGAAAGCCTTGCAACGCGCCCTGGCCCTGGCCACCGTGGCAGCCGAGCGTGGCGAGATGGTGTTGTTCGGCGTGCCGGCCACCCGTCCGGAAACCGGTTATGGCTACATCAAGTCCACCAACGATTCGCTGCTGCCCGAAGGCGTGAGCCGCGTTGAGCAGTTCGTGGAAAAACCCAATGAAAAACGCGCTGTCGAGTTCGTCAAAAGCGGCGGCTACTTCTGGAACAGCGGCATGTTCCTGTTCCGCGCCAGCCGCTTCCTCGAAGAGCTGAAAAAGCACGATCCGGACATCTACGACACCTGCGTGCTGACCCTGGAGCGCAGCGAACAGACCGCCGACACCGTGTCCTTCGACGAAGCCACCTTCGCCTGCTGCCCGGACAATTCCATCGACTACGCCGTGATGGAAAAAACCCAACGCGCCTGCGTCGTACCGCTGAGCGCCGGTTGGAGCGACGTGGGTTGCTGGGCCTCGCTGTGGGCGGTCAACGATAAAGACGCCAACGGCAACGTCACCAAGGGCGACGTGGTGATCCAGGACAGCAAGAACTGCATGATCCACGGCAACGGCAAGCTGGTGTCGGTGATCGGCCTGGAAAACATCGTGGTGGTGGAAACCAAGGACGCGATGATGATTGCCCACAAGGACAAGGTCCAGGGCGTCAAGCAGATGGTCAACACCCTCAACGAACAGGGCCGCAGCGAGACCCAGAACCACTGCGAAGTCTACCGTCCGTGGGGCTCCTACGACTCGGTGGACATGGGCGGCCGCTTCCAGGTCAAGCACATCTCGGTCAAGCCGGGCGCGTGCCTGTCATTGCAGATGCACCACCACCGCGCCGAACACTGGATCGTGGTCAGCGGCACGGCTGAAGTGACCTGCGACGAGAACGTGTTCCTGCTCTGCGAGAACCAGTCGACCTACATCCCGATCGCCTCGGTGCACCGCCTGCGCAACCCGGGCAAGATCCCGTTGGAGATCATCGAAGTGCAATCGGGCAGCTACCTGGGCGAAGACGACATCGAGCGTTTTGAAGATATCTACGGTCGCTCGACGCCGGTTGAACGTGGTGTGTCGGTGAAAACTATCGCGCAGTAAAACAGTCGTACAAGAAGCCCTCGCCCAGCCGACTGCGTCCCCTATCCGCAGCCGGTTGGGCGGGGGCTTTTTTATTCAATCATTGCCAGCGCCAATGCCAGTGCCGCAGAACGTCCGTCAATTGCGTCAAGCGTTACCGAACTTGACAGCACCGTACAACTGGGCCGCCTTACCACCCTCGGTCATGAGCGCGCCCAAGACTCTGGACAACGTACCACTACTGTTGGCCAGGTTTTTCCCAGCCTCTTGCGCAGCCATGCCACCCAAGGCAATACCCGCCCCCTTGGCATGCTTGGCATTCATACCGCTGTTACACAGCTGCGACGAAGGCCCTTGCAGCAGGGTTTGACCCAAACTTGTAAGTTTGTGGTCCCGCATGCGACCAGACGAAGGAGAATTCGCCGCGTGGTCCATTTGCCGGGACGCTCCAGCAGCGTTCTGCGCTGGCGCTTTAGGGGCAGTGATGAGGGAGGTCACCACCGACGACAAGACATTGGAGACAACGGGCACAATAAGAGCTGAAGCAACCATAGTGGGTCTCACTTATTCTGACTTCGGTTATTACCCTCCTGGGCGGTCTGTATTTCCCTATGTTCGCTCTGTGGAGACAATGCGCCATCGGGTTCCTTCGTAAACGAAAACTGATGCCCACGATAGGCACCAAGGCCAACCCACAGGTAGGATGTTTTATCCGCGTATGAGGTTGTCATCATGTTTTTCGGCGTCCTACTGATCATCACCTGGCTGATCCTGCTGCTGCGCTACCCCGCCAAAGCCTTGCCGGTATCGCTGGCCGCCGCTGTCGGCCTGGGTTTTGTCGCAGTGTGGGTGGTCTGGCTGGACAACCGCGAGGCCTCGCAGCTGGCGCGCCTTGAACTGCGCATCGCCTACGCCCCACAGGACTGCCCCGCCGACCGTCCGCTGAAACTCACCCTGAACAACGGCAACGACGTGCCACTGACCGAACTGCGCTGGCGTGTCGCCGCCTATGCGCCCGGTGACACGGTGAATCTCGCCGACAACGTCTATGCTGCCCCGCGCTATCGCGGCCCCGGTGAGTTGCAGGCTGGCGCCACCTGGGACGATTGCTTGCCCACCCCGCCGCTGCGCCCCGGCTACCGCCCGCAAACCCTGGAATTTCGTGCCGAGCACCTGCAAGGCAGCTTCTCGGACTGACAAAGGATTGATCCATGCCCAATGTTCTCATCACCGGTTGCTCCAGCGGCATCGGCCGTGCGTTGGCCGATGCCTTCAAGGCTGCCGGCTACGACGTATTGACCAGCGCCCGCCGCGAAGACGACGTGATCGCCCTCAACGACGCGGGCTTCCACGCTGTGCTGCTGGACGTGAATGACGCTGCCGCCCTGCAGACCCTGGCCGCGAACCTGGACGAATTGGATGTACTGATCAACAACGCCGGCTACGGCGCCATGGGCCCGCTGCTCGACGGCGGCACCAAGGCGATGCAGCGTCAGTTCGAGACCAATGTGTTTTCCATCGTCGGCGTGACCCAGGCGCTGTTCCCGGCGCTGCGCAAGCGCAAAGGCCTGGTGGTGAATATCGGCAGCGTTTCCGGGGTGCTGGTCACGCCGTTTGCCGGTGCCTACTGCGCCTCCAAAGCGGCGGTGCATGCCTTGAGCGATGCACTGCGCATGGAACTGGCGCCGTTTGGCATACGGGTGATGGAAGTACAACCCGGCGCCATCGATACACGCTTTGCCAAAAACGCCGGGGCCCAGGCCGAGTTGCTGATCAACGAGCAATCGCCATGGTGGCCATTGCGCGAAGGCATTCGCGCACGCAGCCAGGCCTCCCAGGACAAGCCGACGCCTGCCACGGTGTTTGCGGCGGATGTGCTCAAAGCCGTGCAACAGCCGCAGCCACCACGCCTGTTGCGCTCGGGCAATGGCAGCCGGGCGCTGCCGTTGATGGCGGCGTTGTTGCCCAAGGGGTTATTGGAAACCGTGTTGAAGAAACGCTTTGGCTTGAAGGGGAATTTGTAAATGATCGACTACAGCGACTTTTTCGAAGAAGTCATCCAGACCCACATCGAGATCGAGCAATGGTTTGCCGGCGTTGCGCCTGACGGCACCTTGCAAAACCTGCTTGCGCGCTTCTCGCCGGAATTCAGCATGATCGCTCCCGCCACCGGCACACGCGTCAATGCAGCAGGGGTGAATGCGCTGTTCACGCGCCTGGGCGGGATGCGGCCGGGGCTGAAAATCACCTTGAGTGAAATGGCTGGGATTGACCGGCATGCACGCGGTGCGACGGTGACTTATCGTGAGCATCAGGTGGACGACAGCGGCACCCAAACGGATCGGCGGGCCACCGTGGTGTTTGAGAAGCAGGCGAGTGGCGCGCTGTTGTGGCGCCATTTGCATGAAACCTATGTAGCTCAATGAACTAACTGCCCAGCCGGATCCTACGAAAAACAGCGAATGGGCTGACAGCATTACAAGGAAACTAACCCCAGGCTCTTTCACCTCTGTCTACTCACAGGTGAAAGGATGCCAAGGGATTTTATGCGAAGCGGTGTGCCGGATGCGCACACCACGACTCGCCAGCGGCTGACCAGCCTGCTGGACCTGCCCAAACTTTATCGAACCATTGACGCCGACCCGGCCATCGTCGGGGCAGGTGTGGTGCATATCGGCAGTGATTATCAGGTGACGGTGCTGCGTGAGTTTGTGCCGCTGTGCAGTATCAAGCCCAAGCGGGTGATTCTGCGGGAGGTGGTGGGACCGGCGATGACTGCCGATCAGTATGCAGAGCTTGCAGCAAGCTCGCCTCGTGAATCACAGCTGTGGCGCGAAGCGTCGGGAGTGGCTTCCTCCTGTGGAGGGGCCGTAATTGGATACATCGTTGCGAAATCAGGAATCGCAGCAGTGCCTTTCAGCGCGGGTGCCAGCCTTGCATTGAGCTACGTTGCCTACAGCGCTGCGACTGCCAGTGCTCTCCAGTGCGTAAACAGTTCATGGAGAGTCTCCAACGAATTGACCAATCCCGCCAAAAATGACTATTACGACAGCCTGAGCTGGTATCAGGCAATGACAGTCGCTCTGGATGGCATTTCATTGGTCGGGGCCGGTACCACCACCTTCGCTACCGTCAAATCAGTAATGGCTATCAAACGTGCGACTGGGCGTAATTCGACAGACATCTTGAGACTCATGAGTCGCCAGGAACGTGCAAAGTTAACAACCGAAGTACTGCGACTGCAGAACCCTCGCCATCCCCGAGAGATGATTCGTCTGAAGCAACTAGCGGGGCAGCTACCCAAACGCTACAGCAACCTCCAACTGCGGTTGGGCATTCTCACTCAAATAAAAGATCAGATTGGAGCGACCTTGGCCGTTGGAGGCAGCATCTATTCCGGAAATATCAATCACATCGTCATAGGTCTGTATGAGGAGTTTTCCGAATATGACTTATAGCGTCGACCCCTTCCGTGAATATCGAATTTGGCGCCGTTACGCATATCGATTCCTACCGTCATGGGCCAGTGCTCTTCTGCTAATGCTAAACAATATTGCTATCAACATGACACTTAGCTTGTCGTATTACGCAAGGGCCAATCATCTACCGACTGAATTTTCTTTCGGAACCGGTATGGCACTTTGTCTGATTTTTTGCGCAGGCCAGATAATGTTATTTGAAGGCTTCCATCACGCACGGCGAATACTCGTATCTATCGCCATCGTTAATACCTTTCTCGCAATTGGTTACCTGGCCAGTCAGCCGGTGACACTGTTCAACTTATTCCCTCTGTTCACATCGCTGCTCTACATCCTGATCCTTAATTCAAAAAACCATCGCCGATACACGAGCATGTTGAGGGTAAAGCGTCGACGAAAAATCAGGGCCAGCAAGCCATTCGCTTAGGCCTGCCATTCAGTTTGGCGCCGAGTTCACAATCACCGTGCACGTAATCCCCGCCGCCAACGTTTGAAGGGGAATTTGTAAATGATCGACTACAGCGATTTTTTCGAAGAAGTGATCCAGACCCACGTCGAGATCGAGCAATGGTTTGCCGGCGTTGCGCCTGACGGCACCTTGCAAAACCTGCTTGCGCGCTTCTCGCCGCAATTCAGCATGATCGCCCCCGCCAGCGGCACACGCGTCAATGCAGCCGGGGTGAATG
Organism: Pseudomonas sp. SR18; assembly: GCF_023701505.1. Lineage (NCBI taxonomy): Bacteria > Pseudomonadati > Pseudomonadota > Gammaproteobacteria > Pseudomonadales > Pseudomonadaceae > Pseudomonas > Pseudomonas sp. SR18. The sequence continues at coordinate 59,242 of NZ_JAMQAU010000015.1, read as the reverse complement.
CGCTGTTCACGCGCCTGGGCGGGATGCGTCCGGGGCTGAAAATCACCTTGAGTGAAATGGCTGGGATTGACCGGCATGCACGCGGTGCGACGGTGACTTATCGTGAGCATCAGGTTGACGACAGCGGCACCCAAACAGATCGGCGGGCCACCGTGGTGTTTGAGAAGCAGGCGAATGGCGCGCTGTTGTGGCGCCATTTGCATGAAACCTATGTAGCTCAATGAACTAACTGCCCAGCCGGTTCCTACAATAAACAGCGAATGGGCTGACAGCATTACAAGGAAACTATCCCCAGGCTCTTTCACCTCTGTCTACTCACAGGTGAAAGGATGCCAAGGGATTTTATGCGAAGCGGTGTGCCGGATGCGCACACCACGACTCGCCAGCGGCTGACCAGCCTGCTGGACCTGCCCAAACTTTATCGAACCGTTGACGCCGACCCGGCCATTGTCGGGGCAGGTCTGGTGCATATCGGCAGTGATTATCAGGTGACTGTGCTACGTGAGTTTGTACCGCTGTGCAGTATCAAACCCAAGCGGGTGATTCTGCGGGAGGTCACAGGACCGATGATGGCTGCCGATGATTATGCGCAATGGGTGGCAAACTCGCCGCGCGAGTCGCATCTATGGGCACTCCCCAAGCGCTTCAGCAATGTCCAATTACGTCAGGACCTCCTCATTCAGTTAGCCGATCAAGTGGGCGCCGCTTTGGCGGTCACTGGTAGCGGCCTGTCCGGAAACATCAATTCTCTCGTTATTGGGATTTATGAGGAGTTCGGCAGCCATGAACAATGACGTTATCAGCGCCCAGGATCCCCGAACCTTACGTTATTACACCCGACGTTTTGCGTTCACGGTGGGCATGGGGGTATCAATGAGCCTCGTCAGTACTTCCGGCAACTTGTCACATAGCCTGTCGTATTACGCCCGAATATATTACCTGCCAAGCGAATATGCGGTTTTGGCGGCTCTGGTATTACTACTGGTCATCTGCATTGGGATGGCGCTGGTGGCGGCGGGGTTCCGTTTTGGCCCTGTCCTACTGGTGGGCGTCGCAGCGTTGAACGCTATGCTTGCGGCCGACTACCTGGGCAACCAACGAGTGACGATGTTTGCAGTGTTTCCTTTATTTCAAGCGCTGTTCTGGTTGTTCCTACTCCACACAAGAAACCACCGCCGCTACGTCAGTATGTTGCGAGTCAGGCGTCGACGAAAAGTCAGAGCCTAAGTCCTCATCTGAGACAAAACCCGATCTGCCTATCAACAAAAAACGAATGTGGGAGCTTGCCAGCTCCCACAATTTAGTTTCGTGTCTGGTCAACGATCACCGTGCACGTAATCCCCGCCGCCAACAACACCCCGTCTGGCACTTCATCAATGTGAATCCGCACCGGCACGCGCTGGGCCAGCCTCACCCAGTTGAAGGTCGGGTTCACATCGGCAATCAGCTCGCGGCTCTCGGGGTTGTCGCGGTCGTAGATACCACGCGAGATGCTTTCTACATGCCCCTTCAACGTTTCGCCGCTCATCAATTGCATATCGGCTTTGTCACCGACTTTCACATGGGGCAGCTTGGTTTCTTCAAAGAAACCGTACACCCAGAACGAGTTCATATCGACCACGGCCATCTTGGCTTCGCCGATGCGCGCGTAGTCGCCGCGATGCACGTTGAGGTTGGTGACGTAGCCATCCACGGCCGCCACGACCTGGGTGCGTTTCAGGTTGAGTTCGGCGGCTTCCAGCTGTGCCAGCGCGTGTTGGTAGTCGGCCAGGGCCGAGTCGGCGATGTTGCTCGCGTCGTCGCGGTTTTCCCTGGAGATCACCAGGGCGTCGAGGTCGGCACGGCGATGGGCGTTGACCTTGCGCATTTCCCAGGTGGCTTTGCGCGAAGCCACCAGCGACTGCGCCTGCTTGACCGCGATGCGGTAGTGCTCGGGGTCGATCTGCATCAGCAGGTCGCCCTTTTTCACCAACTGGTTGTCGCGCACCGGCACGTCGACCACTTCGCCGGTCACGTCGGCGGCTACGTTGATGATGTCGGCGCGAACACGGCCATCGCGGGTCCATGGGGTTTGCATGTAGTGCACCCACAGTGTGCGGCCTATCCAGATCGCCAAGGCCAGTACCAGCAAGGTGGCGAGCAGGCTGAAAAACTTTTTCATCGGGGCATTCTCAACGGTAGACGGTCAGCGCCAGGGCGCCGAACAGGCAAACGAACAGGCTCAGGCGCAGCAACGCCGGGTGCCAGAAAAAGCGGTACAGGTCGAAGCCGGCCAGAAAGCGGTCCAGCGCCCAGGCAAGCGCCGCTGCGATCAGGAACATCAGGGTCATGGTCGGCATATAGATGCCGTGGAATGCGATTTCACGGGGCATTCGGGGTTCCTTTGAAAGCCGCCAGCGGTGACTGCGGGTCGAGCAACGAGGTGCGGATAAAGTGCAGGTAGCTTTTCACCCGGCGCAGGGCCGAAGTGTCGAAGTGCGGGGCGAAGGGCTCGTCGGTGGCCTGTACGCGGCTGATCGCATGGTCGACGGCAATGAGGCCGCGCTCCAGGTTGCTCGCGCTGGGCTGCAGGAACAGCCGTACCAGCGAGCGCCCCATCACGCGGATCGCCTGGCGCCATGGCTGGGATTCGGCATACGCCGGGTGTACCGGCAGGATCGCCTGTTCCTTGCGCAACTCAATGATCGCGTGGCCGACTTCCAGCACCACGAACATCCAGCGCAGCAGATCACGCTGCACCTGCGGCTGTCCGACGGCGAGGCCGTAGGCCTGGTGCAACAGGTCACGGGTGCGGCTTTCAAAACTCGACGCCAAGCCCTTGAGTTTGCCGCTGATGGCGTACACCACTTGTTCGCGCAGGTCCTGCTCCAGGCGCCGCCACAGCCAGCGGCTGTTGGGCGGCAGGATGATCGCACCGGCGGCGGCGCACACCAGCATGCCGAGGATCATGGCGATGTAGTCGTTGATAAAGGTGTACGGGTTGTAGACCGTGAGGTTGTCCGGCACCGAGCCGGTGCTGAAGAAGATCAACAGGCCCACACCAACACCTGCGTACTGCGGGCGTGACGCCAGGAAAGCACCGAAGATGATCACCGGCGCGAGCATCACGCACAGCAGCGGGAAGCCGTCGATCCAGGGGAACACGAAGAACATTTCGACAAACCCCACCAACGCCCCGATCAACGTGCCGCAGGCCATCTGGAACGCCATGCGTTTCGGGTTGGGCGTGGCGGCGGACAAGCCGACGGTGGCGGCCGCGATCAGGGTCATGGTGGCGCCGCTGGGCCAGGCGGTTGCCACCCAATAACTGCCCAGCACAATCAGGATGAATGACGCGCGAATCCCCGAAGCGGCGCAGGCCAGCCAGTTGGTCTTCGGCGTATAGGCTTCGTCCCAGTCTTCCCGTGCGTGGCTGTGATCGGCGAGGGAGGCGTGGGTTTGCGCATAGTTGTGCAAGTCGTCGACGAAGCGGTAAAGCAGCTCGTAGGCGGTGTGGAAATCCAGTTGTTCGGCTTCAGTCGGGTCGCCTTCCTGAAAGGCCGTGCGCAGGCTGCGCACCTTGGCCGGCAGGCTGTCTTTATAAATGCTCAGTTGGTTGACCAGCCGTGCAGCGTCGGGGCTGGTGAGGGCGCGGCCGGAGAACCCGTCGAGTACTTCGGCAAGGTCTTGCAGGCCGGGCTTGATCGCCGCCGCCACATGATCCGCAGCATCCGTGCGCAGCCGTTCCAGCAACTGGTGCAAGGCGTTGAAGCGCGTGGTGATGCTCATGAATTCGCTGTTGAGGCGACTGAGCCGACCGTTGCGTCGGCGCATATGCGGGTCTTCGAACACGGTGACGCTGCGCAGCCCTTCCAGGCCAACGGCTTCGGCGATGAAGCGCACGTTACTCGCCTCGAAGCCGTCACGCTGGCTGCGCCCGCGCAGGCCATCGGTGACGAACAGCGCGAACACGCCAAAGCGCTGATACAACGCATTACGCATGGCAGCGCTAGCGGTCTGCGGCAAAATCGCGGCGCTGACCAGGGTGGAACAGATAATCCCCAAGGAAATTTCCAGCACCCGCCATACCGCCGCCATAAAAGCGCCGTCCGGATGGGCCAGCGCCGGCAAGCCGACCATCGCCGCCGTGTAGCCGGCCAGCACAAAACCATAGGCACGAAAGTTACGGTTGCGCGTCGCCCCGGCCGTGCAGATGCCGACCCAGATCGCCAGGGCGCCGAGAAACAGTTCGGTGTTTTGCGCAAACAAGGCGATCAGCAACACCATGACCGCCGAGCCCGTCAGGGTGCCGAGGAAGCGGTAAAAGCTCTTGGCGAACACCTGGCCGCTCTGCGGCTGCATCACGATAAACACTGTGATCATGGCGGTACGCGGTTGCGGCAGTTCCAGGCGCATGGCCAGCCACAGAGTGAGAAACGCCGCAATCAACACCTTGAAGATATACACCCAGGTCACGCCGTCGCTGCGTGCCCAGTCGAAAAAGCCACGGCGCCACTCAAGGGAATGCAGCCAGCGCAGCGGTGCAGGCAAGGGAGTCATCACAACCTACTCAGTGATCGAATACGGCAAGGGCCGCCGGGGTTTTGCTCGGGAGGGTCTTGGCGTTTTGCGGTGCGTCCTGGCCTGCTTCAAGGCCGCCGCCCAAGGCGGTCACCAGTTCGGCATGGGCGCTCAGGCGCGCCGCCTGGACTTGCTGCTCGATCTGTTGCTGGCGCAACAGCAACGTCTGGGCGTTGAGCACAGTGAGGTAATCGGTAAGGCCGCGCTGGTAGGCGATCATCGCGATGTCATAGGTTTTCTGCGCCGAGGCCACCGATTGCGCGGCGAAGCCTTGTTGCTTGTCCAGGGATTCGCGGCGGATCAACTGGTCGCTGATGCCCTTGAGCGCAGTGACCAGCGTCTGGTTGTAGCGCGCCACGGCGATGTCGTAACCAGCGCTGGCCTCGCCCAGCTCGGCACGCAAGCGGCCGCCGTCGAAGATCGGCAAGGTGATCGCCGGGCCGACGCTGTAATTGAATTTCTTGCCCGCCAGAAACGCCAGCATGCCGCCGCCGGTGGCCATGTAGCCGAGGCTGCCGACCAGATCGACGTTGGGGTAGAAGCCGGCGTGCGCCACGTCGATGCCCCGCGCCTGGGCCGCCACTTGCCAGCGGCTGGCAACCACATCCGGGCGCTGGCCGAGCAATTGCGCGGGCAACGCGGATGGCAGTTTAAGCGGCGCGGCGAGGGACAGGCTTGGGCGTTGCAACTGCGCACCCTCCCCCGGGCCTTTGCCCGCCAACGCCGCCAACTGGTTACGGCTCAGAGCGATTTCCTCGTCGAGGGCGTCCAGTTGACGATGGGTTTCAGGCAGCGGGGTTTCGGCCTGGCTCACATCGAAATGCGTGCCGATACCGGCGTTCAAGCGTTTGTTGGCCAGGTCAAGAATCTGCTCTTGCTGGGCCAACGTGGCGGCGGCGATATCGCGGTTGGCGTAATGCAACGACAGCTGGATATAGGCGCGCACCACGTTGTTCTGCAGTTCAAGTTGGGCCTGGCGTGCTTCGGCGGCGCTCATGTGGGCCAGGTCGACGGCGCGCTCGGTGGCATTGCTATCGCGGCCCCACAGGTCGAGGGCGTAGCTCAGGCCCAAGGACGCATTGTTGTCCCAGGTGTTGGCACCGCTCAATTCGCCAGGGCCGTAGAACTGATCCTTGGGCCAGTTGTGACGCTTGAGGCTAGTGTCGCTGTTGATCTGCAACGACTCAGCCGACTCGGCAACCCCGGCCATGGCCCGCGCTTCACGCACCCGCGCGGCGGCCATGGCCATGCTCGGGCTGCTTTGCGTGGCGAGTTCGACCCAGTGATTGAGCTGCGGGTCGCCGTAGGCTTGCCACCATTGTGCGGTGGGCCAGTGGGCGTCCTGGGCGGCGCTCTGGATCGCTTCATCGGTGGCCAGGGCATTGGCGCTCAAGGCGTGGCCTTGGGGAGCGATTCCTCCGGTTCCGATGCAGCCGCTGATTGCTAACGATAAGGCCCAAACACTGAGAGTCTTAAGCTCTCTGCTGATGCGACGCGGCACGGCAAGCGAATTCCTGAGGTGGTAAAGCGCGAAGGTGGCGCAATTCTAGGCGGCGGGAGGAATCGCGATAAGCGGGCATTCCTGTGAATCTTTGTTACCGTTCGGGCGATAATCCACGCGGCTGCGCACACTGTTCGGATATTTAAGCGATGGCCTCAGCACTCGCCCTACATCACGCGGCACCGAGGGGTATCACACTAGGGAGCATCACCGCCTCTGGAGCACACGATGCTGACGGTCCCCGGCATATTGAACCCGCACGGTCGGGTACACACGCCAGCGCAAGAAACTGTCGACGCGTTGCGCAGGCAGTTGCACATAGCGCCCAAACCTCTGCGCCCCGACATGCTGCCTCTGCAACGGGATGTACGCTGGATCGCCGACACGGTGCTGGAGAAGCTCGTACTGCTTGCGGGCTATCATCGCGATCAATCAGCAATAGAAGCGCTGCATTACACGCTGACCCACAGCGCGCCGAGGTTAGAGGTGTCGACGCAGGAGCTTGCAGGTTTCTACGCGTTTTTCAAAAAAGCCGAGCGCCTGCTTGACCGGCATCGCAGCCATGAAAATCCGCAGATCGAGGCAGACCATACCCTGTGTCGCGCCCTTAAATGGCAATTCCGTGCGGCGGCCGGTGAGGAGCGACACCAGCGCCTGACCCAGCGGTTGCTGCCTTCTCTTGCCTACATTCGCGCCGGGGGCGAACGCATCAACCACCGTCATATTGGCTACAACGTGGCGCTGGATCCGGCGCGACAACTCCAGGCCGGACCGCAACTGGCAGCTGACTCCCGCCTGCAAATCACTGACGATCAGCACCTCAAGAGCACGCGGGTGATTGCCCTGCAGGGCACGTTCAAATCAACGCTGGCTACCATGACTAAAGCTCAGACCCACCAGCAAATCGCCCTTGGGCATGTTTCGTCCCGCACGTACGCGAACCTGGAGCACTACGCCGACGCCCGCAGCCATTCTGTCCGTACCTCCTTGAGCGAAAGCATCGGTCAAACGGCCCGGCACCTGAGCAGCATCGTGAGTGACCATTACAATCTGCCAAGGGACAGGGCTTACTCTGCCCTGAGCCAACCGTATCTCAGGCAAGCGCTGGCCAGTGCCGGCCTGCCAGACGTTGAACTGCCCTGCCTGCAGAACACACCTGCACCGGTCATGACCGAAACAGGCATCGCATTCAGTGCTCGCAGTAAAGTGGCGGCTGATTTTTTCAGCTTCCTGAAGCTGAACAGCGGCCTGTCGCTGACATTACACCGCACCCACCAACACAAAACCTTGGACATTCTCGGCCTGCACGAAACAGCGCCGGCAATGGCCTTGCAACAACTGGCGGCGCTGACGCACCACGGCGATACCCCGGCAAGGCTGCTGGACGACATGAAAAACCACGTTACGTCCAACAGCTACCAATTCACCCAACACGCCAGCACCTGCGCGCTGGCATCCGAGCTGAATGCCAGCCTGCATGCGAGCAACAGACAAGCGCGAGCCTTGATGGAGCGCTATGTGCTGCTTCAGACACACTCGCGCATCGATCCCGATGTGGATAAGCACCTACGCGAAGTCATACATCAGAACCGGGCGCTGCTTCGGCCCGAGGCGTTGAAAGTGTACAAGCTGACAACCCAGGCCCAGATACTCAGTGGCTACGTATCTGCCACGGCCTCGTCGCAGGCCGAGGGCGGCAAAGGGGTGACGATCGCATACAGTCATCGAAAGCTGGACGACCCCCACCTGAGTGGCGATTACCTGGAGATCGATATCGCTGCGCTCAAGTCCATGAACGTTGTGAAAGGAGTCCTGCGAAACGTCTTGGCGGCCCTGGGAAACCAGGCGTTCGATTGGGAAAACCTTATCCGCTCGATCACCGAATCACTGCTCATGCCCAATAAGTCGCCGTCCACCCATATATTGGTCAAGATCAAACATGGAGAGCCGGTGGTGCTGCTCACCCGCTACACGGTGAACAAATCCCGCGACTTGGCGCTTCCAGAGAGGCTTGAGCACTTAAGCGGTGTTGAAGCGCAGTCCCTGCGCACACGCCAGACCCTAGTCCGGGAACAATTGGGCAGCGAGTCGCTGGATCACCTGCTGCCAATCGCCCGCCGCTACCTGGGCGCCCCTGGGCAACGATCGGGTTGGGATGATTACGTACAGCGGCATGCCAATGACCTGCATGGGTTACTCGACACCATCGCCCGACAGGCACACGGTACGGTGTTGAGCGCAGAACTGGATGCGCTCAAGCGCGTCAGCCCGGCACTGACCCAGGCGGTCGAAACCCTGACGCAACATGCACAGACCGCCTTGCAAGCACCTACCGCTGAAAACCGCAGCCAGGCGCGGGAGGCATTCAATCATCTGGTGGTGGAATACCTGCCGCACTATGAGGCGAACGTCTGTAAGGCCTGGACCTTGTCTTGAGCCATGGAGGCTTATGCCCAGGAAGAGCAGTGGCCAGCGGATACACACCTGCGCGCAACTTCATGTCACAATTTGACATCTCCCCTGAGAACACTCCATGGACACCTTGCAAAACATGCGCGCCTTCAGTTGTGTGGCCGAAGCGGGTAGCTTCACCGCCGCCGCAGCGCAACTGGACACCACCACGGCCAACGTCTCGCGCGCGGTCTCCAATCTGGAGGCCCATCTGCAAACCCGCCTGCTCAACCGCACCACCCGGCGCATTGCCCTCACCGAAGCCGGCAAACGCTACCTGCTACGCTGCGAGCAGATCCTGGCCTATGTCGAAGAAGCCGAGGCCGAAGCCAGCGACGCCCACGCACGCCCCGCCGGGCAATTGAAAGTGCACACCATGACCGGGATTGGCCAGCATTTCGTCATCGACGCGATCGCCCGCTACCGCCGCACCCACCCGGACGTAACCTTCGACCTGACCCTGGCCAACCGCGTGCCGGACCTGCTCGACGAAGGCTACGACGTGTCCATCGTACTGGCCAGCGAGCTGCCGGACTCGGGGTTTGTGTCCCAACGCCTGGGCATCACCTACAGCATCGCCTGCGCCTCGCCGGATTACGTCAAGGCCAAGGGCTGTGCCCACCGCCCCCATGATCTGCTAAACCACGCCTGCCTGCGCCTGGTCAGCCCGGTGATTCAGTTGGACAAATGGACCTTCAACGGCCCGGAAGGCCAGGAAAGCGTGGCGATCAACACCTCGCCATTCCTGGTCAACTCGGCCGACGCGATGAAAACCGCGATCACCAGCGGCATGGGCATCGGCCTGTTGCCGGTGTATGCGGCCATCGAAGGCTTGCGCAATGGCACGCTGGTGCGGGTGATGCCCAACTACCGCTCCCAGGAATTGAACCTGTACGCCATCTACCCATCGCGCCAGTACCTGGATGCGAAGATCAAGACCTGGGTGGAATACCTGCGTGGCTCGTTGCCGGAGATTCTGGCGGCGCATCAGGCGGAGTTGGTGGCGTATGAGTTGAGTGGCAGCCTCAGCGGCGCGCGGTTGGCGAACTGATTTCAACGAGGCGAATATCACTGCCCGCTTTAGATCTGCGGTGTCCTGACAATTGCGGGCAAGAATGTTAGCTTGCTTGGCATTCTTCCGTAGTCGATGAGCCCGCCTGCCATGAAAAAGACTGTCCTCGCCTTCAGCCGCGTCACCCCGCCAATGATCGAACGCCTGCAACAGGATTTCGAGGTGATCGCGCCCAACCCCAAGCTGGGTGACATCAATGCGCAATTCAACGAAGCCCTGCCCCACGCCCACGGCCTGATTGGCGTGGGTCGCAAGCTGGGCCGTGCGCAGCTCGAAGGCGCGAGCAAGCTGGAGGTGGTGTCCAGCGTGTCGGTGGGCTACGACAACTACGACGTGCCGTACTTCAACGAGCGCGGGATCATGCTGACCAACACCCCCGACGTGCTCACCGAAAGTACTGCCGACCTGGCCTTCGCCCTGCTGATGAGCAGCGCACGCCGGGTAGCCGAACTGGACGCCTGGACCAAGGCCGGCCAGTGGAAAGCCAGCGTTGGCGCCCCCTTGTTTGGCTGCGATGTGCACGGCAAGACCCTGGGCATCGTCGGCATGGGCAATATCGGCGCGGCCGTGGCTCGTCGCGGGCGCCTGGGCTTCAACATGCCGATCCTGTATAGCGGCAACAGCCGCAAGCTTGAACTTGAACAAGCGCTGGGCGCACAGTGGCGCAGCCTGGACCAGTTGCTGGCCGAGGCGGATTTCGTCTGCCTGGTGGTGCCGCTCAGCGACAAGACCCGTCACCTGATCAGCACCCGCGAGCTGGGGCTGATGAAATCCAGCGCGATCCTGATCAACATCTCCCGTGGCCCGGTGGTGGACGAGCCGGCGCTGATCCAGGCCTTGCAGAACCAGACCATTCGGGGCGCCGGGCTGGATGTGTACGAGCAAGAGCCACTGGCGCAATCCCCGTTGTTCCAGCTGAGCAATGCGGTGACCCTGCCGCACATCGGCTCGGCGACCCACGAGACCCGCGAAGCCATGGCCAACCGCGCCCTGGACAACCTGCGCAGCGCGCTGCTGGGCCAGCGCCCACAGGATCTGGTGAACCCACAGGTGTGGAAGGGCTAAGACAGCAGGCACGAACGGTGGCGAGGGAGCTTGCTCCCGCTCGGCGGCGAAGCGGCCCCAAAAGCCTGGGAGCGCTGCGCACTCCAGCGCGAGCAACAACAAGCAAGGCGCCTACAGTTTTCTGTGTTCACGTCGATAACCTTCCATAGAAGATCGTCATCCCTGATCCACAGAAGGTTTTTATGTCCACCACCAAAGCCCGCGCAGACTCCCTCTCGCTTCTGCTCTTTACGTTGCGCAGCGGCAAGCTGATGGCCATCAACCTGCTGAAAGTCAGCGAAATCATTCCTTGCCCGCCGCTGACCAAGCTGCCGGAGTCGCACCCTAACGTCAAAGGCATCGCCACCCTGCGCGGTGCCTCGCTGTCGGTGATCGACCTCAGCCGCGCCTTGGGTGAACGCCCTCTGGAAGATCCAGACGGCGGCTGCCTGATCGTCACCGACGTGAGCCGCTCCAAACAGGGCCTGCATGTGCAGGCCGTGAGCAAGATCGTGCACTGCCTGACGACTGACATCCGCCCACCGCCCTACGGCTCCGGCGGCAACCGTGCATTCATCACTGGGGTGACTCAGGTGGAAGGCGGCCTGGTGCAGGTGCTGGATATCGAAAAAGTCATCCACGGCATCGCGCCGGCACCGATTGAAGCTGCGCCGACCGACCTGACCATGGAAGAAGCCGAAGTGCTCGGCAATGCGCGAATCCTGGTGGTGGATGACAGCCAGGTCGCCCTGCAGCAGTCCGTGCATACCCTGCGCAACCTCGGCCTGACCTGCCACACGGCGCGCAGTGCCAAGGAAGCCATCGATGTACTGCTGGAGCTGCAAGGCACTGCCGCGCAGATCAATGTGGTGGTTTCGGATATCGAGATGTCCGAAATGGACGGTTACGCCCTCACCCGCACGCTGCGTGAAACGCCGGACTTCCAGCACCTGTACATATTGCTGCACACGTCCCTGGACAGCGCGATGAACAGCGAAAAGGCGCGCCTGGCCGGTGCCAATGCGGTACTGACCAAGTTCTCCTCCCCTGAGCTGACCAAATGCCTGGTGGTGGCCGCGCAAACCGTGGCGCAACAGGGCCTGTAATCGATGGCGGCGTATTACCAACTGCTGCGCCGCGACCTCACCGCCGGCCTGCCCGCGCCACAATGGCCGGCCGGGACCGTGCTGGACCACTACCGTGCCGATCTGGCGCCGGCGATTCACGCCGTACTGAGCATGACCCAGGAGCAGGGCGGCGGCCGTGTCGCCAGCCTGGATGAATGGCGACAACAGTTCGTCACTGATGCCGAATTCGACCCCTCGCTGTGCCTGGTCGCCAGCAACGCCGACGGTATTCTCGGCGTGGCCCAGTGCTGGACCAGCGCCTTTATCAAGAACGTCTCCATACATCCGTGCGCCCAAGGCCAGGGGCTGGGCCGCGCGTTGTTGCTGCACACTTTCCAGGTGTTCAAGCAACGCGGCGAACCCTATGTGGACCTCAAGGTGCTGGAGAGCAACCTGCGCGCCCGGCATCTGTATGAAAGCGCAGGCATGGTGTTTGTACTGCGGGATGTCGTCGCAGAGGACTGACAGGCGCTGGCGCATAACTTGCTTCCAGACTGCCATACCGGTGCAAAGAGGTAAAAACCCGTCACCGTGATTGCGTGCCCTCCGACCTAGCCTGGTAAAAGATCCGCCATGAACACTCATTTTTCCTGCGTTGGTTGCGGTAAATGCTGCAGCGACCATCACGTCCCCCTGACCCTTGCCGAAGCCCGTATGTGGGCGGCGGACGGCGGTAACGTCATTGTTCTGGTAGAGGGATTCCTCGGTAACGGACTGGGCCTGCCCCCACTGCAACGCGAGCATGCCGAGCGCCGTTCGGTGGTGGTGCCCAGCGGCAGCACCGAAGCGTTTGTGGCCATTACCTTTGCCGCCTATAACGCCGGGCGCTGCCGGAATCTTGACGAAGACAACCTGTGCCGCATCTATGAGCGTCGCCCATTGGTGTGCCGCATCTACCCGATGGAGATCAACCCGCATATCCCGCTCAACCCTGCCGCCAAGGATTGCCCGCCGGAATCATGGGAGCAGGGCCCCGCGCTGATCGTCGGCGGCGAACTGGCGGACCCGGAACTCGCGATACTGATCCAGCGTTCGCGCCAGGCCGACCGCGACGATGTGCAGACCAAGGAAGCGGTGTGCGCCTTGCTGGGCATTCGCACCACGGCGCTCAAGGGTGATGGGTTTACCGCGTACTTGCCGGACATGGGCGCATTTGCCCAGGCGATCGAGTTGGCGGTTGAGCAGCCGCCCGTGGCCAATGAGTGGGTGTTTCATGTGTCCGGGCTGGACATCGCCGAGCAGATACTCGATGCAGGGGCGCAGATTGCCACGCAGGTGCCGGCCAATTATGCGTTTATCTCGTTGCGGGCTGCGTAGGCCTTATTGGCCATCATGACGCAGCGGGAGCAGCGTCCAGTCGGTAGGATTGAATGATCCGCTGGTACTCACCACTCTGCTTCAACTGTTCGAGGGCGCAGTTAAGCTCCTGGCGCAATGCGGTGTCGGGCTTACGCACCGCAATCGCTACACCATCGCCGAGCAGCGGCGCCGAAATGGGTGGGCCGAGGAAGTCAAAATCCCGGCCTTCGTCGGTGTCGAGCAAGGCTTCACGGATTTCTACGGTGCCTTGCAAGGTTGCCTCGATTTCGCCGGCCACCAGACTGCGCACCAGATCGTCATTGAGCCAGAAGCTCTTGATGATGACGCCCCGGCGCGCCCACTTCGTCCGGGCAAAGGCTTCACGGTTGCTCCCCAGCAATACGCCGATCCGCTTGCCCTTGAGCGACCTTACTTGGGGCAGCAGGCCGGATGTGCTGCGGCCCACCAGGCGTGTGGTAAAGGGGTAGAGGTGATCGGTGAAGCTGACCGAACGCCGCCGCTCCAGCGTAGGTGCCATCCCCATGATTGCGTCGAATTTTCTGGCTTCGAGGGCGGGAAAGTCTTCGACAAGCACCTGATCGACCCAGACGCAACGTGCATTCAACTGCACGCACAGGGCATTGCCCAGCTCGATGTTCAAGCCCACCAACTGCCCTTGCGGGTTACGGCTCTGGAAGGGTGGGAATTGCGCAGCAACCCCAAAACGAATTTCGCGACGCGGTTGATCAGCGGCCGCGAGCGCATCAGCCGAAAGCAACAGGGCAAACATGACACAGATGTGTATCAGGGCCACGGGAAACGTCCTTTTCCGGAAAGACCAGCGCCGCCCTGTTCCCCCTTGAATCACGGGGACAGAGCAAAGGCGGTGCAAGCTTTCAAGAAAGGGCCGTAGACCTGCAATCAGAAATATCAGCGGAGGCTGTAGGCAACAGTCGACACGACGTGCAACGGGTTAATCTCAGCGTTTACCCATCGAACGACGAGTGCCCGGTGGTGCCATGCCCGGTGACTTGGTGTGGCCATTCTTGGCGCCGTTTTTGTACCAAGGCTGGGCGGCATTCTTGGCCCCGGCCAGCTCACCCGGCTTGAACGGAAACTTGAACGCCGGGATCTCGGCTTTTTCAACGCTTTCGGCGCTGGCCGGATCGACGATGTCGGTCGCTTCAACAGAGGGTTGTGTCGGGGAAGTCATGGAAGCTCCGGAGCGTGCAAAAAATGATGCGGGGCCGGCTTGCGGGCCACAGTGGCGCGCAGTATACCTGCGCGCCTCAGATCTTTAACCACCGCCTGTACGAATGGTCGGAGTTTGCTGACAGCGCTGTCAGTTAGCAGTCACCGTGCTGACCGGGTTGAAGGGCTATAAAGACCGCTCACTCTCCCCATCCTTTGCCCCCGGCGCCTCACCCATGCAGATTCAACGAAAAACCGCCCTGATTGTGGGTGTCCTCGTGGTCGCGGCGATTGCAGCCTGGGCGCTGACCCGGCCGGCCAAGGCCAAGCTGGCAGTACCGAGCGCAATCCCGGTACGGGTGGTGAGCGTGGCGCAACAGGATATCCCGCGATTTGTCAGCGGCATTGGCACGGTGTTATCGCTGCACAGCGTGGTGATTCGCCCGCAAGTCGACGGCATTCTCACCCAATTGCTGGTCAAGGAAGGCCAACGGGTCAAGGCCGGCGACCTGCTGGCGACCATCGATGACCGCTCGATCCGCGCCAGCCTCGACCAGGCCAAGGCGCAACTGGGCGAGAGCCAGGCGCAATTGCAGGTGGCCTTGGTCAACCTCAAGCGCTACAAGGAATTGAGCGTCGACGACGGCGTGTCCAAGCAGACCTATGACCAGCAACAAGCCTTGGTCAACCAACTCAAAGCCACCGTCCAAGGCAACCAGGCCGCCATCGATTCGGCCCAGGTACAGCTTTCCTACACCCAGATCCGCTCTCCCGTCAGTGGCCGCGTGGGTATTCGTAATGTGGACGCAGGTAATTTCCTGCGCACCAGCGATACGCAGGGCTTGTTCTCCGTGACCCAGATCGACCCGATTGCCGTTGAATTCTCGCTGCCGCAACAGATGCTGCCGACCCTGCAAGGCTTGATCGCTGCAACCACCCCGGCCAGCGTCGACGCCTACCTGGGCGCCGACACCGACGGCCAGACCGGTGACTTGCTCGGTGAAGGCCATTTGAGCCTGATCGACAACCAGATCAGCTCCACCACCGGCACCCTGCGCGCCAAGGCCGAGTTCAACAACGCCTCCCAGCGCCTGTGGCCGGGGCAATTAGTGACCATCAAGATCCAGGTCGCCCTCGACAAAAACGCGCTGGTGGTGCCGCCGACCGTAGTGCAACGCGGCCTGGACTCGCACTTCGTGTACCGGCTCAATGGCGACAAGGTTGAGGTGGTGCCGGTGCAAGTCACCTACCAAAACAGCGATGTGAACATCATCAAGGGTGTGCAGGCCGGTGATGTGCTGGTCAGCGATGGCCAGTCGCGGCTCAAGGCCGGTGTCCAGGTAGACGTGCTCAAGGAGCCGCCGCAGGTGATCCAGACCGTCGATGCCAAGGTGCAGCCATGACCGGTAGCCGTTCGCCGTCAGCCTGGTGCGTCGACCACCCGGTCGCCACGCTGCTGCTGACCTTCGCCCTGGTGCTGCTCGGGATGATTGCCTTCCCGCGCCTGGCCATCGCCCCACTGCCGGAGGCGGAATTTCCGACGATCCAGGTCACCGCGCAATTGCCCGGCGCCAGCCCGGACACCATGGCCTCATCGGTGGCCACGCCGCTGGAAGTGCAATTCAGCGCCATCCCCGGCATGACCCAGATGACCTCCAGCAGTGCCTTGGGCTCAAGCCTGCTGACCCTGCAATTCACCCTCGACAAGAGCATCGACACTGCCGCCCAGGAAGTGCAGGCGGCGATCAACACGGCGTCGGGCAAGCTGCCCAGCGATATGCCGAGCCTGCCGACCTGGAAGAAGGTCAACCCGGCGGACAGCCCGGTGCTGATCCTCAGTGTCAGCTCCGCCAGCATGCCCAGTACCGAGCTGAGCGACTACGTGGAAACCCTGCTGGCGCGGCAGATCAGCCAGATCGACGGCGTCGGCCAGATCAACATCACCGGCCAGCAACGCCCGGCGATCCGCGTGCAGGCCTCGCCCGACAAACTCGCCGCCATCGGCCTGACCTTGGCCGATGTGCGCCTGGCGATCCAGCAATCGAGCCTCAACCTGGCCAAGGGCGCGATCTACGGGGAGAACAGCGTGTCGACTCTGTCGACCAACGACCAGTTGTTCCACCCGGAGGATTACGCCCAACTGATCGTGTCCTACAAGGACGGTGCACCGGTTCAACTGCGCGATATCGCCAAAGTCATCAACGGTTCGGAAAACGCCTACGTGCAAGCGTGGTCCGGGGATACGCCCGGCGTGAACCTGGTGATCTCGCGCCAGCCCGGCGCGAACATCGTCGAGACCGTGGACCGCATCCAGGCCGAACTGCCGCGCCTGCAAGGCATGCTGCCGGCGTCGGTGCAGGTCAGTGTGCTGACCGACCGCACCAAGACCATCCGTGCCTCGCTGCATGAAGTGGAAGTGACGCTGCTGATCGCGATCCTGCTGGTGGTAGCGGTGATGGCGCTGTTCCTGCGCCAACTGTCGGCGACGCTGATCGTGTCCAGCGTGCTGGGTGTGTCGCTGGTCGCCAGTTTTGCGCTGATGTACCTGATGGGGTTCAGCCTGAACAACCTGACCCTGGTGGCGATTGTGATCAGCGTGGGCTTTGTGGTGGACGACGCCATCGTGGTGGTGGAGAACATCCACCGCCATCTGGAAGCAGGCCTCGACAAACGCGCAGCGGCGATCAAGGGCGCGGGCGAGATTGGCTTTACGGTGGTGTCCATCAGCTTCTCGCTGGTGGCGGCGTTTATTCCGCTGCTGTTCATGGGCGGCGTAGTCGGGCGGCTGTTCAAGGAGTTCGCCCTGACGGCGACCTCGACCATCCTGATTTCAGTGGTGGTGTCCTTGACCCTCGCGCCAACCCTGGCCGCGCTGTTCATGCGCGCCCCGACCCACCCTGCCCACGGCAAACCCGGTTTCAGCGAACGCCTGCTCGCCGGCTACGCGCGCAACCTGCGCCGCGCACTGGCCCATCAACGCACCATGGCGGCAATTTTCGTGGTGACCCTGGCCCTGGCGGTTGTCGGTTACGTGTTTATTCCCAAGGGATTCTTTCCGGTGCAGGACACCGGCTTTGTGCTCGGCACCAGCGAAGCCGCAGCCGATGTGTCGTACCCGGACATGGTCGCCAAGCACAAGGCCCTGGCCGAGATCGTCAAGGATGACCCGGCGGTACTGGCGTTTTCCCATTCGGTGGGCGTGACGGGCAGCAACCAGACCATCGCCAACGGCCGCTTCTGGATTGCACTGAAGGATCGGGGTGATCGTGATGTCTCCGCCAGCCAGTTCATCGACCGCATCCGCCCGAAACTGGCCAAAGTGCCGGGCATCGTGCTGTACCTGCGCGCCGGCCAGGACATCAACCTCAGCTCCGGCCCCAGCCGCGCCCAGTACCAGTACGTGCTCAAGAGCAACGACGGCCCGACGCTCAACACCTGGACCCAGCGCCTCACCGAAAAACTGCGCGCCAACCCGGCGTTCCGCGACCTGTCCAACGACCTGCAACTGGGCGGCAGCATTACCCACATCAGCATCGACCGTCAGGCCGCCGCGCGCTTTGGCCTGACCGCCACCGATGTCGACCAGGCGCTGTATGACGCCTTCGGCCAGCGCCAGATCAACGAGTTCCAGACCGAGATCAACCAGTACCAGGTGGTACTGGAGCTGGACAGCCAACAACGGGGCAAGGCCGAGAGCCTGAACTACTTCTACCTGCGCTCACCGCTGACCAACGAGATGGTGCCGCTGTCGGCGCTGGCCAAGGTTGACCCACCCACCGTGGGGCCGTTGTCCATCAGCCATGACGGCATGTTCCCGGCCGCCAACCTGTCGTTCAACCTGGCGCCCGGCGTGGCTTTGGGTGATGCGGTGATCATGCTCAACCAGGCCAAGAATGAAATCGGCATGCCGGCGACCCTCATCGGCAATTTCCAGGGCGCGGCCCAGGCGTTCCAGAGCTCGCTGGCCAGCCAGCCTTGGCTGATCCTTGCGGCGCTGGTGGCGGTCTACATCATTCTGGGGGTGCTGTATGAGAGCTTCGTGCACCCGCTGACGATTATTTCCACCTTGCCTTCGGCCGGTTTGGGCGCGTTGATCATGCTGTGGTTGATGGGCCAGGACTTTTCGATCATGGCCCTGATCGGCCTGGTGCTGCTGATCGGCATTGTGAAGAAAAACGGCATCCTGATGATCGACTTCGCCCTGGAAGCCCAGCGCGTGCGTGGCTTGCCGCCGCAAGAAGCAATCTACGAAGCCTGCGTGACGCGGTTCCGCCCGATCATCATGACCACCCTCGCCGCCCTGCTCGGCGCAGTGCCGCTGATGCTCGGCAGCGGCCCCGGCGCAGAAATGCGCCAGCCGCTGGGGATCGCCGTGGTCGGCGGCCTGCTGGTGAGCCAGGCGCTGACGCTGTTCACCACGCCGGTCATATACTTGTACCTTGAGCGATTTTTCCACCGGCCCAAACCAGCTGCCGAGCTGGCGACCACATATTGAGGCGGGTCATGCGCGTACTGATTGTTGAAGATGAAGAAAAAACCGCCGACTACCTGCACCGCGGCCTGACGGAACAGGGCTACACCGTCGACGTGGCCCGCGAAGGTGTCGAGGGACTGCACCTGGCGCTGGAGAACGATTACGCAGTGATCGTGCTCGACGTGATGCTGCCCGGTCTCGACGGCTTTGGTGTGCTGCGCGCCTTGCGTGCACGCAAGCAGACGCCGGTGATCATGCTCACCGCCCGCGAGCGCGTGGAAGACCGCATTCGCGGGCTGCGCGAAGGCGCCGATGATTACCTGGGCAAGCCGTTTTCATTCCTCGAACTGGTGGCGCGCCTGCAAGCCCTGACCCGGCGTAGCGGCGGCCATGAGCCGGTGCAGGTCACCGTCGCCGACCTGTGGATCGACCTGATCAGCCGCAAGGCCAGCCGCAATGGCGTGCGTCTGGATCTGACCGCCAAGGAGTTCTCGCTGCTCAGCGTGCTGGCGCGGCGCCAGGGTGAAATCCTGTCCAAGACGGCGATTGCGGAGATGGTCTGGGACATCAATTTTGACAGCGACGCCAACGTGGTCGAGGTCGCGATCAAGCGCCTGCGCGCCAAGCTGGATGGGCCGTTCGACCACAAACTGCTGCACACCATTCGCGGCATGGGTTACGTGCTGGAGAACCGCAGTGTCGTCTAATTCCATCGCCCTGCGCCTGAGCGGCATGTTCACCCTGGTGGCGCTGCTGATCTTTGTGTTGATCGGCGGAGCGCTGTACCAGCAGGTCGACCGCAGTCTCGGTTTATTGCCGGGCGCAGAGCTGGATGCGCGCTACAGCGTGCTGGAGTCTTCGATCAACCGCTTCGGGACGCCGGACCATTGGCTGAAGATCAGGGCCAAACTCAAACTCTTGAGTGAGGAAGACAAGCGCATCCGCTTCTGGGTGGTCAGCAGTGATCCGAGCTACGAATACGGTGAGCCGGATGCGCAGATCCGCGCCTTCGCCGAGGGCCCCAGCGGCAAGCGCGATTTACACCTGCCTGGCCATTCTCATCCGTTCAAAGTGCTGGTGAGCCAGTTTCCCGCCAAGGACCAACGCCCGCCGTTGCGCTTCATGATTGCCATCGACACCGAGAACTTCCGCGCCACCCAGCATCACTTGCTGGTGGCACTGATCAGCCTGGCGCTGGTGGGCGTGGTGCTGGCTGCGCTGCTGGGGTTCTGGGTGTCGCGCATTGGTCTCAAGCCCCTGGGCAAACTCTCGGATGAAGCGCGCAAACTTGCGCCGCCCAAACTCTCCGGACGGCTGCAACTGGCGCCATTGCCGCCGGAACTCAAGCAATTCGTCAATTCCTTCAACTCCACCCTCGACCGGGTTGAGCAGGCCTACTCGCGCCTGGAGTCCTTCAATGCCGACGTGGCCCATGAACTGCGCTCGCCGCTGACCAACCTGATTGGGCAGACCCAAGTGGCGCTGACCCGAGGGCGCTCGGCCGAGCATTATCTGGAAGTGCTGGAGTCGAACCTGGAGGAGCTGGAACGCTTGCGTTCGATCATCAACGACATGCTCTTCCTCGCCAGCGCCGACCAGGGCAGCAAGGCTACCAAGCTGATCGAAAGCTCCCTGGCCGATGAAGTGGCCACCACCCTCGACTATCTGGATTTCATTCTCGAAGACGCCCAGGTGCGGGTTCAGGTGCATGGTGACGCGCAGGTACAGATCGAAAAAGCCCACCTGCGCCGGGCGCTGATCAACCTGTTGAGCAACGCGGTGCAGCACACGGCGCCGGGGCGGGTCATTGAGGTGAATATCGGCGTGCAGGAGCAGTTTGTGGCGATTGGGGTGACCAACCCGGGTGATGAGATCGCCAGTGAGCATCTGCCGCGGTTGTTTGAGCGGTTTTATCGGGTGGACGCGTCGCGCAGTAACAGCGGGGCGAATCATGGGTTGGGATTGGCGATTGTCAAGGCGATTGCGCTGATGCACGGGGGGGATGTGTTTGTGCGTAGTGAGGGGGGTGGGAATACGTTTGGGATTACGCTGCCCGTTTAGGCTGAGGTTGTGTACATATCCGTTGTTTGGGTAACGGCGGGTATTGGTTCCGCCCTTACGGCGGGTCACTTTGGAAAAGCCCCAAAGTAACCAAAGGGCTCTTGCCCCAACACTCGGCACCTCGCCTAGGCTCGGTGTGCCCTCACTCCGGCTTGAATCCGTGGGCCGCCGCGATGGGCCATCCTTGGCCCAGCGCGGCTAACCCGGCGTCCTGCCGGGTTACCCACGGATTCAAGCCTGCGTTCGGCCAGCGTGTTTAACGGGGCGCCTAAGATCAAAATCAAGATCAATATCAAGATCAAAAGCGCAGATCAAAAGACCGCTGACTTCGTCAGCGAAAAGGATGTAAGGGCCAAATCAAAAGCAGAGCAGTTTCGCTCTTGATCTAACCACTCAGGTCGGCTATCAGGCCGCCGTGCTCTGCTTTTGATTTTGATTTTGATTTTGATCTGAGATCGCCCCGTCAACCACGATGGCCGGAATCCGATATTGATTTGGGGGGTAAACCGGCAGGGATGCCGGTTTAGCCGCCCTGCGCCATGGATGGCGCGTGGCGGCGGCCCCCCAAATCAATGTCGGATTACGGGCATGCCGAGCCTAGGCGAGGCACCGAGTGGTGGGGCGAGGACCTTTTGGTTACTTTTGGGTCCCTCCAAAAGTGACCCGCTGTAAGAGCGGAACCCTAAGCCGCCGTTACCGCAGCAACGGATATGTACACCACCATCAAACTGTTGCGATTTGGGCAACAGTCATTCTCTTGTTACACTCTGTATCACACCGCCCGCCTGCGTTAATTTGACGCATCGACGAGCGCTACGGCAAAGACACCTACCCGCTTACCCGAATTTCCCTCGACTTATTTCCAGGGCTCTACACTGGGAATCTGTCTTAAAGCCGCTGATATCAGCGGCTTTTTTTTGCCGTAAAAAAGGCCAGGCACACCCCCACGACATTGGCCGTTTTCGATTGAACAAAGGAGCTTTACCGGTGAAGAACTCGCTGACGCTGACCCCGTTATTCCTCGCGATTGCAGCAACTATCGTCCCCCTTGCCCACGCGGCAGACACTCCCCCCACTGAAGGTTTCATCGAGGGCTCGCACCTCAATATCAACACCCGCAACTACTACATGAACCGCGACCGGCGCGACACTCATACCGATGACAGCAAGGAGTGGGGCCAGGGCTTCCTCGGTACGTTCGAATCCGGCTACACCCAAGGCACCGTCGGCTTCGGCCTGGATGCCCACGCCATGCTCGGCCTCAAGCTCGACGGCGGTGGCGGCACTGACGGTTCCAGCATTCTTCCCTACGGCAGCACTGACGGCAGCGGCAAAGCGCCCGGATCGTTCTCCACGGCCGGTGGCACCTTGAAGGTGCGCGCCTTTGATACCGAGCTGAAAGCCGGTGACCTGTTCCTCAACAACCCGGTCATCGCGGGCGGTCAGACCCGCATGCTGCCGCAGACGTTCCGAGGCGTGAGCCTGAACAACCACAGCTTCGACGGCTGGATGTTCGAAGGCGGCCAGGCCAGTTTCACCAAGCTCTACAACCAGAGCGGTCACCGTCGCATCGGCACCAGCTACGGCGCTTTGCCGAGTAACACCGACAGCCAGCATATGAACTGGGCCGGTGTGTCGTTCAGCGGTATTCCCGGCCTGACCAGCAACCTGTACGCCTCCGAACTCAAGGACGTGTGGCACCAGTACTACTACGACCTGGACTACACCTACGCACTCAATGACCTGGTCAGCCTCAACCCGGGCCTGCACTACTACCACACCCAGGACACCGGCCAGTCGTTGCTGGGAGATATCGACAACAACACCTACAGCCTGCATTTCACCGTGGGCGTGGGGAACCACAGCGTCACCGCCGCCTACCAGCGTGTAAACGGCAACACACCATTCGACTACATCGCCCAGGGTGACAGCGTGTACCTGGACAACTCCCAGCAATACTCGGACTTCAACGGCCCCAACGAGCGCTCGTGGAAGCTCAAGTACGCCTATGACTTCGCAGGCTGGGGCCTGCCCGGCCTGACCTCGGCCGTGTCCTACATCAGCGGCAAGACCGACTTGACCCAGGTCGACCCGCAAAGCCGTGGCTACAGCGCCTGGTACAGCGCCGATGGCAAAGACGCCAAGCATTGGGAGCGGGACATCGACGTGAAATACGTGGTGCAGGGCGGCAAGGCCAAGGACCTCGCAATGCGCTTTCAATGGGCGACCAACCGCGGCAGTAACGGCTACTCGGCGGTGGACCGGGATGTGGATGAGTACCGGGTGATTGTCGACTACCCCATCAACGTCTTCTGACCTGCTGATCTTTCTTTCCAATTCAGCATTTATTTTTCATCGGGTAGAACTAAACTGCCAGCATTCGCACCGCTGAAGTCTGCCCGATGAGTCAACGTCCTGCTCGTACCTCGCCTGCACATCCGGAGTTGTTTTTAATTCTGGGCAGCGGCCTCACCGTCGCCCTGATTGTAATTATCGTCGCGGCGTTGCTGATCCGTGAACACGCCAGCACCCTGCAGGCGGCCAAGCGCTCGACCACCAACATTGCCCAACTGATCAATGCCGATGTGCTGCGCAACGTCGAGTTGTACGACCTGGCGCTCAAAGGCTTGATCGCAGCCAAGCAACGCGAAGACCTGACGCTGGTGGATGTGAATATCCAGCACCTGGTGCAGTTTGACCTAGCCACGGCGGCGCCTTTCAAGGGCGAGGTCCTGTTGTTGGACGCGGAGGGCGCAGTCACTGCAGACTCCTCAACCTTGCACCCCAGCCCGCGTAACTTTGCCAACCGCGACTATTTCCAGGTACATGCACAGGACGCCCAGGCCGGCTTGTTCATCAGTCGACCGTTCAAGATCCATTGCGATTGCGACCAGGTCTGGCGCATGGCATTCAGTCGGCGCGTGTCAGGGCCCAACGGAGAGTTCGCCGGCGTTGCGGTGGCGACCATGCGCCTGGCGTATTTCGACCAGTTGTTCAGCACCCTGACCATCGGCAACGGCAGCAGCGTCAACCTGATCAACAAAAAAGGCATTCTGCTGGCCCAGCAGCCGCTGCTCGAACGCGACATGATCGATAAGGACCTGAGCGAGCGGCCGAATTTCAAACGCATGCTGCTCGAAGGCAGTGGCAGCTTCCAGGCGATCTCCGCCATCAGCGGCAAGGAGCGCCTGTACACCTTTACCAACGTCGGAGAGCTGCCATTGATCGTGGTGGTGGCCCTGTCCAGCCAAGACGTGTTCGCCCCTTGGAAACGCGCGGCGCTACTGACCAGCGGCGCCACCGGCATCCTGTGTATAGGCCTGTTGTGGCTGGCCTGGATGCTGCGTCATGAACTGCGGCGCCGCTACCGCGCAGAGCGGGTGCTGTCAGAACTGGCAGCCACTGACGCCCTCACCGGGCTGCCCAACCGCCGCATCCTCGATGAGCGCCTGCGCCTGGAGTGGGACCGCGCCCAACGTTCAACAGAGTCGCTGACGCTGCTGATGATCGACGTAGACCACTTCAAGGCGTTCAACGATCGCCATGGCCATCAGGGCGGTGATGAGGCGCTGCGCACGGTGGCCCAAGTGATCGGCAACAACATCCGTCGCCCTGCCGACCTGGCGGCGCGATATGGCGGCGAGGAGTTTGCGGTGGTGCTGCCGCATACCGATGCCAAAGGTGCCTGGGTGATCGCCGAGCACATCCGCAGCAGTGTCGAGCATTTGCCACGGGTGGCGGGGAGCGAGCGGCCGATTACCGTGAGCATCGGCATGAGCACTTGGGATAAACGCAGCCGCATGTCCCTGGAGGCGTTACTGCTGAGTGCGGACCAGGCGCTGTATGAGGCCAAGCACAGTGGGCGTAACCGGATTGTGGATGCCACCACCTTCTAATTGTTAATCAAATCCAATGTGGGAGGGGGGCAAGTCCACTCCCACATTTGGATTTCCAGTGTTCTGAAGGTTTTTCACATAAAAAAAGGCCACCCGAAGGCAGCCTTTAAAAACTAAAGAAAGAGAGTTGTTACTTACACCGCCGCAACGGGACGCATGTAAGAGATCGGTGCGGTGCTGGCATCTTCGAAGGTCACGACTTCCCAAGCGTCTGTCTGCTCAATCAACTTGCGCAGCAGCTGGTTGTTAAGGGCGTGGCCCGACTTGAAGCCTTTGAACTCGCCTATCAGGCTATTGCCCAGCAGGTAGAGGTCACCGATTGCATCGAGGATCTTGTGCTTCACGAATTCGTCTTCGTAGCGAAGGCCGTCTTCGTTCAGTACACCATCCGCGTCGACCACAATGGCGTTTTCAACGCTGCCGCCGAGTGCGAGGTTGTGCTTGCGCAGGTACTCGATGTCACTCATGAAACCAAAGGTCCGGGCGCGGCTGACTTCTTTTACGAACGAAGTGCTGGAAAAATCCACGCTTGCACTTTGGGTGCGGTCACGGAATACCGGGTGATCGAAATCGATCTCAAAGCTCACTTTAAAGCCTTCGAACGGGACGAAGGTGGCGCGCTTGTCGCCGTCTTCTACTGTCACTTCCCGCAGAATGCGTATGAACTTCTTGGCTGCGTCCTGTTCTTCCAGGCCGGCAGATTGAATCAGGAATACGAAGGGTCCAGCGCTGCCATCCATGATAGGGACTTCGGACGCGGAGAGCTCGACGTAGGCGTTATCGATGCCCAGGCCAGCCATGGCCGAGAGCAAGTGCTCCACCGTGTCCACTTTGACGTCACCGTTGACCAGTGTGGTCGACATCGTGGTTTCGCCAACGTTTTCCGCGCGAGCAGGAATCTGCACCACAGGGTCCAGGTCGGCACGAACAAACACGATGCCGGTGTCGACAGGTGCAGGTTTGAGGGTCAGGTATACCTTCTCCCCGGAGTGCAGACCTACACCTGTGGCACGGATAATATTCTTCAGGGTGCGTTGTTTAATCATGGCTTGGACCGCTTGAGCGCAAATTGCGAACTGGTATCAACAAAGGCTGGCGATAATAGCAGACCAGACCTTTGCTGAACACCAATCACCTTCATAGCCCTGATACATTCCATCAATCGGCCTGACGACGCAGGAATGCCGGGATGTCCAGGTAGTCCAGGTCATCTTGCGGATTCGGGCTACGGGACGCCGCAGCACCGGCCTGAGCCTGGTTGCGCATCACGGTCGGACGGTCCAGGTCACGGTAGTTCACCGACGGCATTTCCGGGCGCACAGGCGCTGGAGCTGCAGCCGATTGGCTGGCGTGGCTGGTATGGACGGTGTTGTCGATGACCTTGACAGGTTTCTCGATCTTCGCGCCCAGGCCGGTAGCAACCACAGTCACGTGCAGTTCGTCGCGCATGTCTGGATCGATAACGGTACCGACTTTGACCATCGCGTGCTCGGAAGCGAAGGCTTCGATGATGCTACCCACGTCGGAGTACTCACCCAGAGACAGGTCAGGACCGGCGGTGATGTTCACCAGGATGCCGCGTGCACCTTGCAGGTTCACGTCTTCCAGCAGCGGGTTGCGGATGGCCGCTTCAGTGGCTTCGCGCGCACGGTTCGGACCGCTGGCGCAGCCAGTGCCCATCATCGCCATGCCCATTTCGCTCATGACAGTACGTACGTCGGCAAAGTCGACGTTGATCATGCCTGGGCGCTTGATGATGTCGGAGATACCGCGAACGGCACCGGCCAGCACATCGTCAGCCTTGGCGAACGCGGACAGCAGGCTTGCGTCCTTGCCCAGGATGGTCAGCAGCTTCTCGTTGGGAATGGTGATCAACGAGTCGACGCTTTCAGACAGCAGACGGATGCCTTCGTCGGCGATCTGCATACGCTTGCGACCTTCGAACGGGAACGGACGGGTCACGACTGCGACCGTCAGAATGCCCATTTCCTTGGCCACTTCGGCAATGATCGGCGCTGCACCGGTACCGGTACCGCCGCCCATGCCGGTGGTGATGAACACCATGTTGGTGCCTTGCAGCACTTCGGCAATACGCTCGCGGTCTTCCAGGGCGGCTTGACGGCCGACTTCCGGGTTGGCACCAGCGCCGAGGCCTTTGGTCACGGCTGTGCCCAATTGCAGGATGGTCCGCGCGCCGATGCTTTTCAGCGCCTGGGCATCAGTGTTGGCGCAGATGAATTCAACGCCTTCAATGTTGCTCTTGACCATATGGTTGACAGCGTTGCCGCCGCCACCGCCGACACCGATCACTTTGATGACCGGGCTGGCGGGGATGTTGTCTACGAGTTCGAACATGTTCCCTCTCCTTTCGTTATCTCTAGTTTTTTCGCCTACTGCTTCTTTCTGTGTTGCGGTGTAGCGGTAAATCTTTAGAAATTGCCTTTTACCCAAGCCTGCAACCGCTCGAACAACGGCGCCTTGGCCTCGTCGTCACTGCGATAGCTGTCACGGATGCTCGGGCCCGACAGGGAAATGCCGTCGGTCTGCTTTTGCAGTCCGTACAACAGCAAGCCCACACCGGTGGAATAAATCGGGTTGCGCACGACGTCGCCCAGGCCTTTGACGCCATGGGGCACGCCCAGGCGAACCGGCATGTGGAAGATTTCCTCGGCCAGTTCGACCGCGCCTTCCATCTTCGAGGTGCCACCGGTCAGCACGATGCCGGCCGGGATCAAATCTTCGTAGCCACTGCGGCGCAGTTCAGCCTGGATCAGGGTGAACAGCTCGTCGTAGCGCGGCTCGACCACTTCGGCCAAGGCCTGGCGCGACAGTTCGCGCGGTGGACGGTCGCCCACGCTCGGCACCTTGATGGTCTCGCCGGCACCGGCCAGCTTGGCCAGGGCGCAGGCGTAGCGGATCTTGATTTCTTCGGCGTACTGGGTCGGTGTACGCAACGCCATGGCGATGTCGTTGGTGACCTGGTCGCCCGCAATCGGGATCACGGCGGTGTGACGGATTGCACCCTCGGTGAAGATCGCGATGTCAGTGGTGCCGCCGCCGATGTCCACCAGGCACACGCCCAGTTCCTTTTCGTCGTCGGTCAGTACCGAATACGCGGAAGCAAGCTGCTCCAGAATAATGTCGTCGATTTCCAGACCGCAGCGGCGCACGCATTTTTCAATGTTCTGTGCAGCGTTTACGGCGCAGGTCACCACGTGGACCTTGGCCTCCAGACGCACGCCCGACATGCCCAGGGGCTCGCGAACGCCTTCCTGGTTATCGATCACGTAATCCTGCGGCAAGGTGTGCAGCACGCGCTGGTCAGCCGGGATCGCCACGGCTTGGGCGGCGTCAAGGACGCGCTCAAGGTCGGCGGCGCTGACTTCGCGGTCGCGGATCGCCACGATGCCGTGGGAGTTCAGGCTGCGGATATGGTTGCCGGCCACGCCGACGAACGCCGAGTGAATCCGGCAACCGGCCATCAGCTGCGCTTCTTCGATAGCACGCTGGATCGACTGCACGGTGGACTCGATGTTCACCACCACGCCCTTCTTCAGGCCCCGGGACGGATGCGTGCCAATACCGACGATCTCGATCACGCCGTCTTCCCCGACCTCGCCCACCAGCGCCACCACCTTGGAGGTGCCGATATCGAGACCGACGATCATTTTGCCGCTTTGCACGTTTGCCATGGGTCCTGCCTCTTCTTAATTCTTCGCGACAGCGGGTTGCGCTGCCGTGGGCGCAGCCGGTTCACGCCAGCCGACGGCAAGGCCGTTGGCGTAACGCAGGTCGACGCTCGCAATGTTCGTAATCTGTTCTTTCAAGGTCTTGTCGTAGATGGCAATGAAGCGGCGCATCTTCTCCACCAAGCGGTCGCGTCCCAGCAACAACTGGATGCCCGGGCCGGAACTGCCTGCCCCGGTCGTCAAAAACCAGCTACCCCGTTCACGCAGTTCCAGGCGTGCAATGGAGAAGCCCATCGGCCGCAGCATCTGGCTCAAGGCCTGGTACTGCTGCATGACTTGCTGCTGCGCCCGCTGCGGCCCGAACAACTGCGGCAGGTGCTCGTAGTTGGCCAACTCACGCGGGGTGAACGCCTGCCCCTGGTTGTTCAACAGCGCCTCTTCACCCCAGCGGGCCACGGGCAGTTGTTCTTCCAGGCGGATCGTCACCTGGTCCGGCCAGACACGGCGGACTTCGGCGTGGGCGATCCACGGCATCTGTTCCAGCTCTGCGCGCATACCGGCCAGGTCGATGGTGAAGAAGCTCGCGGCCAGGTACGGGCCGATGCGCTGCTGCACCGCTTGCTGGCTGATGTAGCTCAAATCGCCCTGCACGCTGATCTTGGTGATCGGCCGGTCGGCATACGGCAACAGCCGCTGCGCGCCCTCATACGTGCCGAAGCCCAACACCACCAGCAACACCGGCCAGAACAACGCCTTGAGGAAACCAAAGTTGGCTTTCGGCAGGCGCGCCGACATCGGCTCTTTAGCCACCATTCGGCTGGCACCCCGTGGCACCGGCTTGCGGCTCGGTGCTTGTGGGGGCTGATGACGAAGCGATGCGCCTTTCATGTCCTTAGCCTCTTGGCTCAATGCTGTCGGCCAGGATCGCCAGCACCAACTGCTGGAAGTCCAAACCGGCCGCACGGGCTGCCATAGGTACCAGGCTGTGGTCGGTCATGCCCGGTGCGGTGTTGACTTCCAGGAACCAGAAATTCCCCTGGTCATCCTGCATCACGTCTGCCCGCGCCCAACCGGCGATACCCAGCGCCTCACAGGCTTTCGCCGTGAGGTCCATCAATTCCTGTTCTTTGCTTGCGTCAAGGCCACATGGGATCCGGTACTGGGTATCGGAAGCCAGGTACTTGGCGTCGTAGTCGTAAAAGGTGTGGGGCGTGCCCAATGCGATAGGCGGCAATACCTGGCCACGCAGGGTGGCGATGGTGTACTCGGGACCCTGGACCCACTGTTCCACCAACACTTGCGAATCGTAGGTACTTGCCGCTTTCCATGCGTCGATCAATTCGGCGGCCGAGTTCACTTTAGCCATGCCGATACTGGAGCCTTCATGGGCAGGTTTGACGATCAAAGGCAGGCCCAGTTCCTTGGCTGCCGAAATACAATCGTCTTCGCTGCACAGAACACTGTGACGCGGGGTTGGAATGCCCAGGCTGTGCCACACCTGCTTGGTGCGCAACTTGTCCATCGCCAGCGCCGACGCGAGAATGCCGCTGCCGGTGTAAGGGATGCCAGCGCACTCCAACAAGCCTTGCATGCTGCCGTCTTCACCACCACGGCCGTGCAGGATGATGAAGGCACGGTCGATCTTCTCGGCCTGCAAGCGGGCGAGGAAGTCATCGCCCACGTCGATACCGAAGGCGTTTACGCCGGCGCTTTGCAGCGCTTCAAGCACGGCATTGCCGGACTTGAGCGACACTTCGCGCTCGGCGCTCTTGCCGCCGAACAACACGGCCACGCGGCCGAAATCGGCAGGCGCGATAGTGGAGAATAGGGAGTCTCTCGTGATCATTTCGACTTCCCCTTGGCAGCAGCGAACAGCGGGCTCGCCAGCAATTTAGGGGCAAGGCCACCAATGTCACCGGCACCCTGGCACAGCAAAATGTCACCGGCCCGCAGCAGCGGCTTGACGATCGGTGCCAGGTCCACACCACGTTCGATGTAGATCGGGTCCAACTGGCCACGCTGACGAATGCTGTTGCACAGCTTGCGGCTGTCGGCGCCCGGAATCGGCTCTTCACCGGCCGGGTACACCTCCATCAGCAGCAGCACGTTGGCATCGGCCAATACATTGACGAAGTCGTCGTACAGGTCGCGGGTGCGGCTGTAGCGGTGCGGCTGGTAGACCATCACCAGACGGCGCTCCGGCCAGCCACCGCGGACGGCCTTGATCACCGCCGCCACTTCGGTCGGGTGGTGACCGTAGTCGTCTACCAGCATCACGTCGCCACCTTCTACCGGCAACTGGCCGTAGACCTGGAAACGACGGCCCACACCGGCAAAGCGCGACAGGCCTTCGACGATGGCTTCATCGCTGACACCTTCATCGGAGGCGATGCAGATGGTCGCCAGGGAGTTCAAGACGTTGTGGTTGCCCGGCATGTTCACCGACACATCCAGCGGCTCACGCTCGGGACGCAGCACGGTGAAGAAGGTTTGCATGCCTTCCTGGCGCACATTGATTGCGCGCACGTCGGCGTCTTCGCTGAAGCCGTAGGTCACGGTCGGACGCTTGACCAGCGGCAGGATTTCGCGCACGACCGGATCGTCCAGGCACACCACGGCCAGCCCATAGAACGGCAGGTTGTGCAGGAACTCGACGAAGGTTTTCTTCAACTTGTTGAAGTCGCCGTCGTAGGTCGCCATGTGGTCTTCGTCGATGTTGGTCACGACGGCCACCAGCGGTTGTAGGTGCAGGAAGCTCGCGTCGCTTTCATCGGCTTCGGCGATCAGGTAGCGGCTGGTGCCGAGCTGGGCATTGGTGCCGGCTGCATTCAGGCGGCCACCGATGACGAACGTCGGGTCCAGGCCACCGGCGGCGAACACCGAGGCGATCAGGCTGGTGGTGGTGGTTTTGCCATGGGTCCCGGCGACGGCAATGCCGTGGCGATAGCGCATCAGCTCAGCGAGCATCTCGGCGCGTGGCACCACAGGAATACGGCGCTCCAGGGCGGTGGCTACTTCCGGGTTGGAAGTGTTCACAGCGCTGGATACGACGAGCACGTCGGCCTCGGCGGCGTTCTCGGCGCGGTGGCCGATGAAAATCTGTGCGCCAAACGACTTCAGGCGGTCGGTGACCGGCGACTCTTTCAAGTCTGAACCGGACACGTGGTAGCCCAGGTTCAGCAGCACTTCGGCAATGCCGCACATGCCCACGCCACCGATGCCGACGAAGTGGATACGACGGATGCGGCGCATCTCGGGTTGCGGCATGGCTTTCTGATTCTCAACCATGGGCCACCTCCAGGCAGATATCGACCACGGTGCGGGTTGCGTCAGGTTTGGCCAGGCGGCTTGCGGTGCTCGCCATGTTGTTGAGTCGTTCCGGTTGCATCAAAACCTCGGTCAGGCGTGCGGCCAAATCGGCGGCGCCAGTCGTTCTTTGCGGCAGCAGGAAGGCAGCGCCCTCCCCGGCCAAATATTCGGCGTTGCGGGTCTGGTGATCGTCGATGGCATGGGGCAAAGGCACCAGCAAGGACGGCAGACCGGCGGCGGCCAGTTCACTGACGGTCAGCGCACCAGCGCGGCAGACCACCAGGTCGGCCCAGCCATAGGCTTGGGCCATGTCTTTGATGAAGGGCTGTACATTCGCCTCGACACCGGCCTCGCGATAACGTGTGGCGGTGACTTCATCGTGATTCTTGCCGGCCTGATGGAAGATCTCCGGGCGCAATTCCACAGGGAGTTGCGCCACCGCTTCCGGCAGCAATTTGTTCAACGGCTCCGCGCCCAGGCTTCCACCGAGGATCAGCAGATGCGCCTTGCGCCCTGCCAGTGCATTGCGGGCGATATCCATAAACAGCTCGGTACGCACCGGGTTGCCGGTGGTACGGCGTTTATCCGACGCGCTGAAGGTGTTGGGAAACGCTTCACACACCCGCGCTGCCAACGGCACCAGCAGACGGTTGGCGGTACCGGCGACGGCGTTCTGCTCGTGCACGATCACCGGCACGCCGGCGAGCCTGGCCGCGACGCCGCCAGGGCCCGTCACATAACCGCCAAACCCAAGCACACACACCGGCTGCAATTCACGAATGACCTTGCGCGCCTGCCACACCGCCTTGAGCAACACGAACGGCGCCTTGAGCAGGGACAACTTACCCTTGCCACGCAGGCCGGTGACGTTGATCAGATGCAACGGCAAGCCGGCACCCGGTACCAGTTCGTTTTCGATGCCACGGGGCGTTCCCAACCAGTGCACGGTGTAGCCACGGTTCTGGAATTCACGCGCACAGGCCAGGGCCGGGAACACATGGCCCCCGGTGCCACCCGCCATGATCAGCACATTAGCGCCCATGGGTCGGCTCCTCGGCGAAGTCGCTTTCGCTGAACTCCATCTCTTCACTGCCCAGGTGGGTTCGACTCTCCCACTCGATACGCAGCAACAAGCCCAGGCAGGCGCAGCAAATCACCAGGGAACTGCCGCCGTAACTGAGGAACG
Source organism: Pseudomonas sp. SR18 (assembly GCF_023701505.1). Lineage (NCBI taxonomy): Bacteria > Pseudomonadati > Pseudomonadota > Gammaproteobacteria > Pseudomonadales > Pseudomonadaceae > Pseudomonas > Pseudomonas sp. SR18. The sequence continues at coordinate 26,382 of NZ_JAMQAU010000015.1, read as the reverse complement.
GCAAGGTCAGGCCCTTGGTCGGCAGCAGGCCAACATTCACACCGATGTTGATCAGGAACTGGCCGATCCACAGGAACGACAAGCCGTACGCCACATAGGCGGCGAAATACTGTTTGGCCTTCTCGGCCCACAAGCCGATGTACATGCCGCGTACACACACGAACACGAACAGCGCGACGGTGCACAGCGAGCCGACCACGCCCAGCTCTTCGGCGAGTACCGAGAACACGAAGTCGGTGTGGGCTTCCGGCAGGTAGAACTGCTTCTGCACGCTGTTGCCCAGGCCTACGCCCAGCCACTCGCCGCGACCGAAGGCGATCAACGCCTGGGTCAACTGATAGCCGGAACCGAACTGGTCGGACCACGGGTCGGTAAAGGTGATCAGACGTGCCATACGGTAGGGTTGCGCCTGCACCAGAATGGTCACGGCGGCCACGGCCAGTACCACCATCAAACTGAAGCGGAACAGGCCCACGCCACCGAGGAATAGCATCGCCGCTGCGGCCCCCATCATTACGACGGTGGCGCCAAAGTCGGGCTCCATCAGCAACAGGCCGGCCATGGGCAGCAGCACGATGAATGGCTTGAAGAAGCCCATCCAGCTTTCGCGCACTTCCTTCTGGCGACGCACCAGGTAACCGGCGAGGTAGATCACCACGAACACCTTGGCGATTTCCGACGGCTGCACGTTGAACGCACCGAAGCCGATCCAGCGCATCGAGCCGTTCACCTCGCGGCCGATGCCGGGCAGGATCACCATGATCAGCAAGCCGAATGCGCCGATCAGCATCAACCAGCCCAGGCGTTGCCAGGTGGCGATGGGGATCATCATGGTCACGATGCACGCACCCAGACCGATGATCAGGTACACAAGGTGACGGATCATCATGTACAGGGTGTTGCCCGACTGCACGGCAGCCACTTCGGACGACGCCGAGGTGATCATGACCAGGCCCAGGCCCAGCAGCGCAAGGCAACCGGCGAGCATCGGAAAATCGAGGTCGATGCCGCGCCCGGTGATGATCGGCGACGGGTATGGCTTGATGATGTTTCTGAAATCAATGCTCATGCCAAGCCCTCCACGGCGCGGGCGAACAACTGGCCGCGCTCTTCGTAGTTCTTGAACATGTCGAAACTGGCGCACGCCGGCGACAACAGCACGGCATCGCCTGCCCGGGCGAGGGTTTTGCACTGGGCAATGGCGTCGTCCAGGGAAGCGGCGCGCACTTGCCGGACGGCGTCATCGAGGGCGGCGGCGATTTTGTCGGCGTCGCGGCCGATCAGCACCACGGCACGGCAATGCGCGGCGACGGGGGCTTTGAGATCCTTGAACTCGGCACCTTTGCCATCCCCACCGGCGATCAATACCAGCTTGCCCTCGATATCAGCGCCAAGGCCCTCGATGGCAGCCAATGCGGCACCCACGTTGGTGGCCTTGGAGTCGTTGTAATAACTGACGCCGTCCAGGTCGCGCACCCACTGGCAACGATGTTCGAGGCCGCCAAAAGTGCGCAGGCTCGACAGCATGGCGTCGAATGGCAGGCCAACCGCATGGCCGAGGGCCAATGCCGCCAGGGCATTGGATTGGTTATGGGCGCCACGGATTTTCAGCTCGCGCACCGGCATCAGGTTCTGGAATTCGAAGGCCAGGTATTTCTCGCCATTCTCTTCGCGAATACCAAAGGCCTTGAAGTCGGGTTTGCCCAGGCCGAAGGTCCAGCACGGCATGCCCTCGCCCATCAGCGGACGGCTCAGGGCATCCTGGCGGTTGACCACAAATTGCCTGGCGCCGCGGAAGATCCGGTGCTTGGCCAAGTGGTACGCCGGCAGGCCACTGTAGCGATCCATGTGGTCTTCGCTGACGTTGAGCACAGTGGCCACTTCGGCGCCGAGGTCGTGAGTGGTTTCCAGCTGGAAGCTCGACAGCTCCATCACGTACAGCTCGACGTCGTCGCTGAGCAAATCCAGGGCTGGCGTGCCGAGGTTGCCGCCCACGGCCACGCGCTTGCCGGCCGCAATGGCCATCTCGCCGACCAGGGTGGTCACGGTGCTCTTCGCGTTGGAACCGCTGATGGCCACGATCGGCGCCTTCGCGTTACGCGCGAACAGGTCGATATCGCCGGACAGCTTCACGCCACGCGCCGCTGCCGCTTGCAGGGCCGGGGTCGCCAGGGCCAGGCCGGGGCTCACGTAGAGCTCATCGGCGCGGCACAGAAACTCGACATCCAGCTCGCCACAACGCACTTCCACGTGCGGGTAGTCACGGCGCAGCGTGACCAGCTCCGGTGGATTTTCCCGCGTATCGGCCACGGCAAACGACGTGCCCCGGTTCGCCAGGAAGCGAACCAGGGACATGCCGCTCTTGCCGAGGCCGACAACGATGCGGAAGTGGTCTGAAGCGATCAGGGACACTCGTTTCTACCTCAGTTTCAGGGTGGCAAGGCCGACCAGTACCAGAATCACGGTGATGATCCAGAAACGGACAATCACGCGTGGCTCCGGCCAGCCCTTGAGTTCAAAGTGGTGGTGAATCGGCGCCATGCGAAACACCCGGCGCCCGGTCAACTTGAAGGAGGCCACCTGGATGACCACCGACAGGGTTTCCATCACGAACACGCCGCCCATGATGAACAACACGATTTCCTGGCGAACGATCACCGCAATGGTGCCCAAGGCTGCGCCCAGCGCCAGTGCGCCGACGTCGCCCATGAAGACTTGTGCCGGGTAGGTGTTGAACCACAGGAAACCCAGGCCGGCACCGATCAAGGCGCCGCAGAACACAATCAATTCACCCGCGCCCGGTACATAAGGGATCAGCAGGTATTCGGCGAATTTCACGTTACCCGACAGGTAGCAGAAGATGCCGAGCGCGCCGCCCACCATCACCGTCGGCATGATCGCCAGGCCGTCGAGGCCATCGGTCAGGTTCACCGCGTTGCTGGAGCCGACGATCACGAAGTAGGTCAGCACCACGAAGCCGATGCCCAGTGGAATGCTGGCGTCCTTGAGCATCGGAATGATCAGGGTGGTTTCCACTGCGCTTGGTGCGGTGGTGTACAGGAAGATCGCCGCGCCCAGGCCGAATACCGACTGCCAGAAATACTTCCAGCGGCTCGGCAGCCCTTTGGAGTTTTTCTCGATCACTTTGCGGTAGTCATCGACCCAGCCGATGGCGCCGAACAGCAAAGTCACCAGCAGCACCGTCCAGACGTAACGGTTGTGCAGGTCTGCCCAGAGCAGGGTGCTGATACCGATCGACGACAGGATCAGCGCGCCGCCCATGGTCGGGGTGCCGGACTTGGACAGGTGCGACTGCGGGCCGTCATTACGTACCGATTGACCAATTTGCAGGTTCTGCAGGGTGCGGATCATCCACGGTCCCAGAAACAGCGACAGAGACAGCGCGGTCAGCACACCCAGGATCCCGCGCAGGGTCAGGTACTGAAAGACCGCGAAGCCTTTGTGGAACTGTTGCAGATACTCAGCCAGCAGCAGCAGCATTAATGTTTCTCCGTACTTGAACCGCACAAGGCCGCGACGACGTTTTCCATCACCGCGCTGCGCGATCCCTTGATCAAAATGGTTGTGTGTTTGTCTTGTTCTGCTGCGTCCAAGGCCTGGATCAGCTCGGCCTGGGTTGCGAAATGCCGCGCACCGGGGCCGAAAGCGTTGACCGCATGGGCCATGTTCGTGCCAACGGCGTAGAGCGCGTCCACTTTGCCAGCGGCATAGGCGCCGACTTCACGATGGCCTTGTTCAGCCCAATCGCCCAACTCGCCGATATCGCCCAGTACCAGGACTTTGCGCCCATCAAAGCCTTTGAGCAGATCCACAGCGGCATTGATGGAGGACGGGTTGGCGTTGTAAGTGTCATCAATCACCCGCATCCCGTTGCTGGCAAGTTGCGCCACGGTGCGGCCCTTGACCGGCTGCACCGCGCCCAGGCCCGTGGCGATACCGAACAGCGACACATCCAGGGCATGGGCGGCAGCGGCGGCGGCCAAGGCGTTGGCGACGTTATGGTTGCCCAGCAGATTCAACTGCACGTGCTCGTTACCTTGCGGGGTGTGCAAGGTGAAGGCTGGGCAGCCACGGGCATCCACCGTGATGTTGGAGGCATGGAAGTTTGCGGCGGCATTCAATACGGCAAACGTCAGCACCTTGCGACCGGCAGCGCGTGCACGCCAGGTCTCGAAAGCCTTGTCGTCGAGGTTCAATACGGCGGTGCCCGAAGCGTCGAGGCCTTCAAGGATTTCGCCCTTGGCTTCGACGATTTTTTCCGGACCGCCGAACTCACCCACATGGGCGGTGCCGGCATTGTTGATGATCGCAACGTGGGGCTTGGTCAGCGCCACGGTATAGGCGATTTCGCCGACGCGCGAAGCCCCCAGTTCTATCACCGCCGCCGTGTGTTCCGGGGCCAGTTCGAGCAGGGTCAGCGGGGCGCCGAAATCATTGTTCAGGTTGCCACGGGTCGCAAGTACCGGGCCGCGTGTGCGCAGTACACCGGCGAGCAGTTCCTTGACCGTGGTCTTGCCGCTGGAGCCAGTGACGGCGGCGACAGGCTTATCGAACGCTGCACGGTTGAGCGCACCCAATTGGCCAAGGGCCAGCCGGGTATCGGCGACCAGCAGTTGCGGCAAGGTGGAGTCTGCGACTTCGCGCTGCACCAAGGCACCCACGGCACCTTTGGCAGCGACGTCGTTCAGGTAATCGTGACCGTCAAAGCGTGGGCCGGCCAAGGCGACGAACAGTTGCCCCGGCTTGATCGCCCGGCTATCGATGCTCACGCCATCGAAGCGGCAATCGCTCGACAGCACGCGGGCCGACAGGGCCTGGGTCAGTTCACCGAATGTCATCGCCTTAAGCATGGGCAACCTCCCAAGCGGTCAAGGCATGATCGGCCTCGACCAGATCGGAGAAGGCATGGCGCTCGCCGTTGATTTCCTGGTAGTCCTCGTGACCTTTGCCGGCCAGTACGACCACGTCGTCAGCGCTGGCGCCGGCGATCAATTGCGCGATGGCCGCACCGCGACCAGCAACGAACGTCGCTTTGGAGACGTCTTTGAAGCCTGCGCGGATATCGTCGAAAATCTGGCTCGGGCTTTCGCTGCGCGGGTTGTCATCAGTGACCAGCACGCCGTCGGCCAAGCGCTCGACAATCTCGGCCATCAGCGGACGCTTGCCGCGATCACGATCACCGCCGCAACCGAACAGGCACAGCAACTTGCCTTTGGCGTGAGGGCGCAGGGCTTCGAGGACTTTTTCCAGGGCATCCGGGGTATGGGCGTAATCAACCACCACCAGCGGCTGCGTGCCGCCACCCAGGCGTTGCATGCGACCGGCCGGACCTTCCAGCTTCGGTAGCACCTTGAGGATCTCGTCCAGGGCGTAATCCAGGCCAAGCAACGCGCCGATGGCGGCGAGGACGTTGCTCAGGTTGAAACGCCCGAGCAACGTGCTGCGCAGGTGGTGTTCGCCCTGGGGCGTTACCAGCGTGGCGCGCACGCCTTCGTCATTGAATTGGGCTTCGCGGCAGTACAGGTATGCGCTGGCGTCCAGCAGGCTGTAGCTGATCAAACGCGATTCGCTGTCCTGGGCAGCCAGTTGGCGACCGAACTCATCGTCCAGGTTCACGACCCGGCACTTCAAGTCACTCCAGGCGAACAACTTGGCCTTGGCGGCCGCGTACGCCTCCATGGTGCCGTGGTAGTCCAGATGGTCACGGGACAGGTTGGTCATCACTGCCACGTCAAACGCCAGTGCAGTCACGCGGCCCTGGTCGAGGCCGTGGGACGAGACTTCCATGGCAACCGCCTTGGCACCGGCCTTTTTCAGGTCGGCCAGGGTCGCTTGCACGGCGATAGGATTCGGCGTGGTATGCAGGCCGCTTTGCAGCGCGCCATAAAACCCGGTGCCCAAGGTGCCCACGATGCCGCAGTGCTGGCCCAGCAGGTCAAGCGCCTGGGCAACCAACTGGGTCACGCTGGTCTTGCCGTTGGTGCCAGTCACGCCCACCAGATTGAGGTGACGACTCGGGTCACCATAGAAGCGCCCGGCGATGTCCGACAATTGCTTGGCCAAACCTTTGACCGGGATCAGCGGCACATCGGTGATCGGCAGCACGGTGGCGCCTTCCACTTCATAAGCCACGGCGGCTGCACCGCGCTGCAAGGCGTCGGCTATATGCGCACGGCCATCGACCTTGCCGCCCGGCACCGCCAGGAACAGGTCACCAGCGCGCACATTACGGCTGTCCAGAGTCAACTCGCGAATCAGCAGATCGCGGCCGGCGTGGGCGAAAATCTTGTTCAGGCTAAGAGACATCAGCCGCGCCCTCCATTGGCTTTGACTGCAGCGGCCGGTGGTCCGGCGTTCGCTTGTTGGGTCGGCGGCAGGTTGTCCGGCGTGATGTTCATCAGGCGCAGGGTGCCGGACATCACTTTGCTGAACACAGGCGCCGAAACCAGGCCACCGAAGTAACCGGCTTTGCTCGGCTCGTCGATCACCACAACAATCGCGTAGCGTGGGTCGCTCATCGGGCCGAAGCCGGCGAACAGCGAACGGTAGGAGTTTTCGGCATAGCCCTTGGTCCCCACCGACGTCTTACGTGCGGTACCGGACTTGCCTGCTACGTGATAAGCCGGCACCTGGGCACGGAATACGCCACGTGGCGCTTCGATCACTTGTTGCAGCATGCCTTGCATGGTCTTGGCGACATTTTCCGGGATGACCTGCGTGGCTTTTGGCGCTTCGTCAACGTGGATCAGGCTCAGCGGCACCATGCGGCCATTGTTGGCCAGTACGGAGAAGGCGTGAGCCAGTTGGATAGCGGTTACCGACAGACCGTAACCATAGGAAAGCGTGGCGGTCTCGGCCTTTTTCCAGTCGCGGTAGTTCGGCAGGTTGCCGACGCGCTCACCAGGGAAGTCCAGGCCGGTGGGTTGGCCCAGGCCGATTTTTTGCGCCAGGTGGTAGATGGTTTCGCCGCCGATATCGAACGCGACCTTACTCATGCCGACGTTACTGGAGTTGATCAGGATGCCTGTCAAATCCAGCACTGGACCTTCGGTGCGCGATACGTCACGAATGGTGTATTTGCCCAACTGCAACGTGCCGGGGTACACCTCGACCTTGTCGCTGGGCTTCCAGCGTCCGGTTTCCAGGGCGGCACTCATGGAGATGGCTTTCATGGTCGAACCCGGCTCGAACACGTCGATCATGGCGCGGTTGCGCATCATCGCCGGTTGCAGGTTGCGACGGTTGTTCGGGTTGTAGGTCGGCTGGTTGACCATGGCCAGGATCTCGCCGGTCTTCACGTCCATGATCACCAGGCTGCCGGCCTTGGCGCCGTTCTCGATGATCGCGTTACGCAGCTCGCGGTTGGCCAGGTATTGCAGACGCAGGTCAATCGACAACGCCAAGGGCTTGCCGGCCTTGGCGTTTTTGGTGACTTGGACATCCTTGATCAGTCTGCCGCGCCGATCCTTGATGACTTGTCGTTTGCCGGGAACCCCGGCCAGCCACTCATCGTAGGCCAGCTCGACGCCTTCGCGACCGTGGTCATCGATGTCGGTAAAGCCGACCATATGGGCAGTGGTTTCACCGGCCGGATAGAAACGACGGAACTCCTCGATGCCGTAGACACCGGGGACTTTAAGGTCGAGCACTTGCTGGCCTTGTTCGGGGGTGAGGCCGCGAACGAGGTAGATGAATTCTTTGTTGGCCTGGGCTTCAAGACGCTCAGCCAGGGCCTTTGGGTCCTGGCCCAAGGCGGCAGCCAGTTGTGGCCACTTGTCCTTGGCCACCTGCAATTCCTTGGCGTTGGCCCACAGGGTGGTCACCGGCGTACTGACGGCCAGAGGCTCGCCGTTACGGTCAGTGATCAGACCGCGGTGCGCAGGAATCGGGATATGACGCAGGCTACGGGCATCGCCCTGGCCGATCAGGAAGTCGCGGTCGACCACCTGCAGGTCAATGATGCGCCAGGCAATCGCACCCACCATCAATGCCAGCAAGCCGAGCATCAGGCGGAAGCGCCATGGGTAGAGTGCGCCTTCGAGCTTCATCATGGCGCCACCATGCGAACGTCGGCCGCGCCCGGGATGTGCATTTTCAGTTGTTCGGTCGCCAGCACTTCGATACGGCTATGGGCCGTCCAGGTGCTTTGCTCAAGGATCAACCGGCCCCACTCCGCCTGCGCTTTGTCGCGCACGCTCAATTCCCCATAGAGGGTATTGAGCAATTGGCGGTTGTAGTGCGCGCTGTAGGACACCGCAATCGCGGACACCAGCACGCCGACGTACAGCAGCATCATGAAGAAGCTGCCGCCCGGCAGGGGCTTGGCGAAAAGCTTGCTCACCGCAGCTTCTCCGCGACGCGCATGACGGCGCTACGGGAGCGTGGGTTGGCCTTGAGTTCCGCTTCGGAAGCGAACTGCGCTTTGCCATGGATTTTGATTTTCGGCACAAAGGCCTCGAAACGCACCGGCAGGTTGCGCGGCAGGTTGTCGGACTCACCCTTGACCAGGCGACGCATGAACAATTTGACGATGCGGTCTTCCAAGGAGTGGAAGCTGATCACCACCAGGCGACCGCCGACTTCCAACGCGTCCAGAGCGGCTTCGAGGCCTGCTTCCAGATCGCCCAATTCGTTATTGACGTGAATACGCAGACCCTGGAACGCACGGGTCGCCGGGTTCTTGCCCTTTTCCCAGGCAGGGTTGGCGACTTTCAGCACTTCGGCCAGGTCGGCAGTGCGCTCGAACGGCTGGATCTCGCGGCGCTCGACCACGGCACGGGCCATGCGACCGGCGAAGCGCTCTTCACCGTATTCCTTGAATACGCGGGTGATTTCTTCATGGGGAGCGGTGGCGATGAACTGTGCCGCGCTGATGCCACGGGTAGGGTCCATGCGCATGTCGAGGGGGCCGTCGTTCATGAAACTGAAGCCGCGCTCCGGGTCGTCGAGCTGTGGCGAAGACACGCCCAGGTCGAGCAAAACCCCGGCCACCTTGCCCGCCATGCCGCGCTCAGCCACTTCGGCGCCCAGCTCGGCAAAGCTGCGCTGCACAACGACAAAGCGGCCGTCTTCGGCCGCTAGCGCTTGCCCGGTGGCAATCGCTTGGGGGTCTTTGTCGAACCCGAGGAGCTTACCGTCGGACCCGAGCTGGCTGAGTATCAACCGACTGTGCCCGCCCCTGCCGAAGGTGCCATCCAAATAGCAGCCATCCGCGCGTACGGCGAGAGCCTCAACGGCTTCGTCAAGCAGTACGGTGATGTGGTTAAAGCCGCTATCAATAGTCACAGGATCAAATCACGCAGTTCATCAGGCATAGCGCCCGGTTGTTGAATAGCAGCCAGGTCAGCTGCAGAAACAGCATCCCAGGCATCTTCGTCCCACAATTGGAACTTGTTCAGTTGGCCGACCAGCATTGCGCGCTTGTCCAGCTTGGCGTACTCGCGCAGACGCGGGGGCACCAGGAAACGACCGCTGCCATCGAGCTCAAGGTCGACGGCATTACCGATCAGCAAACGCTGCAGGCGGCGGTTTTCTTCACGCAATGAAGGCAGGGCGCGCAATTTGGTTTCGATCAACTCCCACTCATCGAGGGGGTAAACGCATAAACAAGGGTCAACGGCATCGATCGTGATGATTAACTGCCCGGAACTTCGCGAAATCAGCTCGTCACGATACCGGCTCGGCATAGCGAGACGGCCTTTTGCATCGAGACTGATAGCGTTAGCTCCGCGAAACACAGATGCGTTTCTCCAAATTTTAGCGTTTTACGTTCAAAAAACCCACTTTGTGCCACTTTCCGCCACTTGCGCACACTATAGGAATGCGCCCACCACACCGTCAAGGCGCGGATTCAAGGAAAAGCCTTACAGAACGGAGATTTAGGAGCGTAAAAGCAGGAGAAACCAGAGTTCGACGGTGTTTTTGACCCAGCAAGATCAAATAGCTCAAAGAGCTACGACTTAAAGTTAAAGTAATTTATTAAGAGTAAGATTTTTTTGGTATTACGAAGATGCATCTGCCAATGATTTGGCAGGGAGGGATTCTTGCGCTACTACCGAGTTTCTGCCTGAGATTCAGGCAGAGGGAAAAAGGTGGAGAGTCGATCTGTAAGCCGGGTTCTGTCTTGAACAGTCATTCGTCTACGATGGCCATCACTGGACACCTTTAGCAACCTACCCGGTCCCAGCGCGGGCCACGCCTTGGGACCCTATTTGGTCTTGCTCCAAGTGGGGTTTACCTAGCCACGAACTGTTGCCAGTCGTGCGGTGCGCTCTTACCGCACCTTTTCACCCTTACCGGCACCGAAGTGCTTAGGCGGTTATTTTCTGTGGCACTTTCCGTAGGCTCACGCCTCCCAGGCATTACCTGGCACTTCGCCCTATGGAGCCCGGACTTTCCTCCCCCCCCTAATTTTCATAGAGGGCAGCGACTGTCCAATCGACTCTCCGCCGCGCAGGTTAACGGCACGGCGGCCTCAGGACAAGTACTAAAAGTGCAGCATCGCCATCACGTTCAGACGAGATACAGCTATAACCCCGGAACTATTCAGCTTTTTGTTTATCTAGCGCGACTTGATACAACACGTTCTTGCGTAAGCCGGTGATTTCCGCCGCCAAGGCTGCGGCACGCTTGAGGGGCATTTCCTTGAGCAGCAGGTCCAGGATACGCATGGCCTCGCTGCCGACTGCATCTTCGGCTTCCGGCGCCGTCCAGCCCGCCACCAGCACCACACACTCGCCGCGCTGCTGATTGCTGTCACCTTCGACAAACGCGCGCAGTTCCTCCAGCGGCAGCCCCTTGAGGGTTTCGAAGGTTTTGGTCAGTTCACGGGCCAGCAATGCCAGGCGCGCGCCGCCGAACACCAATTCCATATCCTGCAGACATTCAAGGATGCGGTGCGGCGCTTCGTAGAAGATCAGCGTCCGTGGCTCTTCCTTTACCGCCTCAAGACGCGCACGCCGCCCCACCGCCTTGGCCGGCAGGAAACCCTCGAAGATAAAGCGGTCCGAAGGCAGGCCTGCCGCCGACAATGCAGCAATCAGCGCGCACGCCCCCGGAACAGGCACTACATTGATACCAGCGGCCCGCGCCTGGCGAACCAAGTGGTAACCCGGATCGGAAATCAGCGGCGTGCCCGCGTCGGAGATCAGCGCCACATCGTCACCGGCCAGCAGGCGTACGATAAAGCGGCTGCCTTCTTCGCGTTCGTTATGCTCGTGGCACGCGGCTAATGGCGTGCTGATACCAAAATGCTGCATCAACCGTTGGGAGTGCCGCGTGTCTTCCGCCGCGATCAATTTAACCTCGCGCAACACTTTCAGCGCCCGGGCACTGATGTCGTCCAGGTTGCCAATGGGCGTCGCCACGACAAAAAGCGAGCCTGCAGTGGAATTCAAAGGACCTGGAGCAGTCAAAACGCACACCTCGATGGTTGGCAAAAGCCACATTGTAGCGCGTAGACGCCTTGAAAATATGCCATCACGGCCGACGCCTTTTCAGCCGCCGATTGCCAACGGCAGCCCAATAGCAACATTTGCACGACCTAAATCGACGGTTTCACGCCAGTAACATCGCGCCTGGGCCAGTGCTTGGGTACAATTCCACGCTAATTTGATCGGTATCAGGAACACTTACATGATCGCTTGCCTGCGGCTGCTCTCCGCCCTCTGCCTCGCTGCCTTACTGGCGGCTTGCGCCAGCTCGCCCTCGTCCAGCCTTGGCGAACTTCCACGGACCCCGGATGCCAGTATCGAGCAATTGCTCGAACAGGCCACCACCGCCAAGACGCCAGAAAAGGCCGCATTGCTGCGCCTGAGTGCGGCAGACATGGCCTACAAACAGAACAATCCCGGCCGCTCATCGCAGATTCTTGCACAAGTGCCCCTGGATACCCTCAAGCCAGCCGCACAAGTATTTGCCAGCACACTGGCCGCCGAACTGGCCATGGCGCGCAACCAGCCCAAAGCCGCGCTGACGGCCTTGAACCACCCAAGCCTGCAAAGCCTGAAGGATCTGCCGACCGAACAGCAGATCCGCACCGGTACCGTGCATGCCCGCGCTTACGAAGCCGATGGCCAGACCCTCGCCGCTGCCCGCGAGAGGGTCGCGATGGCGCCACTGCTGACTGGCGAGGCCGCCAACAGTAATCACGAAGCCATCTGGACGCTGATTGCCGCACTGCCGGCCGAACAGCTGCAAGCCAGCGGCACCCCGATCCTGGACGGCTGGATCACCCTGGCCCAGGCGGTCAAGGGCGCCGGTACGCTGGAGCAACAACAGGCGGCTATCGACACCTGGCGTGCGCAGAATCCGGGCCACCCGGCCGCCGTGCAGCTGCCTACGCCGCTGACCAAACTCAAGGAACTGGCGAGCCAACCCCTGAACAAGATCGCCCTGCTGCTGCCACAAGAAGGCCCGCTGGCCTCCGTCGGCAAGGCGTTGCGCGAAGGCTTCATGGCGGCTCACTACCAGGCTGAACAAGCCGGCCAGAAGCCGCCGGTGATCGAGTTCTATGACAGCTCGCGCCTGACCTCCATCGACGACTTCTACGCCAAGGCCCAGGCCGCCGGCGTGCAATTGGTTGTCGGCCCACTGGAGAAGCCGCTGGTCAAACAGCTCAGTGCGCGCCCGCAACTGCCGATCACCACCCTGGCGCTGAACTACAGCGAAACCGATCAAGGCCCCGCGCAATTGTTCCAGTTCGGGCTGGCCGCTGAGGACGAAGCCCGCGAAGTGTCGCGCCGTGCCCGTGCCGACGGCCTGCATCGCGCAGCCGCGATGGTGCCGCGTGGCGAATGGGGTGAGCGCGTCTACAAGGCGTTCCGCCAGGACTGGGAAGCCAATGGCGGCACCGTTATGGGTGTCGAGTATGTCGACCAGCCGGTCGCCCTGGCCCAGCAGATTGCCGATCTGTTCCAACTGCGTAAAAGCGAAGGCCGCGCCAAGAGCCTGCAAAGTACCGTGGGCACCGACGTAGCGGCACAACCGTCGCGTCGCCAGGACATCGAATTCATCTTCCTGGCCGTCACCCCGCAACTGGCCCAGCAGATCAAGCCGACCCTGAACTTCCAGTACGCAGGCGATGTGCCGGTCTACGCAACGTCCCACGTGTTCAGCGCCAGCGGTGACCGCAACCAGTATCTGGACATGACCAACGTGATGTTCTGCGAAACGCCTTGGCTGCTCAACACCACCGATCCGCTGCGTAACCAGGTTGCTGCACAATGGCCGCAAGCCAATGGCAGCCTTGGTCGCCTGTATGCAATGGGCGTCGACGCCTACCGCCTCGCACCACGCCTGGGCCAGCTCAAGGCGCTGCCGGATACACGGGTTGACGGTCTTTCGGGCAACCTGGGTATCAGCGCCAACCAGCGCGTCGATCGCCAGATGCCTTGGGCCAAGTTCGTCGGTGGCGAGGTCCAACGCCTGCCGGACACACCGCGCTGATGCCCGAGCGGACCAGCGCGCAATGCGGCAAGGATGCCGAACTTCAAGCTCTGCAACACTTGCAGCAACAGGGTCTGCGCCTGCTGGCGCAGAACTGGTTGTGTAAACGCGGCGAGCTTGATCTGGTCATGCTTGACGGCGATACAGTAGTATTCGTCGAAGTCCGCTACAGAAAACACGCACAATGGGGTGGCGCGCTCGCCAGTATCGACGGGCGCAAGCGTCAGAAGCTGATACTCGCCGCGCAGTTTTTCCTGCAGAAAGAGCATCGGTGGGCCGACGCCCCCTGCCGCTTCGACGTGGTTGCCATAGAAAGCACACCGTCTGGCAAGGCTGATCTGAACTGGCTCAAAGATGCCTTCGACAGCTGACTCACCGGACATCTTCACCACACACTTTTGCTCTTTGCTTTGCGGGCTGCACATTCCTGTGCCAAACAGCCGCGCTACTTAAGGTCACACAGATGGACATGCAATCCCGAATTCGCCAGCTTTTCCAGGCCAGCATCGACACCAAGCAACAGGCGATGGACGTACTTGCACCGCACATCGAGCAAGCCAGTCAGGTCATGGTCAATGCCTTGCTAAACGAGGGCAAAATGCTTTCGTGCGGCAACGGCGGTTCGGCTGGCGATGCCCAGCATTTCTCGTCCGAGCTGCTCAACCGCTTCGAGCGTGAGCGTCCGAGCCTGCCGGCTATCGCCTTGACGACCGATTCGTCGACGATCACCTCGATTGCTAACGACTACAGCTACAACGAAATCTTCTCCAAGCAGATCCGCGCCCTGGGCCAACCGGGCGATGTCCTGCTGGCGATTTCCACCAGCGGCAACTCGGCGAATATTATTCAAGCGATCCAGGCCGCACATGATCGCGAAATGATTGTCGTAGCATTGACCGGACGCGATGGCGGCGGCATGGCCTCGCTGCTGCTGCCCGAAGATGTTGAAATTCGCGTCCCGGCCAATGTCACCGCACGTATTCAGGAAGTCCACCTGCTGGCGATCCACTGCCTGTGCGATCTGATCGACAGCCAACTGTTTGGGAGTGAAGAATGACCGTTAACCGCCTCGGCCTCTTGGCCATTACGCTGTGCCTCGGCATCAGCGGCTGCAGCACGGCGATCACTGCAACACGTGACACCCCTATTCAGGATGACAAGGGCACCCGCACCTTCGGCAGCAAGATCGACGACTCGTTGATCGAAACCAAGGTGGAAGTCAACGTCGCCAAAGCCGCCACGGATCTGGGCAACGGTGCGTCGCGCATCGTCGTCACCAGCTTCAACGGTGTCGTACTGCTCGCCGGTCAAACCCCGCGGGCCGATCTCAAGGCTCAAGCAGAACAAGCAGCCGCCTCGGTTCAGCGCGTCAAGAAGGTCCACAACGAATTGCAGGTCATGGACCCTATCACCCTGCTGGCCATCAGCAACGACGCGCTGCTGACCACCAAGATCAAGGCACAGATGCTGACCGACAACGCGATCCCTGGCTCGCGGATCAAGGTCGTGACAGACAACGGCATCGTGTACCTGATGGGCTTGCTGACACAGGCAGAAGCCACCCGAGCCTCCACCCTGGTACAGGGTGTATCCGGCGTGCAGAAAATCGTGAAGGTGTTCGAATACATCGACTGATGTAACCGACAGGCACAAAAAAGGGCGCCGTGCATTGATTGCACGGCGCCCTTTTTATTTCGCTGTTTACTGGTACTGCTGGTACGGGTTGCCCTGGAACTGGTTGTTTTGTTGAGGCGCCTGCTGCTGACCGCCGTATTGCTGACCTGGAATTGGCCCAAGGTTGACCTCTACGCGACGGTTCTGGGCGCGACCGTTAACGTCGGCATTGCTGGCAATCGGGTTATCCGGGCCGGCACCTCGTGCGCTCAGGTTGGCACCGTTGACGCCTTGAGAGGTCAGGTAGTTGGCCACGCTCTGCGCACGACGCTGGGACAGGTCCATGTTCAGCTGGCGGCTACCGGTACTGTCGGTGTAGCCCACGATCTGGATGGTGTTCTGGTTGAACTGCTTGAGGGAGTTGGCCAGGTTGTTCAGCGGCTGATAGAAGCTGCTGGAGATCGCGTCGGAGTTGGTGGCAAAGGTGATGTTGCCCGGCATGATCAGCTTGATCTGATCGCCTTGACGCTGCACTTCAACCCCGGTGTTGGCCATGCTCTCGCGCAGTTTCTTTTCCTGTTGGTCGGCGTAGTAGCCGTAACCCGCTGCGCCAGCACCTGCAACCACCGCACCGATCAGTGCGCCCTTGCCACGGTTGTTATGGTCGATGGCAGCACCGGCCAATGCACCGGCCAGAGCACCAAGGCCGCCGTACTTGGCGGTTTTGCTCATACCGCTGGATTCATTATTCGCCTGTCCCTGGCTGCTGCCGTCATAAGGATTAGGTGAAGCGCAGCCGGATAACAGGGCTACGGCGGTGGCGACAACAAGCAGACGACGCGGAGTGAACATGAAGAGAGCTCCTACTTTTGCATTCTGTGGTGCAGAGGACATTGGCAATGGACCAGTGCCGAGTTTTGAACACGACAAATGGCAAAAATTCCGTGACCAATCGCGCAGCTGTAACAAAAGGTTAGCCACATTACCGCTATAGAAAACGTAGCAGATCTCAGCTGAACGCGACCTGCGTTTTTGCTACAACAGATTGCCCTCAAGCCCGCACAAATGGATTCTCGCGCATCTCCTCGCCCAAGCGCGTATCCGGCCCGTGACCGGTGACCACCGTGGCGCCCTCGTCCAGCGTGTAAA
This sequence comes from Pseudomonas sp. SR18, assembly GCF_023701505.1. NCBI lineage: Bacteria > Pseudomonadati > Pseudomonadota > Gammaproteobacteria > Pseudomonadales > Pseudomonadaceae > Pseudomonas > Pseudomonas sp. SR18. The sequence goes on along the minus strand of NZ_JAMQAU010000015.1, from coordinate 10,152 downwards.
GCCGCTGTTTGATCGAGCGCACGATAGTGGCCTGGTCCCCACCCCACAAATCCGTGCGCCCCACGCCACGCCGGAAAAGCGTGTCGCCGGCGATCAGCAGCTTGGCATCGGCAAACCAGAAACTCATCGACCCCGGCGTGTGACCCGGCGTATGCAAGGCTACGCCGCAGCCGCAGGCCAATTCTTCGTCATCTTCCAGCCACCGGTCCGGCGACGGCACCGGGGTATAGGGCACGCGAAACATCTGGCACTGCATTTCCAGGTTGTCCCACAGGAACTGATCTTCCTTGTGCAGGTGCAACGTGGCGCCGGTTTTCTCTTTCAACTGGCCGGATGCCAGGAAGTGATCGAGGTGGGCATGGGTGTGGATGATGCTCACAACCTTGAGGCCCAGCGCGTCGAGGCGTGCCAGGATCAGCTCATGGTTGCCGCCGGGGTCGACCACGATGGCTTTTTTGGTGATGGGATCGCCGATGATGGTGCAGTTGCATTGCAGGGGCCCGACGGGGAAGGTTTCGCGGATGAGCGCGGGCGTTGTGGGTTCCATGGGCAGTCCTCGGGTGCAAATCAAATAGCGCTGAAGTAAACGCACTATTAAAACAGAAGGGGAGCGCTTGCCGCTCCAGCGCGAGTAAACACGCTAGCCAATCAACCTAAGCTCCTGCGCCCGCGCCACCGCCTGGGTGCGTCGCTCCACGCCAAGCTTGCTGTTGATGTGGCTGGCGTGGGTCTTGACGGTGTGCAGTGAGATAAACAGTCGGTTGCTGATTTCCTGGTTGGAGCAGCCTTGGGCAATGAGTTGCAACACGGCCAGTTCCCGGACGCTCAGGGCCTCATGGTTAGGTGACACGTCAGCCGCCACAACGACGGGCAGCAGCACCACAAGGCTCTGATTCAGCACGCCCTGGGGATCCTTGCCAAGTTGCTCGCGCATCCAGTCCGGGTGGTTTTCCAGCAGCCTCTGGAAAGGTTGCAACGCTCCTCCGGCACCGGCCTCAAGCGCTCGCGCCAATACCGGCCGCGCCTTGGCTTCCTGACCGCCGTCCAGCAGCAACTGTGCCTGCTGGGTAAGCGCCATCAAGGCAATCATCTGGCGCCCACTGTCATGGGCCTGTTGCGCCAGTGCGTCGAGCCGTTGCAATGCGGCCTCGGGCTGATGGCGGATGGCATCGAGGGCGGCTTGTTGCAGCCCGATATGTTGCGGCAAATGCGGGTGGAATTCCGGCGCAGCGGCAGCCTGCTCGCCGTTGTAGGTCTGCCCCAGCCGCGTCAACCAGGCGTCGGCCAGGTCGGTGCGGCCCTGGGCCAGCCACAGCTCGCATTTGATCAGGGTGATCATCGCCAGGTAGTAGATGGGAGGCACGTCCCAGATATGCATCAAGCGTTCGGCCTCGGCGAGCTCGGCGAAGGCTTTGGAGAAGTCATTGCGCCGCCCTTCGAAGCTGGCGATTACGCAATGGCCGATCAGGACGCTGATGTCGCGACAGGCGCGCGCCTCCGCCAGGCCTGCGCGCAGATGGGCGATCCCGGCTTCCGGCTGATTGCGCACCAACAGCAGATAACCTTCGTACAACGACAAACGCGCACGTACCGCGTAAAGCCGCTGCGGCGCCAGCCCATGCAAACGTTGCAGGCCCTGGCGTACTTCATCAAGAGCCCGCAGGATTTCGCCGCGTGCTTGCAATACCCGCGCACGATCGTAATGGGCCAAGGCTTCAAACAACGGGTTGCCGACGCGCTGCGCCAACTCCAGTGATTCGCGGTTCAGCCCACGGGCGCGCCACAAGTCACCATTGGCAATCGCCAGATTGGACAGCGTCGACAGGCACACCAGACGTTGCCCGTAACGCCGTTGCGGCAGACTTTCCAAGGCCTCGCTGCAATAACGCTCAGTCAACTCACGGTCACCCCGGCCACGGGCGATAATCCCGCTCAGCGCCAGCCACTGGGCCAGCATCGACTTTTGCGCCGTGGCCGACGGAGCGGGCAGGAAGCGACTGAGGTAGCCGGACAGTTCTTCCGCGGCATCCAACTGACAGGCCAATCCCAGTGCCCAGCTGTACAGCACGATCAAACGCGGTGTGCTGATCAACAGACTGTCGGGCAAGTCCATTTTCCAACGCAGCAACATGCCGACATTCTGCTCGGCCAGCAGCTGCTCTTCGGACAGGTTCTGCACCAGGCTGGCCGCAACGTCCAGGTGCCCGGCGCGTAACGCCTGCTCTACCGCCTCGTCGATCAAGCCTTGGCCGTTGAACCAGCGGCAAGCGCGCAGGTGCAGGCTGGCGGCCGGCAGTACATTGCTGCTCGCACGGCGGGTGCGCAGCAGGTCGGAGAATAAATGATGATAGCGGTACCAATGGCCCTGCTCGTCCAAGGGCACCAGGAAAACCTGGTGGGCTTGTAGGTAACGCAGGATCTCGGCGCTGTCATGGGCTTCGCGCACGGCGTCGCACAATTCGCTGCAGAAACGATCCTGGGGGGCCGTATCGAACAGGAACGCCTGCACGTCGGGCGGCAGGCAGTCGATCACCTCTTCCAGCAAATAGTCGCGGATCAGCCCTTCCCCACCGTGCAGGTTTTGCGGCAAGGCGCCTTCGTTGCCAGCTTCGGAAGCCGCCAGCAGCCAGAAGCGCAGTCCCGCCACCCAGCCTTCGCTGCGACGGATCAGATTGTCGAGGGCCTCACCGCTCAGGGAACTGCTGTGGCGATCCAACAGCGCCTGGGATTCGGCATGGGTCAGGCGCAGGTCTTGCTCGTGCAACTCCAACAGGTGCCGCGATAGGCGCAAGCGTGCCAGATGCCAGTCCGGGCGCTGGCGACTGGTGACCAGTACCACCAGGCCGTCAGGCAGATGATTGAGGAAAAATTGCAGACAGCGGTCCAGCACCGGGCCCTGGGCCAGGTGATAGTCGTCCAGCACCAGCAGCAACGGCGCCCGCGTGGACAGATGGACCGCCAGCTCATCAAGCAAGCCATCCAGCCATTCTTCAAAGGCAAAAGGTTGGTGACGCTGGCGCATTTTCAGCAGACCCAGGGATTGGGCGCCGAGTGCGGGGAAGTACTGCTGCAACCCTTCGAGCAGACGCTCAAGGAAGCGTCCTGGGTCGTTGTCCCGAGGGCTCAGGCCCAGCCACAGGCTTTGCCAGTGGGATGGCAGACTCTGGCAGAATTCCACCGCCAACGAACTCTTGCCGAAACCCGCCGGGGCGCTGACCAACAGCAACCGCCCGTCGAGGCCGGCGCTCAGCCGTTCACACAGGCGTGGGCGCAGCACGTAGCCGTCAGGCAGCGGAGGCCTGTAGAAGCGACCTTCCAGGGTCGGGATTACCACACTGGCAGGCCCATGGATTCGGGACAGATCAGTCATCGCCGGGCTCTTGTAGAAGGCTGTTGTCGGCATTGCAGATGTCCGCAGACTAGCGGTAAAAGCAGCAGGTTTGTAGATCTTTGCAACATTTGCCTGAAAAAGAACTGCGACAAAAAATATCGCCACAAACAAAAAGTGGGAGGGGGCTTGCTCCCGATGGCGGTGGGTCAGTCAATGCCTAGGCTGACTGTCACACTGCTATCGGGGGCAAGCCCCCTCCCACATTGGGTTACAGCTGCAGCTTAGCGAACACCGTCCTGGCGCAAAGCCGCTGGGGTGAAGTCGCTGGTGGTGGCGGTGAAGCCGAAGTCATAGGCCTGCTTCTCTTCGTTCTTCATGCCCAGGGCCAGGTAGCGGCCGGACTGCAGGTCGTAGAGGGTTTCCAGGGCGTACCACGGTACTTGTTTGTCGTAGTAGTTCTCGGCATGGGCTTCGGCGACGCGCCACAGCTGGCCACGACCGTCGTAGTGATCGATCACCGCAGCTTGCCAGGTGTCTTCGTCGATGAAGAAGTCACGCTTGGCATAGATATGGCGCTGGCCTTCCTTCAAGGTGGCGACCACGTGCCAGACGCGGCGCAGCTCGTAGCGTGTCAGGTCCTGGTTGATGTGGCCGGCCTTGATGATGTCGGCGTACTTGAGCTTCGGATCGTCGATCTTGTAGCTGTTGGAGGCGATGTAGATTTCCTTCTTGCCTTCCAGTTTCCAGTCGTAGCGATCCGGCGCACCGTTGTACATGTCGAGGTTGTCGGAAGTCCGCAGGCCATCGGCGGCAGTACCCGGCCCGTCATAGGACACTTGCGGCGCCCGGCGCACACGGCGCTGGCCGGCGTTGTAGACCCACGCCGAACGCGGTTCCTTCACCTGGTCCAGGGTTTCGTGCACCAGCAGCACACCACCGGCCAGGCGTGCTGGCGCGGTCACTTGCTGCTTGAAGTAGAACAGCACGTTGCCTGGGTTTTTCGGGTCGAAGTCCTTCATCTTGTCGCGGAACACGAACTGGTCGCGGAAGTACACCAGGCTGTAGGAACCGTTGGTTTGCGGCGTGGCCTGGGTTACCAGGCGAGTCACGCTGCCACCGCGATAACGGGTGATGTGGTTCCAGATAACCTCGACGCCCGTTTTCGGAATCGGGAACGGCACGGCCGTTTCGAAGTTCTCAAGGCCATTGCCGCCGGACACCAGGTTGGTGGTGGTGGCGTTCTTCTTGATGGAGGCGAACACCTCCGCCGGCACGGTGGCGCCACGATGGGTCGGGTAGACCGGCATCTTGAAGGTTTCCGGGTAACGCTTGAACATCGCGTACTGCCCCGGTGCCAGCTTGTCTTTGTACTGCTCGACGTTTTGCGCGGTGATGGTGAATTGCGGTTGTTCACTGGCGTAAGGGTTGGCCAGGAAACCTTTAGAATCCACAGCCCCCGCATTGGTCGGCAGCGGCGACCATTTCGGGATGGTGCCGGCCGCATTACCGGCCATTTCCGCGCCCATCGGGGTCAGGCTGGTGCCCAGCTTGGCGGCTTCATCCGCCGACACTGCCGCCATGACGTTGCTCGCCAGGATCGACAGTCCAAGCACACCCACGTGCAACAGACTTTTGGTTATTTTCATGTTCTGGTTCTTCCTGAAAATACAGTGTGCTTAGAAGTTCGCGCCGAAGCTCAGGGCGACGAAGTCGCGGTCATTCACCGTGCTGAAATCACCACCGAAGAAGTTGGTGTAGGCCAGGCTGGCGGTGTAGGTGTTCTGATATTCGGCATCCAGGCCAAGGCTGACGGCCTTGCGGCCTTCTTCGAAGTTGGCGCCAGGACCCGGGGAGTACCCCTTGACGTCATGGGACCAGGCCACGTTTGGCTTGAGGTTGACGCCAGCGAACACATCCGGGTATTCCCAGATGGCCCGACCGCGATAACCCCAGGAAGTGGCGGTGGTGAAGCCATCATTGTTGCAGTTAGTGTTCAAGCTATTGGCATTGGCCAGCCCCCCACCTTGTGCAGTAGACGTGTTCAAGTTCGCACAGGCGTTGTTGGGCAGCGATCCAGGGCCGAAGACAGGGTCTCGACCGTAGCGAACGTCAGACTTGCTCTCCAGTCCGCCCACATGGGTTACGCCGACTTCACCCACCAGGGTCAAGCGGCTGGCGCCCATGACTTGGTCGAAGAAGTGGGTAAAGGTCGTTTGGAACTGGCTGATTTCTTTACGCCGATAACCATGCAAGTCCTGACCGGGAGCCCCGTTCAGCAACGATGCATTGCCCAGCACCGGACCACCAAGCGGCTTCACACCCGCAAACAGAATGTCGGTGGTGCTCAGTTGAACGGGGGCGTTAGGACGATAACTAAACTCGCCACTCCACGCGGTTCCCGTAGGCAAGGTTGTGGAGAAGCTCAAACCATAAAGACGAATGTCCTCAGGGTACTCAACGAAATAATTGGAGTTACCCGCGACCACCAACGGACGCAATTGACCAGGCAGACCTGGCGTTGCGCCGGTGTATTTCGATTGCGGGGCGCCCTGGGCACTGAAGATCGGAGCGCGACTGTGGTAGTTCATGAAGTATGCGCCGAACTCTGTATCCAGAGGCTCGTAGTTGTAATGGAACGCTGCACCGAACTGACCACTGTCGCGCGCATCACGATCAGGGCCGCGGCGCACCAATACGCCCTCGTTATTGACGTCGACGCCGTTCGCGGCAAGCCCTGGCAGTACTGCGCCAGGCAGGAAGCGACGGCTGTTCAGCACTCGCAAATTGTTACTACAGCCATCGGAAATAACATCAGGCTGCGAGAAGAACGTCCCGCAGTTATCCGTGACGGTCTGGTCCCATTCCAACTGATAAAACGCTTCCGCCGACAAGTTATCGGTCAGGGTTTGCGACACATAGAACATGTTGACCGGAATCAAGCCTTCCTTGATTTCGGCACCCGGACGACGGAACGCAGACACATCGATCGGGTTGATAGAGTTGATGCCGCCGCCGATGAAGGTACTTTCACCCCAGCTCACTACCTGCTTACCGAACCGCACGTTGCCGGGCTGATCGGCGATGGAATAGTTGTGGTAGATAAACGCATCGAGTATCTGCCCACCGGAAGACTTGGCGCCCTCTTTGCGATTGTTATCGCTGATGTCCTTGAACTCGCGGCTCTCGTCCTTGAGTTCGAAGTCGTACCAGTACTTGCCACGCACAAATACGCCGGTATCGCCGTACTTCAGCTCCAGGTCATGAATCCCCTTGAAGATCTTCGAGAACGTTTCGCCACGTTTGAAGTTCAAGTGACCGTCATCGGAGGTCTGGGACAGGCCCTTGCCACCGTTGTTGACACCGATCAGATCGCTGTTGGGCTTGGCCGTCGACCAGCTCGCACCCACGGAAAGAGACGAGTCAAAACTCCCTTCGATTTCACCGATATTGAAACTGACGCCGAATGCGGGCCCGGCGAGCGTAGAGGCGAGGCTGACGGCCAATGGCAATCTTGCCCGGCGCCAGAACTGGTTTACTGAGGTCATCGACGCTACTCCATGTGCATTATTGTTATGGCAGTGAGTTCTTTTGTGATGCTTGTAACGGCCGGAATACAACGATTCCAATGCCGCCCTGGCAACTGAACCTCCATGGCCCGAAGCGACGCATCCTTGAAAAACTCTGAGTAGGACTATAGCCAGCAGGGGGGTACCGCTTGATCCCTCTAAAGTGTGATTCGCATCACCGACCCGTCTGCCACAGCCCTTTCGCCATGTCGGCAAAGGCCGACGCGGAGAGGATGGCTGAAAATCGGCAAATCACAAGTAGAGGCGCAAGATAGAGCATTGCCGTGCCCGAACGGGCACGGCGAGGGGCATCAGAGAGTGGACAGGAAGGTACTGTTGTTGGCCTGCCATTCGATGATGTCGATACGGATACGTTTTTTATCGAGTTTGCCGACACTGGTCTTGGGAATTTCAGTAACAACGGCGATCTGGCTTGGAATCGCCCACTTGCTCAAATGGCCCAATTCGACAAAAGGCTTGAGGTGTTCCTTGAGCTCGCGGGCCCCTATCATATGGCCATCATGCACTACCAAGAGCGCAAACGGGCGCTCGCCCCACTGCGGATCGGCGATGCCCACCACCGCTACTTCGCGTACCGCCGGGTGACGGCTGACCAGGTCTTCGAGGGCCAGTGAGGAGATCCACTCGCCGCCGGTCTTGATCACGTCCTTGATGCGGTCGCGGATATCGATCACACCAAATGCATCCAGCGTGGCCACGTCGCCGGTGTGCATCCAGCCGCCAGCCCACAGCTCGGCGCCCTTCTGCGGCTCGTTGAAATAACCTTCGCTGAGCCAAGGCGCACGCAACACCAACTCGCCCTGGGACTCGCCGTCGGCCGGCAGGAAGTTACCCTCAGTGTCCATGATCGCCGCTTCCACCAACGGTCCGGGCACGCCGGCTTTGATGCGATAGGTGATGCGCTCGTCTTCGCTGCCGGCCAGCAGCTCTTCGTTGAGATGGGCGCAGGACACCAACGGGCCAGTCTCGGACATTCCGTACGCGGCGGTCAGTTGAATCCCGCGCGCCTTCGCCGCCTCATACAGCGAGCGATTGAGCGCGCTGCCGCCGATGACGATTTTCCAGCCGGCAAAATCCACGCCTTGGGCGGCCTTGGCGTTGAGCACCATTTGCAGGATGGTCGGCACGCAGTGGGAGAAGGTGACCTTTTCCTTGCGCCACAGCTCCACCAGGTATTCCGGGTCGTAGCGGCCAGGGTAGACCTGCTTCAGGCCAAGCATGGTCGCCACATACGGCAGGCCCCAGGCGTGCACGTGAAACATCGGCGTGATCGGCATGTACACGTCGTTGGTGCCCAGCAGGCGCACGCTGTCGATGCTGCCCATGATGGTCGCCACGCCGATGGTGTGCAGTACCAGTTGGCGATGGGTGAAGTACACGCCCTTGGGATTGCCGGTGGTGCCGGTGGTGTAGAAGGTGGTCGCGACGGAATGCTCGTCGAAATCCTCGAAGTCATACTTGGGGCTGGCGGCGGCGAGCAGGGTTTCGTACTCGCCCACCAGATTCGGCAGCTCGGCAGTCTTTGATTCGCCATCAGTGAGCAGCAGGGTCTTGTCGACGGTAGTGAGCTGCCCGGCGATGGCCTGGTACATGCCCACGAACTCACTGTTGACTAGCACAAAGCGGTCTTCGGCGTGATTCATGGTGTAGAGAATTTGCTCCGGCGACAGGCGCACGTTGATGGTGTGGATCACCGCGCCGATCATCGGGATGGCGAACATGCATTCCAGGTAGCGATGGCTGTCCCAGTCCATCACTGCCACGGTGTCACCGGCCTTGACCCCGGCTTCGGTCAGCACATTGGCCAGGCGTGCGACCCGTTCGATCAAGGTCGGGTAGGTGTAGCGCAGCTTGTCGCGATAGACGATTTCCCGGGTCTTTTCGTAGCGAGCACCGGACATCAGCAGGCGCTTGATCAACAGTGGATATTGGTACGCACCTTCGGCGGGGGGAATAACACGGGTCTGCAACATACGAATCCCTTTTATGACTGCACGGTCTTGGGTGAACGATCTGCACTGTAGAGCGCTTATGTTTCAGCCAAATCAGCCAAAGGAATGATTTGCAGAGGCCGGGGAATGCTAGCTTTGAGCCATTATCAATCCTTTCCCACACATCTTCAGATCAGGAAGTCACCTGCTTTGAAAAGCGAACCTTCCGACATTCGTCACCGATAGCAACTCTTTACGCTTTGGGTTTTCGCCATATCCATTGCTAAGGACTGCCATGTACAACGATCCCATGCACCGCACGGACACCCTCAATCCGTACAAGGATTTTATGGGCGGTGAACAGATAAAGCATTGGATCGAGTTCCAGTTGCTGGACGAGCAGGGCGAGCCGCTGGCGAACTTGCCCTATCGGGCGGTGAATGAGGCCACTCGTGAACGCTTTGTGCTGGAGTTTGTTGGCCGCACCGATGCTGAGGGGGTGATTCGCATCGAGGGCCTGCATCCGCTGCCTATCACGCTGTTGATGGAGGCAGATCCTTTAGCCGTCCAACTGCAAACCCGTCGCTTGCGTGCTGAACGCGCCGAGCCGCCCCGGCCAGATATTGGGGACCGCACACCGATACATGGTCCGCAACGCTCAGGCTTTTCACCGATTGAGACGCAGGCACTGAATGCGGGGTACCGCTACCACTATCTGCGAATCGGTCAACTATGTGACCAACTACCAATAATCAAACCGCCCTTGGACGATTCGACTCAGCTACCGGCGTTTCATTTCCCGGAGCGGAAGTTCAGCGGCTTCACCGTCAGCGATGCGGAACTGGATCGTCGCCATGTGCTGGAAATCTGCCCCTTTCGCGCCTGGTCGCTGCTGTTGCATCACCAACCTGAGTACAGCCTGGTCAATGCCTACAACTTGGGCTTGATGAGTATTTTGTCGTATAGCAATCGGGATGAGCACGAACTGGGTTCCGTGAATCAGTTCTTCGAGCAGCAATGCCTGGATCTGTCGCGTACACCTAGGGTCTGGGATAACGGCCAGGTTTGGCCCTGTGTGGTGGTAGATGTGCCCTTCGGTGATCGCTATACAACAGTCAAGGCGTTGGACACTGCCAAAGAAAAGCCACCGGAAGGTCATACCCAGCTCTTTTACGCTATCAGTGCATCCCAGGTTTTGGTGGCGTGGCGCGGCACTGAGATGGAAGGGCTCGCTGATTTAATTACCGATGCGACCTTTCGTCCCGTGAAATCTGAGGTCGCGGCGGTTTGCGAGCCCAAGGTT
>NZ_JAMQAU010000014.1:0-182800 GCF_023701505.1 Pseudomonas sp. SR18 | reverse complement strand
AGCCCCAAAACCAGGCAACTTGGTTTTTCTGAAAAAACGCGGTGGCTTTGATGGGGCTGCTTCGCAGCCCAGCGCGGGACAAGCCCGCTCACCACAACAGCCCAGTTGCCATAGATTCAGTATCCACAGGAAGTTGTGTAGATACCTATGCTCATCGGGGGCAAGCCCCCTCCCACACTTGAACTGCGCTGCGGTCAAAAATGTGGGAGGGGCGGTGCGACGATTCGACTGGCCCCCGATGAGGCCGGCACAGCTACCGACACGCTCAGGAAGCCATCCCCAACTCCCGCTTCACCAGCTTCGCCAACTTCACGCTATCAATCGGCTTAAGCAAAAAATCCACCACGCTCAAATGCATGGCATCAATCACGTCCGGCGCCTCGGCATCCCCCGACATGATGATGATCGGCAGCGCGGCACGGGTGGATTCTCGCACCTGGCGAATCAGCTCCAGGCCATTGCTCGGTGCCATGCGCAAGTCGGTGATCAGCAAACCGATGGAACTGCTGGATTTCAATAAATCCCACGCCGCCTCACCACTCTCGGCGGTCATGCAGCGAATACCGTCCAGCCCCAGGATCTCCGCCAGCAGTTCGCGTGCGTCCTTGTCGTCGTCGACGATCAACACGCGTTGTGGCGGTAAATCAGGCTCCAGCATCACGGCGCTCAGCGCCTCGCGCTCGGCATCACTCAAAATATCGTGGTCGGACATACGGTTCTCAGCAGTTTTCATCAATCCCCCAGCACACTCGTCAGACATCTGCGGAAGGGCGATCAATGTGCACTTCGTCGGAAAGTTTGCCTAGTGGGTGTTCTACGGGGTTTGGACGATATTCATGTAAGGTTTTTCCCTAGGTGTGTGCCGTTTGTATCGACCTAGACTTACGTCCAATGGGCACCCACCGCGTAGGAGCCGACCATGCAGGACGATAACGACAAAAAAACTGCGGTCACTGTTATGAGTAAAGCTGATGCTTTCACGCAGGCGGGTAAAACCGCCGTGTTGCAGAACATCCACGGCACCCTGCAATTCCTGCAACGTTTCCCGCCATTCAATCAAATGGAAAATGCGCACCTGGCGTTTTTGGTTGAACAGTGTCAATTACGCTTCTTCGGCCCCGGCGAGAGCATTCTCAAGCCATTGGGCGGGCCGGTGGAGCACTTCTACATCGTCAAGCAAGGCCGCGTCGTGGGCGAGCGGCCGGAGTCGGCAGAAACCACCTTTGAAATCACCACCGGCGAGTGCTTCCCCCTCGCCGCGCTGCTGGGCGAACGGGCCACGCGCACTGAGCATAAAGCCGCCGAAGACACCTTCTGCCTGCAATTGAACAAACCGGCCTTTATCAAGCTGTTCGCCCTCTCCAGCCCGTTTCGCGACTTTGCCCTGCGTGGCGTCAGCAGCCTGTTGGATCAGGTCAACCAGCAGGTGCAGCAAAAAGCCGTGGAAACCCTCGGCACTCAATATTCGTTGAACACCCGCCTGGGCGAATTGGCCATGCGCCACCCGGTGATGTGCAGCCCGGACACGCCGCTGCGCGAAGCGGTGACACTGATGCACGAGCAACAAGTGGGCAGCATTGTGATTGTCGACGCGCACCAGGCGCCTCTGGGGATTTTTACCCTGCGCGATCTGCGCCATGTGGTGGCCGACGGCACCAGCAATTTCAGCCAGGCCATCGACAGTCATATGACCCAGGCGCCGTTCTTCCTGACCCCGGACCACAGCGCCTTCGACGCCGCCATCGCCATGACCGAGCGGCATATCGCCCATGTGTGCCTGGTCAAGGACCAGCGCCTGTGTGGCGTGGTGTCCGAGCGCGACCTGTTTTCCCTGCAACGGGTCGACCTGGTGCACCTGGCCCGCACCATCCGCAACGCGCCCAGGGTGGAGAACCTGGTGGCGATTCGCGGGGAGATCGGCCAGTTGGTCGAGCGGATGCTCGCCCATGGCGCGTCGTCCACCCAGATTACTCACATCATTACCCTGCTCAACGATCACACCGTGTGCCGGGTGATCGAGCTGACCCTCGCCGAAAAAGGCGACCCCGGTGTGCCCTTCAGTTGGTTGTGTTTCGGCAGCGAAGGCCGTCGCGAGCAAACGCTGTACACCGACCAGGACAACGGCATTCTGTTCGAGGCCAGGGACGCGGTGGAAGCCGCCGAGATTCGCGGTCGGTTGCTGCCCCTGGCGCAGCAGATCAACCAGAGCCTGGCGCTGTGCGGGTTCAGCCTGTGCAAAGGCAACATCATGGCCGGCAACCCCGAGCTGTGCCTGTCGCGGGCGGAATGGGCGCGGCGGTTTGCGGCGTTTATTCGTGAGGCGACGCCGGAAAACCTGTTGGGTTCGAGCATCTATTTTGATCTGCGGGTGGTGTGGGGCGATGAACAGGGTTGCGAGCACTTGCGCCAAAGCGTTCTGGATCAGGTGGCGGATAACCGGCTGTTTCAACGCATGCTTGCAGAGAATGCCTTGCGCCAACGGCCACCTGTAGGACGTTTCCGTGAATTCGTGCTGACACGCAAAAGCGGTGAAAAGGCCACACTCGACCTCAAAGTGCAGGGGCTCACGCCATTCGTCGATGGTGCGCGCCTGCTGGCGCTGGCCAATGGTATTCACGCCAACAACACCCTGGAGCGCCTGCGTCAGTTGGTGGCCAAGGAGGTCATCGAGCCGCTGGACGGCGCCGCGTATGAAGAGGCGTACCACTTTATCCAGCAAACCCGCATGCAGCAGCACCAGTTGCAGACCCGCGAGAACCAGCCGTATTCCAATCGCGTCGACCCCGACAGCCTCAACCACCTCGACCGCCGCATCCTGCGTGAATCCCTACGCCAGGCCCAGCGTCTGCAAAGCAGCCTGACGTTGCGGTACCAACTGTGAGTTGGTTCGACTGGCTACGTACGAAAAAGCCTGGACTCGATGCCGCGCAACAACGGCGCCTGGAGCAACTGTCCAAGCCGGTGCCGCTGGGCGACACCCCATTGCGCGCCCAACGCTGGGTGGTGGTGGACCTGGAAACCAGCGGCCTGAACCTCAACCGTGATCAGGTACTGTCCATCGGCGCAGTGGTGATTGAAGACGGCGCGGTGGATTTCTGCCAGCTGTTCGAGCGCACCCTGCAACGCGCAGAAACAAAACTCAGCCCCAGCGTGTTGATCCACGGCCTCGGCCCCAGCGCCATCGCCGCCGGCAGTGATCCGGTAGAAGCGCTGCTGGACTTCATGGCATTCGTCGGCGACAGCCCATTGCTGGCTTTCCATGCGCCCTTCGACCAGCACATGCTGGGCCGCGCACTCAAGGACAGCCTGGGTTATCGCTTGGCGCACCCGTTTCTGGATGTGGCCGACATCGCCCCGCTGCTGTGCCCCGAGGCGCATATCCGCGAAGCCGGGCTGGATGACTGGATCAACCATTTCCAGCTGCACGTGGGCGAACGCCATCACGCCAGCGCCGATGCCCTGGCCACGGCGGAACTGATGCTGATTCTGTTCAGCCGTGCGCGACAGCAGCACATCGACTCCCCACAGGCGCTGCAGGAGCGTTTGAGCCAATGGAAACGGCGTAAACGAGCGCCATCGTTTTAATGTCATCTCCCGACGGACGCCAATTGCGCCCACCCCACGCCTCTGACACAATCGCGAATAATTCTCGTTAGTTTAAACCCCTTGTTTATTCGGTGATGCCTTGTCGTCGGCCCAGACCCCACACAGTGAGCTTGTTGGCGCGTTGTATCGCGACCATCGTGGCTGGCTGCTGGCCTGGCTGCGGCGCAATGTGGCCTGCCCGAGCCGCGCCGAAGACCTGAGCCAGGATACTTTCATGCGCCTGCTGGGCCGTGACGAGTTGCGCGAACCCCGCGAGCCTCGGGCATTTCTGGTGGCGATCGCCAAAGGCTTGTTGTTCGACTACTTCCGTCGCGCCGCCCTGGAACAGGCCTATCTCACCGAATTGATGCTGATCCCGGAAAGCGAACACCCGTCCCCGGAAGAACAGCAACTGATCCTCGAAGACCTCAAGGCCATCGACCGCCTGCTCGGCAAGCTGTCGAGCAAGGCCCGCGCCGCCTTCCTCTATAACCGTCTCGACGGCCTGGGTCACGCAGAGATCGCCCAGCGCCTCGGCGTGTCGGTGCCTCGCGTGCGCCAGTACCTGGCCCAGGGCATTCGCCAGTGCTATATCGCGCTGTATGGCGAGCCGACGTGAGTGCGATCAGCGCAAAGCCGGTGTCGGCCCGTGTGCTGGATGCGGCGATTGCCTGGCAGTTGTCTCTGGACTCCGGCGACGGCAGCGCCGTGGAACGCGAAGAGTTCAGCAAATGGCTGGCCAGCCATGAAGAACACGCTCGCGCCTGGCGCCAACTGGGCATGCTCGACCAACGCTTCGGCGTGGCCTCGGGCCCGGCGCGGGCGGCGTTGCTGCAGTCGCGCGAAGGCATTCGCCAGCGGGTGCGCAAGCTCGGCACTGGCCTGGCGAGTATCGCGCTGGTGTGCGGTCTGGCGTTGTTTGCCGGCGAGCGCTATGTGCCGATCCACTATTGGCTGGCCGACCAGCGCACCGCCACCGGCGAACAGCGCACGCTGAAACTGGCGGACGGCACCCGGATCAACCTCAATACCCACAGTGCCATCGACGTGCGTTTTGATGAAAAACGCCGGCTGATCGTGTTGCAGGACGGCGAAATCCTCGTCGAGACCGGCCACAACGATGCGCGCCCGTTCTACGTGCAAACCCGCGACGGCAGCCTGCGAGCGCTGGGCACGCGGTTTATCGTCAAGCGCGAGGAAGGCGCCACGCGATTGAGCGTTTTGCAATCGGCAGTCGCGGCGCAGCCGGAAGCCTTGCACCAGGAACAGACTTTCAAGGAAGGCCAGCAAGTGCTGATGCGCAGTGACGGCCTCGGCCCACTGCTGGCCGTCACTCCTGCCACCGACGCCTGGACCCGCGGCATGCTGGTGGTCGACAACGCCCGCCTGGGCGACGTGGTGAATGAGCTCAGCCGCTACCGCACCGGCTACCTGGGCGTGGACAAAAACGTGGCTGACCTGCGCATCACCGGCAGCTTCCCGCTGCACGACACCACGCTGGCGCTCAACGCCCTGCTGCCGACCCTGCCGGTGCGGATCGAGCAGCACACGCCGTGGTGGGTGACGGTCAAGGGTAAGCCGTAGGGGCTGTGGTCGCCGGGCGATCGCTATCGGGGGCAAGCCCCCTCCCACATTTTCGTGGGACGGGGCTTGCCCCCGATGAGGTCCTCAAACACCCCACAAAAATATTTTCGCCCTGCCCTATCACTTTTCGATTCTCGTTCGGCACCTAGGCAATTGAGAAATATTTCCATTCAGGAGCCGCCCATGTCCCGCACGCTAGACACCTTGTTGCGCCCCAGCCTGTTAGCCGTGGCCATTGCCCTCAGCGCCCCGCTGGCCAGCACCTCGCTGTTCGCCGCCGAACAGGCGTCCAGCGTGCGTGCCTACAACCTGCCTGCCGCATCGCTGGCCACGACCCTGAACCAGATCGCCAGCCAGGCCGGCCTCGCGCTGACCCTCAACCCGGCGCTGGCGGCGGGCAAGACCTCGGCTCCGGTCAAAGGCCAGTTCGATGCGCAAGGCGCACTGCGCGAAGCGTTGCGTGGCACCGGGTTGCAGTTGGAGCAGAGCAGCGCTGGGACGTTTACCTTGGTGGCGATTCCCGAGGGGGTTGTGGCGTTGCCAGAGACCAGCATCATTGGGCAGGGTGATAGCGAAAGCGCTTGGGGGCCGGTGGAGGGTTACGTCGCCAGCCGCACAGCGGCTGGCACCAAGACCGATACGCCTATCGCCGAACTGCCTCGCTCGGTCACGGTGATCACTCGTCAGCAAATGGAAGACCGCTCCGTTCTCAACCTTAACGATGCCCTGCGGTACACCGCTGGCGTGCAGAGCAGCGGCTATGGCTCCGACTCGCGCAGTGACTGGCTGCTGGTACGCGGTTTTGTTCCGACGCAATTCCTTGATGGCCTGCCACTCCCTAAAGGCAACTACGCCACGCCGAAAATCGACACGTGGAATCTTGAGCGCATTGCCGTCCTGCGGGGCCCGGCCTCTTCGGTCTATGGGCAGACTCCGCCTGGCGGTTTGCTGGACATGGTCAGCCGCCGCCCTCAGGCACAAAGCTCGAATGAAATTGAAGTTCAAGCCGGCAGCAATAACCACAAACAGATCAACTTCGACAGCACCGGCAAGGTCGACGATGAAGGCCAGTTCCTCTACCGCGTCAGCGGTGTGGTGCGCGACAGCAACACCGCTGTCGATCACATCCCGGACAAGCGCTACAACGTCGCACCCAGCCTGACGTGGAATATCAACGACGACACCAGGCTCACGCTACTGACCCAGTTCACCCGCGACGATACGGGTATCACCGGGCAGTTCCTGCCATTGCAAGGCACCAAGTTGAGTTCACCGGCCGGCAAGATTTCCCACCACAAAAACCTGGGTGATCCGGACTGGGAATTCTATGACCGCACTTACTACGCGCTGGGTTACGCCTTCGAGACGCGCCTGAACGACACCTGGCAGTTCCATCAAAACCTGCGTTACACCAAGAACGACCTGTCCTTCCAGGGCATTACCGCCGGTGGCGCGTTCTTTCCGAATGGCCCTGAAGTTGCGGTTGATGCCGATGGCAACGTGAGTCGTTCAGCTGGCAAGGTCGATGAAAACATCGGCCAGTTCGCCGTCGACAACAACTTCCAGGCTGACTTCAAGACCGGTGCAATCAATCACACCCTGCTGCTGGGCCTCGACCACCAGCGCTCCGACAGCGATGCGCGCTGGCTGTGGGGCTCGGCGGGCGTGCCGACCATCAACTTCAACCGTCCGGTGTATGGGCAGGACTTCTCGAAAGTCACCTACTTCACCATGTACGACTACAACCAGAAGACCCAGCAGACCGGTCTCTATCTTCAAGACCAAATGGCTCTCGACAACTGGCGCCTGACGCTCGGCGGGCGTGAAGACTGGGTCCATACCGGCACCACGTTCCATAACCTCAACGACGCAACCAATACTCAGCGTGACAAGCATTTCAGCGGTAACGCAGCGCTGAGCTATGTCTTCGACAACGGCATCACCCCGTACCTCTCCTACGCTGAATCATTCCAGGCCGGCTCGGGTACACAAGTGGGCAGCACCGGGGCATTCAAGCCCACCGAAGGCAAGCAATATGAAGCCGGTGTCAAATACCAGCCGCCAGGCACAAAAGCGTTGTTCACCGCTGCGGTGTTCGACCTGACCCAACAAAACACCTCGGTCACCGAAGGCAGCATCACTCGCCAAGTCGGTGAGGTACGAGTCCGTGGACTTGAATTGGAAGCCAGCGCCGACGTTACCGAGAGCCTCAAGCTCGTGGGTTCCTATACCTATAACGACAGTGAAATCACTGAAGGTGTTGCCGCAGAAAAAGGCAATCGTCTGAACCAGCTGCCTCGCAACCAAGCCACCGGCTGGGCCGACTACACCTGGCGCAGCGGCATGCTGGACGGATTCGGTGTGGGTGCAGGCGTGCGCTACGTCGGCGACACCTACGGCAATGCCGCCAACACCGACCTCGGTCATGTGGGCTCCTACACCGTATACGACGCCTCGGTGCACTACGACCTGGGCCGCGTAAACAGCTCCATGAAAGGTGTGACCGTGGCAGTCGACGCCAAGAACATCTTCAACAAGGATTACCTGTCGACCTGCGACGGCTTCTACTGCTACTACGGTGACCAGCGTAACGTGGTCGCCAGCGTGAACTACAAATTCTAAGACGGTGAAAAACCGCTGATGAAGGGCCGCCTGAACCGCGGCCCTTTTGCCTTTTGGAGCCGTGATGAAAAGCAAAACCATCCGCCGCTGGTCCTTCCTCCACACCTGGACCAGCCTGATCTGCACCGTATTCCTCCTGCTGCTCGCCCTCACTGGCCTGCCGCTGGTGTTTCACCATGAGATCGACCATCTGCTGGGCAACGAGCCCACGCTGGCACAGATGCCTGCCGATACGCCGCAGCTCAACCTGGAGCAGCTTGTCGCCAAAGCAGAGGCCCATCGACCCGGCGAAGCCATGCAATACCTGGCCTGGGACGAGGACGATCAGAACGGCGTGATCGCGATCATGGCCGCCACCGCCGGCACCGAGCCCAATTCGTCCCACACCTTCATGCTCGACGCGCGCACTGGCGATGCGGTGGAAATGCCCTCGGCCAATGGCGGTTTCACGCTGTTCCTGCTGCGCCTGCATGTGGATATGTTCGCCGGGTTGCCCGGCAAGTTGCTGCTGGCGTTCATGGGCGTGTTGTTTGTGCTGGCGATCATCTCCGGCACGGTGTTGTACCTGCCGTTCATGCGTCGCTTGAAGTTCGCCACCGTGCGCCAGGACAAATCCACACGCCTGCGCTGGCTCGACCTGCACAACCTGATTGGCGTGGTCACCCTGACCTGGGCGCTGGTGGTGGGCGTGACCGGCGTGATCAGCGCCTGCGCCGACCTGATCATCGCCGCCTGGCGCCAGGACAGCCTCAACGCCTTGATCGAACCCTACAAGAACGCTCCGCCGCTGACCCTGCGTGCGCCTGCAACGGAACTGCTGACCATCGCCGCCAAGGCCGCCCCTGGCATGCGGCCGGACTTTATCGCCTTCCCCGGCACGCGCTTTTCCAGCGAGCACCATTACGCGGTGTTCATGAAGGGCAGTACGCACCTGACCTCGCACCTGCTCACGCCGGTGCTGATCGACGCCAATACCCTGGCCGTCACCGCCATCGCCGAACGCCCGTGGTACATGGACGCCATGGGCATGTCCCAGCCGCTGCACTTCGGTGATTACGGCGGCATGCCGATGAAGATCCTGTGGGCGGTGCTGGATGTGTTGACCATCGTGGTGCTGATCAGCGGGATTTACCTGTGGATCGTGCGACGCAAGGCAGGCAAGGCATGAAGCCGCGTCAGTCGAATTTCTGGAAGGTGTTTGGCCTTCCGCTGGGGATTGGCCTGCTCAGCGCCGCCGGGTTGTTTGCGGCGCTGCTGGGGGATGGGCTGTGGGATTCGTTGAGTTGGCTCGGGCTGGGCATACCTGCCGCCATAGGTGCGTGGGGGTTGTTCAAGCGGCGCGACTGAGGGCCTTATCGGGGGGAAAGCCCCCTCCCACATTCTGATTTGTGAACACGTTCAAGTGTGGGAGGGGGCTTGCCCCGATGAGACCCATAAAAACCCCCACAATCCCCCTCGCCAGCCACCGCGCAACCCTCTAGGCTAGCCCCAGCCTATTCAGAGGAATGCCCATGTCCGCTCCCAGCATGACCTTGTTTCATAACCCGGCTTCACCCTTCGTGCGTAAAGTCCGCGTGCTGCTGATCGAAACCGGCCAGCAGGATCGCGTCGCCCTGCAAGGGTGCATGCCGACCCCGGTTAACCCGGATGCTCAGGTGGTGCAAGGCAACCCCGTGGGCAAAATCCCGGCCCTGCGCCTGGCGGACGGCACGGTATTACACGACAGCCGGGTGATCCTCGATTACCTGGATCACCAGCATGTAGGCAACCCGCTGATCCCCCGTGATGGCTCGGCCCGCTGGCGCCGCCTGACCCTGGCGTCGATGGCCGACGGCATCATGGATGCCGCCGTGCTGGTGCGCTACGAAACCACCCTGCGCCCGGTAGAAAAACACTGGACTCCGTGGCTCGACGAGCAGCGTAACAAGATCCGTCGCGCCCTTGCCGAATTGGAGCAGGACGCGATTGCCGAACTGACCAGCCACTTCGACATCGCCGCCATCAGCGTGGCCTGCGCCTTGGGTTATCTGGACTTTCGCCATCCGGACATGCAGTGGCGGTTGGATAATCCCAAGCTAGCTGCGTGGTACGCCGAGGTCAGCCAGCGGCCGTCGATGCAGCAGACCCAACCACCCATGTGAGGTTTCGTGGCGAGGGAGCTTGCTCCCGCTGGACTGCGCAGCAGTCCCCTTCTTGAGGGCCGCTTCGCACCCCAGCGGGAGCAAGCTCGCTCGCCACAAAAAATAGCCGGTCAATCCGTGACACCAATGTTGCCTTCATTTGCTGATCCTCGCGCAACCCGATCATTGCACTGCCTCCAGATCAAACACCAACGGCTCAACCTCCTTGCGCTTGCCCACGCCATACCAGTCCAGCTTACGCGTCAGCACCATCACCGTACCCAGCAGACCGAACAGCAACAACGACCCCATCAGCAGCGCGTAATCCTCGGCGCTCAACAGTCCGTACAACAAGCCATACAACGCCGCCAACCCCGCCGAAAACCCCAGGCCATGGACGACGCTGCGCAGCACGTGGCACACATAAAAGCCGATCAACATCACACAGGCACTCGCCGAGATCAGGTACGCCAGGGCAAAGCCCAAGTGCTCGGACAGCGACAACAGCAGCAGGTAGAAGAACGCCAGCGCCACGCCCACCAAGGCGTATTGAATCGGGTGCACCGCCAGGCTCTTGAGCACTTCGAACAGGAAGAAGCCGGCAAAGGTCAGGGCGATAAACAGCAGTGCGTATTTGATCGCACGGTCGCTCTTGAGGTACTGGTCCACCGGGTCGATGAAGTTCACGCCGAAGCTGCGGCTGTTGAAGTCCTCGCAGCTGTTTTCGGACAGGCAACCGCGCAGGGCTTCTTCAAGGTTGGTGGAGAAGAACGAGGTCTGCCAGTTGGCGGTAAAACCTTGGTCGGTAACCTCGCGCTGAGCCGGCAGGAAGTTGCCGATAAAGCTCGGGTGCGGCCAATTGGAGGCCAGCGACACCTGGCTGGTCTTGCCCACCGGCACCACTTGCAGTTGTTCGGTGCCTTGCAGGCGCAGGTCAAAGGCGAAGTCCATGGCGGCCGGTTTCTTGTTGTCCTGCGCCGGCAGTTCGACGTGTACACCCTCGCCCAGCCAGCCCACCTGGCTGCCCGGCGAGAACTCCAGGCGCTGGCTGCCCAGTTCCAGTTTCAGTGCGTTTTCGATGCCGCGAATATCGCTGATGCCCACCGCCAGAAACGCCGGTTCAAAACGGTAATCGGCATAGTTCTCGGTAATGCCCCACTGCTCCGGCAGCACAAAACGCCCGCTGATGCGGTTGTCGGCATGGAACAGTCGCGCCTGGTAAATGCCCCGTGCGCGCAGTTCGGTCTGCACCTTGCCATCGAGCTCAAAACGCTCCGGCAGGAAGTACAAACGACCACGCACTTCACGGGTTTCTTCGTAGCGCTTGTTGAGTTTTTCATTGAGCTTCCACTCGCGCACGGTTTTGCGATACGGCACCACCATCACCGGGCCGGTGAGGCGCTGGGCGTAGCTGGAGCTGCGGGCGATGTCCATCAGTACGCCGTCGCGCAGTTGCTGGCGGTCGCTGATGATGCCGTTGATCATCAGCAACGGAATCAGCAACAGCAGAATCAGCAGCGCAATCGCGCCAAGTTTGAAAAGCAGGCTGCGGTTCATGGGTCTCTCCCTGTTTTGATGGAGGGAGAGTGGGCCGCGTGTGTGGGGGTTTTATGTGGGCAATGTGGAGACTGTGTGGAGATGCAGTTCCACGCGCACGCCGCCGGGGACGTTACCGATCTGCAATGCGCCACCGTGGAGCTTCATCACTTCCTCGACAAAGTTCAGACCCAGGCCCGTGCTTTTTCGTCCGCTGGCCGGGCGTGGCAGCGAATAAAAGCGTTCGCTCAGACGCGGCAAGGCGTAGTCGGGAATCGGCGCAGCCTGGTTGAACAGGCTCACCTGCACTGCGTTGTGGTGCGTCTGCGCCGCGAATTTCAACAGGCCGCCCGGCGGTGTGAAATCCAACGCGTTCTCCAGCAGATTGCCCAGCGCCTGGCGCAGCAGAAAGGGCTCGCCGAACACCTTCACATCCGCCGCGATCGTCTGCTCCACTCGCAAGCCGGCGCTTTCGATCCGTGCACATTGGGCCTTGAGCACTTCGTCGACCAAGGCCGCCAGCGCGATACTTGCCTGCTCCTCCAGGCCCTGGCGTTGTTCCACTTGCGCCAGGTTCAGCAGGCGCTCGATCAACTGTTGCAGGCGTGCGCTTTCGCTGTCGATATTGCCGACAAAACGCTGCTGCTGCTCGCGGGTCATGTCGCCCTGCAACAATTCCGCCGCACCGCGAATCGCCGCCAGCGGGCTTTTCAATTCATGGGTCAGGGTGTGCACGTAATGCTCGACGTAGGCCTTGCCCTCCAGTTGCGTGCGCATGTGCTCCACGGCGGTGGATAACTGCTTCAACTCGCCGCCACGGTAGTGAGGCAACTCGGCGCGCCGCCCTTCACTGACCGCCTCGGCATAGGCCGTCAGCCGCCGTAGCGCGACGCTCAACCACCACGACAACAGCGCGCCCAGCAGCAGGCCCAGGATGACCAAACCGGCGCCGTACCACAGCAGGCGCCGCTCGGTGCGATCCACGTAAGGCTGCAATGAGCTATTGGGTTTGGCCACGGTGACCACGCCGATGATCTGCCCGTTGTCGCGGATCGGCGCGCCCACGTGCATCACCGATGACGTGGCGTCATCCACATCACTGCGGGTGGAACGGGCGCCGTATTCGCCGCGCAGGGTGAGGTAGACATCGTTCCATTTGGAGTAGTCCTGGCCCACCGCCTGGCCCGTGGAGTCGAGCAACACGATGCCCTTGGCGTCGGTGACGTAGATGCGGTGGTTGACTTGGTTTTTCGGCAGGCCCCAGATGGTCGCGCCCGGCTGGCGGTTGCCGTAGGCCTTGAGCAGTTCCTGCCAGTGGCTTTGGCCAAGGGTGCGGTTTTTCACGTCGTCGCGCAGGATCTCGGCCAACAGGTTGGCGGTGTCCACCAGGGTTTCTTCGGTGGACTGGCGGACGCCGGGGCGGATTTCCTTCATGACGGTGCTGAGCACAAAGTAACCGGTAAGGCCGATAAACAGCGCGTACACCAGGAAAATCCGCAGCCCCAGGCGCATCAGCTGTTGCTCGGGCTGTAGCTGTAGCCCAGGCCGCGATGGGTCTGGATCGGCTCGGCCTGCGCCGCCACGCTACGCAGTTTGCTGCGCAGGCTTTTGATATGGCTGTCGATATTGCGCTCGTAGCCGGCATCCGCCGGTACACCCACCGCATCGAGCAACTGCTCGCGGCTGAACACCCGCTCGGGTTGCTCCAGCAGGCTTTGCAGCAGGCGGAACTCATGGCGCGTGAGGTTCAGGGGCTGGCCGCGATAGTGGATCTGCATGCGTTCCAGATCCACCTGGAACACTGGCGGTGCAACGCCAGGGCCGACCCGCTTGAGGATCGCCTTGACCCGCGCCGCCACTTCCCGAGGGCTGAACGGCTTGACCACATAATCGTCAGCGCCGATTTCCAGCCCCACCACGCGGTCGATTTCGCCATCGCGGGCGCTGAGGAACATCACCGGCACTTCGGTGAAACGGCGCAATTGCTTGCAGGTTTCAAACCCGCTGATGTCGGGCAGGCCGATGTCGAGGATGATCAGGTCGGCGGGGCTCTGGCGCTGATGGGCCAACGCCTCCTGGCCGAGACTCAGCCAGGTGGTGGTGAAACCCTCGCCTTGCAGGGCGAATATCAGCGTGTCGGCTATCGCCGCTTCGTCTTCGACAATCAGGATGTGGGGCATTTGGGTCTGTCAGCAGTCCGGTTTGTCGGCAGTGTACCGACGGGCCGGGTTTACCGCTGCGCCAAATTCACGCAGGGCCTTGGCGCCGATCAGCAACGGGTAGTTGAAGCTGCTGCGGTCGGTAAGGTTGACCTCGACGGTGCGCTTGACGTCGCCCAGGCACATTTCCAGATCGATCACCGGACGCTTGGCCACGCTGGCTTCGTCCTTGTCGTCGTCTTCGTCGGCGCGGCTCTTGATCTTGCTGATGCGCGAGACTTTGTGTTCGTAGACTTTGTTGGAAGCGTCCTTGCCGCCGAGGCGGAAGCGCACCCAATCGTCGCCATCACGGGTGAAGGTTTCGATGTCGCGGGCCGACAGCGAGGCGGTCAGCGCGCCGGTGTCCATCTTGGCCTTGAAGGTTTCGCCGATCTCCGGCAACTGGATGTATTCGTAGCGACCGTAAAGAGTCGGCTCGGCGGCCATGACGGGCAGCGCAACGAGGGCAAGCAAGGCAAGGATAGATTTCACGTAGGTGGTTTCCTTGAATTAAGTAGGCGGATTCTAGACCGCAAAAGTGACTGTTAGTTAGTCTTCCTACCGTACCCGGTGCCTTGTGAAACATTCGTCAGGCGTTTTGCGATTTGGCCTCTAGACTCAGCTCTCTTATCATGGCCCGCCCACAAGATCCTAAGAGTTGCTTATGCGCCGCCTGCTCACCGGCTGTCTGGTCACCCTGCTGCTGTTACTCAATACGCTGATCCTGATCGGCCCCTTGCTGGTGTTCGCCCTGCTCAAGCTGGTGGCTCCGGGGCGCTCACGTGATTACATGTCGTGGGCGGTGATGTGGATCGCCGAGACCTGGGCCGAGATCGACAAGCTGATCTTCGCACGCTGCATCCCCACCCAATGGGACATTCGCGGCGGCGACGACTTGCGCAGTGACACCTCGTATCTGGTCATCAGCAACCACCAATCCTGGGTGGATATTCCGGCGCTAATCCAGGCGCTTAACCGGCGTACGCCGTTCTTCAAGTTCTTCCTGAAAAAAGAATTGATCTGGGTGCCCTTCCTGGGCCTCGCCTGGTGGGCGCTGGATTACCCGTTCATGAAGCGCTACAGCAAGGCATTCCTGGCCAAGCATCCGGAACTGGCGGGGCAGGATCTTAAAATCACCAAAGAGGCCTGCGAGCTGTTCAAGCGCCAGCCGGTGACGGTGGTCAATTACCTGGAAGGTACGCGGTTCACCGAGGCCAAGCGCACGCAGCAGGGTTCACCCTTCACGCGGTTGCTCAAGCCCAAGGCGGGCGGCGTGGCGTTTGTGCTGGCGGCGATGGGTGAACAACTGGACGCGATCCTCGACGTCACGGTGGTCTATCCGCAGCAGAAGATTCCGGGGTTCTGGGACTTGATCAGCGGCGCAGTGCCGAAGGTGATCATTGATATCCGTACCCGTGAGCTGGACCCGGCGTTGTGGCAGGGGGATTACGAGAACGATCCGGCGTTTCGCCAGACCGTCCAGAACTGGGTCAACCAGCTCTGGAAGGAGAAGGACGCGCGCATCGGGCAACTGCGCGCGGAATCGACTTAGCTGCCGGTGCCCCAGGCCTCGGCCAGCTTGCCCAGCACGGAACTGCTGGCACCCTGGCCGCCCAGGTACTGCAGGATCACCGGGGCGAATTGACCGATCATGCCACTGTCCATGCCCAGCGCGCTGAACGCGGTGTTGAGGTCGTTGGTGCTCTTCACATTACCCAGCAGGCCGTCCAGGCCGCTGGTCTTGCTGCCGCCGGTCTGGCCGAGCATCCCGCTCAAGGCACCGAGGCTGCCCAGGGCATTGTTGCCCGATAGCTGATCCAGGCCAGGCACGCTGCTGCCCAACTGCGAGTAATCGTTGCCGCTCAGTTTATTCTTGGCCAGGCCCAGCATGGCGCCAGTACCGCCAACGGCTTGTTCGGGGGTGATATTGAGTTGCGAGGTCAGGGCGCTCAGCAGGCCGGCCGTCTCGGAAGACGGCGCGGCGGCAGCGGCTTTGTTGCTGCCGCCCTGCATACCGGAAATGGCATTGGCCGCGTCGCCGAGGCTGAAGCCTGCGGCAAACACCGGGGTTGCCGCCAGGGTCATCAGACAGGAAAGGGCGAAACCGCGTGAAATCTTCATTGAAACAACCTCTGGATATAGGTGCGAAAGCAGGCGTTTGACTGGGTATTCCGGAGGATTGTTCCCATGCCCGCATCCGAATCGCCCTACCCTACGTATAGGCTTCATACCCCGCCCGGAGCAGGATGGAATGAATGCCCAAGCTGGACTAACCTCTGCCTACCGTGCGCAGTCCCGTCGCCCTCGAAAGAGAGCCTGGAGAAGCCCTATTACCCTCACCGATGCTGACCCGTTGCGGCCCCTGCTGGCCCAATGCGCCTTGGGCAATCGCCAAGCGTTCGAAACGCTCTATCGCACTGTATCGCCACGTCTGCACGGCGTGGCCATGCGCTTCATGGGCCGCCAGGACCTGGCTGAAGAGGTGCTGCAGGAAGCCTTCATACGCATCTGGTACAACGCCTCGCGTTACGAAGCCCACTTGGCTGCGCCGATGACCTGGATGATCAACATCACCCGCAACCTGGCCATCGACCAACTGCGTAAACGCCGCGAACAGCCCCTGGCCGACGGTCAAGAAGACGCCTTGCTCGACGAAAGCCCCAGCGCCCACGACCTGCTCGACAGCGAACGCGACGCCCGCGCCCTCAACCGCTGCCTCGACACCCTCGACGGCATGCAGCGTCAATCGATCACGGCGGCGTACTTCCAGGGCCTGTCGTGCTCGGAGTTGGCCGAACACTTGGCCGCGCCGCTGGGCTCGGTCAAATCCTGGATTCGCCGCGGCATGGAACGCCTGCGCAGGTGCCTCGAATCATGAACTACCAAACCACAGCCCTGCGCCGCGCCCTGGCCGCCGACTACGCCATCGGCCTGATGCCCGCCACCGCCCGTCGGCGTTTTGATGCCCTCTTGCTGGACGATGCCGCATTGCGCGTCGAACTGGGTCATTGGCAGCAAACGCTTGCCAGCCTGACCGGCGGCCTGCCCGAGCGGCCGGTGCCTGAGCATGTATGGGCAGCCATCAACGCGCGGATCGAGCCGCAAGTGCTGCATGTGCCGGCGCAGAAACCGTTCTGGATGAACCTGCGCCTGTTGGCGGCAGCCTTTGGGGTCGTGCTCGCGGTGCTGGTCGGCCTGCTTTACCAGCGCGACACATCCGTGGAATACAACGCCACGCTGGTCGCCGCCGACCAGCAACCGGCGCTGCACATCCAGGCGTTTAGCGACCACCTGCAAATCGAACCGCTGGCCTTGGCTGCGGTAGAGCCGACGCGAGACCTGGAGCTGTGGGTCATCCCGCCCGGTGGCAAACCCATCTCACTGGGGCTGGTACCGGCTGCCGGCAAGGGTCGAATCCAGTTGAGCAAGGAACAGCAAGCGCTGCTGACAGCGCCGCTGACCCTGGCCGTGAGCCTGGAGCCTCGGGGTGGCTCGCCGACCGGTCAACCAACCGGGCCGGTGCTGTATCAAGGCCAATTGGCATCACTGTGAGCTGAACCGGGGCCAGGAACCCATCGCGCCCATCGGGGTCAATGACAAGTGTGAAAGCCCTGTCAGGAAAATCTCAATGAGCGCGACACGTCCCACAGTGATTGAACAGAAGCCCCCATTCTGGAACCGCCCCCGCCTGCTTATCGGCGTCTGCGTGGCCCTCCTCAGCGGCCTCGGCGGCGCACTCTACACTCAAGACAACGTCCAATCCGCCGCCACCCTGGTGACCACCACCCAGCAACCGGCTGCGCAAATCAGGGCGCATAAGGATTACCTCGAAGTCGAACCCATCGCCGCCACTGCCCCGGCACCCGACCAAAGCCTGGAGCTGTGGGCCATGCCCGAAGGTGGCCAGCCGGTTTCGCTGGGGCTGTTGCCGGAGGATGGCCAAGGCATCATCGGCTTGAACCCGCGCCAGCAGGCGAGCATCAGCCAGCCGGTGGAATTGATGGTGAGTGCGGAAACCAAAGGCGGTTCGCTGAGTAAGCAACCGACAGGCCCGACGGTGTACCAGGGCGCACTGGCTATTCGCTGATAGCGTAAAACCCGTGTGGGAGGGGGCTTGCCCCCGATGGCGGAGTGTCAGGCAGCCTATGTGTGCTGACCCACCGTCATCGGGAGCAAGCTCCCTCCCACATTTGATCTTCATCAGCTGATGGGATCGTAGGCATGCGCCTGGACTTAAGTAGTCCATTTCCGAAACGTTAAAACCGCCCCTGCATGCGTCTTACCTCGCTTGTAGCGCCTTCTTATAGTCGTGCGCCACAGTCCTGGAGGTACACGTTATGCAGGGAGCCTATGCATTTATCAATGAACGGCCGCAGCCTTATCCGTTACTCAAACTGAGCCTCTCGCTCAACCCCAATACCCAAACCAAGTTCGACATCCTCAACCAGCACATTCGCAACACCGTCGTGCTGCCTGGGCAATTAGTCATTATCGGGGACAGCCGAACCGCCGCTTGTACCGCTGAAGAAGCTCGCTTGATGCAATCAGCCGCTAACATCAAACATGCTTTATTGGCTCACTCCGCCACTGATCAATTTCTGATCAAAAACTACGATCAGTTGCAGGCCATCATGTCCCATGCGTCTTTGGGCATCGGCAGCGTGAGCAGTGCTTGGAGCAAGCACCTGACGCACGTCGAGCAGACGCTCAAGGAAATCGATGAGTTGCATAAGCAGTTCCTGAGGAGCGGTACCGTGAATGCGAGAAATGAATTTCTGGTTAAGCGCAGGGCTTTGTTTGCGAAGCTGGATGGTCAACTTTCAGGATTGGCACGGTTGGGGACGGGCTTGAAAAACGAAGGTTCGATTAAAAAAATGCTGGGAATTTCCAGTAAGAGTTATTGGCACTACGGGGAGATTCGCGGGTACGAGGAGACGATCAAGCGGGTAGCCAGGGCCTCGGAGATGTTGAAAAAAGGCACTTATATCGGGATCGCCCTGGATATTGGAGCGACTACGCTGGAGATAGCGGAGGCTTGCTCCACCGGGCGCGAGCAAGAATGTACGCAAGCGAAGTATGTTGAAGGAGGCAAATTGGTGTTTGCCGTTGGCGGTGCATACGCAGGAGGTAACATTGGCGCGGCTATCGGGATCGGTGCCTGCATGCTTGTTTTTGGCATACCTACAGCCGGCGCCGGGGCGCTGGCCTGCGCAATCGTAGGAGGCGCTGCAGGAGGGTTTGCCCTAGGCTCCGCCGCGAGCGACGTAGATAAAGAAGCGGGCACCTTTCTCTACAAAACCTGGGGAGACTGAATGGACCCCGTATCTATTGGCATGTTGTCAGGAGCCATCATGCTACTCAGCCTCCCGCTCAACTTTTATGTCATGTTCGATAAGCTCGATGCAGCAGAACACTATCTGCGATACAGCGCATACATCGTGGGGAATCGACTTACTCTGCGCCGTTTGCCCTTTGAGGGTAGACACGTGCGCCTCTATGTCGTGGCCACGGTTATTCTTCTGCCAAAACTTTTTCAGTGGAGAAACCTGATACTCACGGAGGATGTTGAAAAGATCCCGAGACGCCTCAGATACTGGATGGTTATACCCTCACTTATTACCCATCTATCAGCCCTGACGATGTTTATCAGTTGGCTGTTAATAAAAGCCTGATCTCCACAAAAGGTAGGTGCAAGCCTAATTCTTCGTAGTCCATTTCCGAAACACTCCCAACATCTCGGCCAGCTTCTTACACCCGCTTTGGCATCTTCATATAGTCGTGCGCCACAGTCCTGGAGGTGCACGTTATGCAGGGAGCCTATGCATTTATCAATGAACGGCCGCAGCCTTATCCGTTGCTCAAACTGAGCCTCTCGCTCAACCCCAATACCCAAACCAAGTTCGACATCCTCAACCAGCACATTCGCAACACCGTCGTGCTGCCTGGGCAATTGGTCATTATCGGGGACAGCCGAACCGCTGCTTGTACCGCTGAAGAAGCTCGCTTGATGCAATCAGCCGCTAACATCAAACATGCTTTGTTGGCACACTCCGCCACTGATCAATTCCTGATCAAAAACTACGATCAGTTACAGGCCATCATGTCCCATGCGTCTTTGGGCATCGGTAGCGTGAGCAGTGCTTGGAGCAAGCACCTGACGCACGTCGAGCAGACGCTCAAGGAAATCGATGAGTTGCATAAGCAGTACCTGAGGAGCGGTACCGTGAGTGCGAGAAATGAATTTCTGGCTAAGCGCAGGGCTTTGTTTGCGAAGCTGGATGGTCAACTTTCAGGATTGGCACGGTTGGGGACGGGCTTGAAAAACGAAGGTTCGATTAAAAAATGCTGGGAATTTCCAGTAAGAGTTATTGGCACTACGGGGAGATTCGCGGGTACGAGGAGACGATCAAGCGGGTAGCCAGGGCGTCGCAGATATTGAAGAAAGGCACTTATATTGGTCTTGCGATGGATGTGGGGTCGACGGCGATGGAGATAGCGGAGGCGTGTTCCACCGGGCGTGAGCAAGAATGTACACGGGCGAAATATGTTGAAGGCTCAAAGTTGGTGGGCAGTGTTGGCGGCGCATCTGCGGGTGGAACACTTGGACCTCTTGTCGGTATCGCCGCCTGCGCGATTGTTTTTGGCATACCAACGGCTGGCGCCGGAGCTTTGGTTTGCGCCATCGTCGGCGGTACTGCGGGCGGACTCGCGTTTGGCACGCTCGGAGGCACGGGTGGAGAATGGGTGGGTAACATTCTCTATCAGGCTGTGGAGAATTGAATGAACCAAGAATACTTTGCGGTGGGCTCATTCGCCCTTTTGTTATTGAGCTTCCCGATCATATTTTCTGCCATGTACAAAAAACTTGATGCCGCTGAGCGCTATATGAAATACAGCACTTTTATAGTCGGATGCAGGCACACCTTTCGTCATGCGCATTTTGAAGGAAGACCCCAACGCGTATTCGCTATGGCAACCGTTATTCTCATCCCCAA
Source organism: Pseudomonas sp. SR18 (assembly GCF_023701505.1). Taxonomy (NCBI): domain Bacteria; kingdom Pseudomonadati; phylum Pseudomonadota; class Gammaproteobacteria; order Pseudomonadales; family Pseudomonadaceae; genus Pseudomonas; species Pseudomonas sp. SR18. The sequence goes on along the minus strand of NZ_JAMQAU010000014.1, from coordinate 162,160 downwards.
AATATTTCAATGGAGGGGGATGGTACTTGTTGAGGACGTTGAGAAAATACCACCTCGCCTCAAGTATTGGATGGTCATACCAACACTCGTTACTTGCCTCGCCCTTATAGGCATCGCCATCACTGGGATGCTTATAGTGGATTGAAATCGTATAAAACAAGGGCGACCCGAGGGTCGCCCTTATCTATCGTTTACGCCGCACTAAACAACTTATGCGGATCAATCACAAACTTCTTCGGCACACCCGCATCGAACTCGCCGTACCCACGCGGCGCGTCATCCAGGCTGATCACCTGCACGCCAACGATCTCGGCGATGTTGATCCGGTCCCACATGATCGCCTGCATCAACTGGCGGTTGTACTTCATCACCGGCGTCTGACCCGTGTGGAAGCTGTGGGACTTGGCCCAGCCCAGGCCAAAACGAATGCTCAGGCTGCCCATTTTGGCGGCGGCGTCGACGGCGCCTGGATCTTCAGTGACGTAGAGGCCAGGGATACCGATCTTGCCCGCTACACGCACCACGCCCATCAGCGAGTTGAGTACGGTGGCCGGGGCTTCGGCCTTGACGCCGTCGTGGCCGTGGCCGCGTGCTTCGAAGCCTACGGCATCGACGGCGCAGTCCACTTCGGGCTCGCCGAGCAGCGCGGCAATCTGCTCGTGCAGCGGTGTGTCGGTGGACAGGTCGGCAATTTCAAAACCCTGCGCCTTGGCGTGGGCAAGACGGATCGGGTTGACGTCGCCGATGATCACCACGGCCGCACCGAGCAAGCGTGCGGAAGCGGCAGCCGCAAGGCCCACGGGACCGGCACCGGCGATGTAGACGGAGCTGCCCGGGCCAACGCCAGCGGTCACGGCGCCGTGATAGCCGGTCGGCAAAATGTCGGAAAGGCACGTCAGGTCGCGGATTTTTTCCATGGCCTTGTCGCGGTCCGGCAGTTTCAGCAGGTTGAAGTCGGCGTACGGCACCAGCACGTATTCGGCTTGACCACCGGTCCAGTCACCCATGTCGACGTAGCCGTAGGCACCGCCCGGACGGGCCGGGTTGACGCTCAGGCACACGCCGGTGTGTTGTTCCTTGCAGGAGCGGCACAGGCCGCAGGCGACGTTGAACGGTACCGAGACCAGGTCGCCGATTTTCAGGTTTTCGACGCCTTTGCCCATTTCGATCACTTCGCCAGTGATCTCGTGACCGAGCACCAGGCCGGTCTGGGCAGTGGTGCGGCCGCGCACCATGTGTTGGTCGGAGCCGCAGATGTTGGTGGAAACCACGCGCAGGATGACGCCGTGCTCAATCTTCCTGCCACGGGGGTCCTGCATTTTGGGATAGTCGATTTTCTGTACTTCGACCTTGCCGTTGCCGAGATACACGACACCACGATTACCAGACATGCTTTCACCTCGCTGTTGTTTTTATGGAACTACGTTGCCCTTGGGGGCAGCGCGTTAAATGCTCGGGTACAGATGCTGTTTCTTGTGTTGTTTGTTGGGCCTCATCGGGGCAAGCCCCCTCCCACATTTGAAGGTATTCACAATTCAAAAGGTGGGAGGGGGCTTGCTCCCGATGGCGTCAGTCAGAGCACCACAGTTCTATTGGCATTCAAGAACACCCGCCGCTCAATGTGATACCCCACTGCCCGCGCCAATGTCAGCCCTTCGATGTCCCGCCCCTTGGCAATCAAATCCTCGGGATAGTGGCTGTGATCCACCACTTCCACGCCTTGGGCGATGATTGGGCCTTCGTCCAGATCGTTATTGATGTAATGCGCCGTGGCGCCCACCAGTTTCACGCCCTTGTTGTACGCCTGGTGGTAAGGCTTGGCGCCCTTGAACCCCGGCAACAACGAGTGGTGAATATTGATGGCCTTGCCATCCAGCTTGCGGCACAGCTCCGGCGACAGCACTTGCATGTAGCGCGCAAGGATCACCAGTTCGGCGCCGGTATCTTCCACCACTTGCCACACTTGACGCTCCTGGGACGGTTTGTCGTTGGGGTCGAGGGGGAAATGGTAGTAGGGAATCTGATGCCAGTCGGCCAAAGGTTTCAGATCGGGGTGGTTGGACACCACCGCGACCACGTCCATCGACAGTTGGCCGATGCGCTGGCGGTACAACAGGTCGTTGAGGCAGTGATCGGCCTTGGAGACCATGATCACCACTTTTGGCCGGTAGTTCGGCGCCGTCAGCTCGAAGATCATGCCAAAGGCTTCACCGCGAGTGGCCAGGCCATCGCGGAAACCCTGCTCGTCGAAGCCGTCGGGCTGGCGGAATTCCACTCGAATAAAAAACCGGCCCGAGAGGCGATCATCGAACGAATGGTGCTCGGTGACGTAGCAACCCTGCTCGAACAGGTAGCGGGTGACCGCGTCCACCGTGCCGAGCACGCTGGGGCAGTCGGCAGTCAAAATCCATGTATCAGGGGCGCGGCTCATGGGTCATTCCTCAGGCTTGAACACTCAGGCCGAATTCGGCAGAGGCGTCCTGCAGCCACAGCCACCAGTAATCCGAGAAACTGCGACGGATCAGCAGTTCCCAAGTGTCTTCAGCCGTGTGGCGGATCACCAGTTGCGACTTGGCGAACACCGTGCCCACTGCCTTGCCCACCGGGAAGTTGTTGGGATGCACGTCGTAGCTGGTGGACTTCATCAGCACGTCGCGCACGTTCGGGCCGCTCAGCTCAAGAATCTGCTGGCCGCCGCTGACGTTGACGATCTGGATATGCAAATCGCCCAGCGCAGCACGCAGGTTTTGCTCGGCGGCGAATTCTTCACCGCTCGGCACGATCAGCAACCACTCATCCGGGCCGAGCCATTGCAGGCTGGTTTCACCTTTGATGATGACTTGCAGGCCGCCGGGCAGTTCGATGCCCAGGGCCTTGTGCACGCCGGCGGCGAAGGCCGCGTCATGGCCGTCGCCACGAATGGTCAGGTGACCGAGGAGCTTCTTTTCACGCACGGTCACGCCGGCGTTCTTGCGGCCCTTGCCGACCAGGCTGGCGAGGTCGGCGTGGTGCAGCGAGGATTCGGCCTTGGCGCCGTTGGTGGGGCGTTGTTGGTAGACATTGGCTGCTGTCATAAAGCACCTGTTCTGAATTCTGTTGTGAGGCTGATGGCCTCATCGGGGGCAAGCCCCCTCCCACAGGGGAATGCATTTCAAAATGTGGGAGGGGGCTTGCCCCCGATGCAGGCAACTCGGTCTATCAGATGTTCTGCCGATCACCCTTAGGGTCAAAGAACACCGAAGACACAATCTCCGCCTCGATCACACTGCCATCCGCCTGCGGTGAGAACACCCGCTCACCGATGCGCTTCAAGCCGCCCTTCACCACGCCCATGGCAAACGAATAACCCAGGGAGTTGTGTGCATAACTTGAGGTGACGTGGCCGACCATCTTCATCGGGATCGTCTGCTTCGGATCGAACACCAACTGCGCGCCTTCCGGCAGCCACACGGTCGGGTCGATCGGCTTCAAGCCCACCAGTTGCTTACGCTCTTCGCGCACGCAGTCTTCACGGTTCATGCCGCGCCAGCCGATCCACGAGAACGGTTTGGTGCGGCCAACGCACCAGCCCATGTTCAGGTCGTCCGGGGTCATCGAGCCGTCGGTGTCCTGGCCGACGATGATGAAGCCCTTCTCGGCCCGCAGGACGTGCATGGTTTCGGTGCCGTACGGGGTCAGGTTGTACTTTTTGCCGGCCTCGACGATTTTTTCCAGCACGCCCATGGCGTAGTCGGCTTGCACGTTGACTTCGTACGACAGCTCACCGGTGAACGAGATACGGAACACCCGCGCTGGAACACCGCCCACCAGGCCTTCTTTCCAGGTCATGAACGGGAAGCCGTCCTTGTCCAGGTCGATGTCGGTCACTTCGCTCAGCAGCTTGCGGCTGTTGGGGCCGGACAGGGTCATGGTTGCCCAGTGGTCGGTGACCGACGTGAAGTACACCTTGAGGTCCGGCCATTCGGTCTGTTGGTAGATTTCCAGCCACTGAAGAACGCGAGCCGCGCCGCCGGTGGTGGTGGTCATCAGGAAGTGGTTGTCGGCGATGCAGGCGGTGACGCCGTCGTCGAAGACCATGCCGTCTTCCTTGCACATCAAGCCGTAGCGCGCCTTGCCCACGTCGAGCTTGGTCCAGGCGTTGCTGTAGATGCGGTTGAGGAACTCGCGGGCATCCGGGCCTTGAATGTCGATCTTGCCGAGGGTCGACGCATCGAGCAGGCCGACGCTGTCGCGCACGGCCAGGCATTCGCGTTTGACGGCGGCGTGCAGGTCTTCACCGTTACGCGGGAAGTACCATGGGCGTTTCCACTGGCCGACGTCTTCAAACTCAGCGCCGTTTTTCACGTGCCAGGCTTGCAGCGCGGTGTAACGCACCGGTTCAAAGATGTGCCCACAGTGACGGCCCGCCACCGCGCCGAAAGTCACCGGCGTGTAGTTGGGACGGAACATGGTGGTGCCCATCTGCGGGATGGTCACGTTCAGCGAGCGGGCGGCGATGGCCAGGCCGTTGACGTTACCCAGCTTGCCCTGGTCGGTGCCGAAGCCCAGCGCGGTGTAGCGTTTGACGTGCTCGACCGACTCGAAACCTTCGCGGGTGGCCAGTTCGATGGCGGCCGCGGTGACGTCGTTTTGCAGGTCGACGAATTGCTTCGGCGCCCGTGCGGTAGGTTTGTCGTGCGGCACTTGGTAGATCGCCAGGGTTGGCTCTTCCAGACGGCTCAGGGCTTTTGGCAGCGTGCCTTCCACCGGAGCGAAACCGGCTTCGCTGGCCGCGCGAACGCCGCCTTCAAAACCGTCCGCCAGGGAATCACCGAGGCCGTAGACGCCGTTGATGCCACCGACACACACACGTTTCTGCGGTGCTTCGCCCGGAACAAAACCGAGGATGTCTTCACGCCAGGTCGGCTTGCCGCCCAGGTGCGAGGCCAAGTGAACCACCGGGCTGTAGCCCCCGGAACTGGCCACCAGGTCGCAGTCCAGCCACTCGCCAGGGCTGCTGACTTTATGTGCCTTGACGTCAATCGCGGCAATCCGTGCAGCGGTCACGCGCTTGGTGCCACGGGCTTCGACCACAGCGCTGCCGGTGAGGATACGAATGCCTTTGGCGCGGGCTTCTTCCACCAGCGCGCCACGTGGGTTGTGGCGCACATCAGCCACGGCAACCACTTGCAGGCCGGCGTCGAGCCAGTCCAGCGCGACGCGGTAGGCGTGGTCGTTGTTGGTCGACAGCACCAGTTTCTTGCCCGGCGCCACGCCGTAGCGACGCACGTAAGTCGAGACCGCACCGGCCAGCATGTTGCCCGGCACGTCGTTGTTGCCGTACACCAGCGGACGTTCGCACGCGCCAGTCGCCAGCACGACACGCTTGGCGCGCACACGGTGGATGCGCTGACGCACCACGCCGATCGGCGCACGGTCACCGAGGTGATCGGTGAGTCGTTCGTGAATGGTCAGGAAGTTATGGTCGTGGTAGCCGTTGACGGTGGCGCGGGGCAGCAGCACCACGTCCGGCAGGGCTTTCAATTCGGCGATGACGCTGGCAACCCATTCAGCGGCTGGCTTGCCGTCGAGGCTTTCACGCGAGTCCAGCAAGGACCCGCCGAACTCTTCCTGCTCATCGGCGATGATCACGCGGGCACCGCTGCGCGCAGCCGCCAGTGCAGCCGCCAGGCCGGCAGGGCCTGCGCCCACGATCAGCACGTCGCAGTGACGGTTGAAGTTGTCGTAGGTGTCCGGGTCGTTCTCGGTTGGCGAGCGGCCAAGGCCTGCTGCCTTACGGATGTACTTCTCGTAGGTCATCCAGAACGATTGCGGGTACATGAAGGTTTTGTAGTAGAAACCCGGCGGCATCAGCTTGCCGCCAACCTTGCCGAGAATGCCCATCACGTCATTGTTGACGTTCGGCCAGCCGTTGGTGCTGGTGGCGACCAGGCCCTGGTACAACGCCTGTTGCGTGGCGCGCACGTTGGGAATTTGCGTGGCTTCGGTGGCGCCGATCTGCAGCACCGCGTTTGGCTCTTCAGCGCCCGCAGCAAAGATGCCGCGAGGACGCGAGTATTTGAAGCTGCGGCCGATGATGTCGACGCCATTGGCCAGCAGGGCTGCGGCCAGGGTGTCGCCTTCAAAGCCTTTGTAGCTCTGGCCGTTAAAGGTAAACGTCAGGACTTTATTACGGTCGATCCGGCCACCGTTGGACAGGCGATTGATCTGGCTCATACCTTCTCTCCAGAGGCCTTGGCGGTGAATTGTGGCTTCTCACCGATCTTGTAGGTTTCAAGAATTTCGTAGGTGACGGTGTCGCGGGTGGCGTTGAAGTACTGACGGCAACCGGCGGCATGGATCCACAGCTCGTGGTGCAGGCCACGGGGGTTATCGCGGAAGAACATGTAGTCGCCCCACTCCGCATCGGTGCAGGCATTCGGGTCCAGCGGGCGCGGGATGTGCGCTTGGCCGGAGGCGTGGAATTCCTCTTCGGAGCGCAGTTCGCCACAGTGAGGACAGAAGATATGCAACATAGGAAATTTCTCCTGTTAGTGGGCGACAGCCGCAGCGCCGTGTTCGTCGATCAACGCACCGTTATGGAAACGGTCGATGGAGAAAGGTGCGGCCAGCGGGTGCATTTCACCCTTGGCGAGGCTCGCGGCAAATACGTTGCCTGAGCCAGGCGTGGCCTTGAAACCACCGGTGCCCCAACCGCAGTTGAAGAACATGTTCGGTACCGGCGTCTTGGAGATGATCGGGCAAGCGTCCGGCGTGGTGTCGACGATGCCGCCCCACTGACGGTTCATGCGCACCCGCGACAGCACCGGGAACATCTCGACGATGGCCTGGATGGTGTGTTCGATCACCGGGTACGAACCACGCTGGCCGTAGCCGTTGTAGCCGTCGATACCGGCGCCGATCACCAGGTCGCCCTTGTCGGACTGGCTGATGTAGCCGTGCACTGCGTTGGACATGATCACGCTGTCGATGATCGGCTTGATCGGCTCCGACACCAACGCTTGCAGCGGGTGGGATTCGATCGGCAGGCGAAAGCCCGCGAGCGACGCCATATGACCGGAGTTACCCGCCGTCACCACACCGACGCGCTTGGCGCCGATAAAGCCTTTGTTGGTTTCCACGCCGATACACACGCCGTTTTCCTTGCGGAAGCCGATCACTTCGGTCTGCTGGATCAAGTCCACGCCGAGTGCGTCAGCGGCGCGGGCAAAGCCCCAGGCCACGGCATCGTGACGGGCCACGCCGCCGCGCCTTTGCACGGTGGCGCCGAGTACCGGGTAGCGGGTGTTTTTCGAGCAGTCGAGGTACGGAATCTCGTCGGCTACTTGTTTGGCGTTGAGCAGTTCACCGTCCACGCCGTTGAGGCGGTTGGCGCTGACGCGACGCTCGGAATCACGGATGTCTTGCAGGGTGTGGCACAGGTTGTACACGCCACGCTGGGAGAACATCACGTTGTAGTTCAGGTCCTGGGACAGGCCTTCCCACAGTTTCATCGCGTGTTCGTACAGGTGCGCCGACTCGTCCCACAGGTAGTTGGAACGTACGATGGTGGTGTTGCGCGCGGTGTTACCGCCGCCCAGCCAGCCTTTCTCGACCACGGCCACATTGGTGATGCCGTGTTCCTTGGCCAGGTAGTACGCGGTCGCCAGACCATGCCCGCCACCGCCGACGATGACCACGTCGTAGACCTTTTTCGGGGTCGGCGTGCGCCACATCTTCTGCCAGTTTTCGTGATGGCTGAGGGAGTGCTTGAAGAGGCCGAAGCCCGAGTAGCGTTGCATAGTCATTACTCCAAAACCGCGCTCAGCGATAAACCGGGAAATCAGCGCACAGGGCAGACACGTGCTTGGCCACGTTGGCCTCGACATCGGCGTCGCCGAGGTTGTCGAGGATGTCGCAGATCCAGCCAGCCAACTCGACACACTGCGCCACTTTGAAACCACGCGTGGTCACCGCCGGGGTGCCGATGCGCAGGCCCGAGGTCACAAATGGCGACTGTGGGTCATTCGGCACGGCGTTCTTGTTGACGGTGATGTGGGCGCGACCGAGAGCGGCGTCTGCGTCTTTGCCGGTGAGGCCCTGACGGATCAGGCTGACCAGGAACAGGTGGTTATCGGTGCCGCCGGACACTACATCGTAGCCGCGTTTGATAAACACGCCGGCCATGGCCTGGGCGTTGTCGATCACTTGTTGCTGGTAGGCCTTGAAGCCAGGCTCAGCCGCTTCCTTGAAGCACACGGCCTTGCCGGCGATCACGTGCATCAGCGGGCCACCCTGGGCACCAGGGAATACGGCGGCGTTGAGCTTCTTCTCGATGGCTTCATTGGCCTTGGCCAGGATCAAGCCGCCACGTGGACCGCGCAGGGTCTTGTGAGTGGTGGTGGTGACCACGTCGGCGTACGGCAGCGGGTTCGGGTACAGGCCAGCGGCGACCAGGCCGGCGACGTGGGCCATGTCGACGAACAGCAGCGCGCCGACTTTGTCAGCAATGGCACGGAAGCGCGGGAAATCCAGGGTCTTGGAGTAGGCCGAGAAACCAGCCACGATCATTTTCGGCTGGCACTCGACAGCCAGGCGCTCGACTTCGTCGTAGTCGATCAGGCCAGTGTCGGTGTTGATGCCGTACTGCACCGCGTTGTACAGCTTGCCCGAGGACGACACTTTGGCGCCGTGGGTCAAGTGACCGCCATGGGCCAGGCTCATGCCCAGGATGGTGTCGCCGGCATTGATCAGCGCCAGGTACACGGCGCTGTTGGCGGACGAACCGGAGTGTGGCTGCACGTTGGCGTAATCGGCGCCGAACAGCTGCTTGGCGCGTTCGATGGCCAGGGCTTCAACCTTGTCCACGTGCTCGCAGCCGCCGTAGTAGCGCTTGCCCGGGTAACCTTCGGCGTATTTGTTAGTGAGGCCGCTGCCTTGAGCTTCCATCACGCGCTTGCTGGTGTAGTTCTCCGACGCGATCAGCTCGATATGATCTTCCTGACGCTGCTCCTCGGCATTCATCGCCGCCAGCAGTGCATCGTCATAACCCTGGATCTGGTCTTTCTTGCTGAACATCGCGTCTCTCCCAGCCTTTCGTATTGTTGAGGCCCTCGCAGGGCCCTTTGATGCGATGGTAGGGCTGGCGCTGGTAGATCAAATGCCTACGCACGCCACGCAAAGGTGCGTTTACGACATTGCCGGAACAACACACAACAAATGTGGGAGGGGGTTAGGCGATAGTCTGGCGGACGAGTAGCAGCAGGAAGAAATGCAGGGGATAGAGGCTGTACGCCCAGCGGCGCATGGCGGGTGGTGAGATGCTTGTGGCATGTCGTAATAAGACCAATCCGGCCAATGGCGCAATCAGGCATGCAGCCAATCCCAGCAGCGCCACCAGCGTGCCGCTGTTGAGCAGGATTTGCCACTGATTGGCGGCCACGCAGACCAATCCCGGCAACACACTGAAATACCAAGGCCGGCGAAACACCAGCAGCATCGCCAATGGCAGCAATACACCAAAGAAACCGAACATTAAGTGGGATGAAAACAAAGCCGCTATCGTGACGGCGATCAGCGCCAATCCTCGATCAACCACCGCCTTCTGCTGCAATCCTCGGGCAACCAGCAACCCCAGCGCCAACGTGGGTAGAACGTTCAACGTATCGGCATCCTCGATAAACAACCGATACGGCACTTCGCTGATCACACTGAACAGCAGCAGCCATGCCAGGTAACGCCAATGGCCGGTCACCGGTGCATGCCGGGTGCGATGCAGGTTCGCTGCAATCGCCAGGCAAAACCACGGGAACGCCAGGCGCCCCGGCACGTACAGGCCGTCCAGGCTCAAGCCGACATAGCGCAGGTGATCCAGCACCATGCACAGCAGCGCCAACCACTTGAGCAAATCCAAAGCGCCATCGCGGACACGTCCGACAGGCATCGTTTCAGTCCCGTGCATAATTCCCCAGTGACTTTGCATTTACAGAGCGTGCGCACCCGCGACAATCTTGGTTACAGTGCGCACCAACATCGACCACAGGAATGGGCCATGACCGACAAGAGCCAACAATTCGCCAGTGACAACTACTCCGGCATCTGCCCGGAAGCCTGGGCCGCCATGGAACAAGCCAACCAGGGCCATCAACGCGCCTATGGCGATGATGAATGGACCCACCGCGCCGCCGACGGTTTCCGCAATCTGTTTGAAACCGACTGCGAAGTGTTCTTCGCCTTCAACGGCACTGCCGCCAACTCACTGGCGCTGTCGTCCTTGTGCCAGAGCTACCATAGCGTGATTTGCTCGGAAACGGCCCATGTCGAAACCGACGAATGCGGCGCGCCGGAGTTCTTCTCCAACGGCTCCAAGCTGCTCGTCGCCCGCACTGAAAACGGCAAGCTGACCCCGGAGTCGATCCGCGAGATCGCCCTCAAGCGTCAGGACATCCACTACCCCAAGCCGCGCGCCGTGACCCTGACCCAGGCCACCGAAGTCGGCAGCGTGTACACCCCGGAAGAAATCCGCGCCATCAGCGCCACCTGCAAAGAGCTGGGCCTGAACCTGCACATGGACGGCGCACGCTTCTCCAACGCCTGCGCATTCCTCGGCTGCTCGCCGGCCGACCTGACCTGGAAAGCAGGCGTCGACGTGCTGTGCTTTGGTGGTACCAAAAACGGCATGGCCGTGGGTGAAGCCATCCTGTTCTTCAACCACAAGCTGGCCGAAGACTTCGACTACCGCTGCAAACAGGCCGGCCAGCTCGCGTCGAAGATGCGCTTTTTGTCCGCCCCGTGGGTGGGCCTGCTGGAGAACGACGCCTGGCTCAAACACGCACGTCACGCCAACCATTGCGCACAACTGCTGAGCAGCCTGGTAGCGGATATTCCGGGGGTGGAACTGATGTTCCCGGTGCAGGCCAATGGTGTGTTCCTGCAACTCTCCGAACCGGCCATTGCGGCGCTGACGGCCAAGGGTTGGCGCTTCTACACCTTTATCGGCAAAGGTGGCGCGCGCTTCATGTGTGCGTGGGATACCGAGGAAGAGCGTGTAAGAGAATTAGCCGCGGATATTCGGAAAGTGATGGAAGCCTGAAACCACGGGCCTTCCAGCGCATTTTCAGAGACTGTTTGTACGTATTTCTGACAGTATCTATCTACCCCTTGCCTTGGTTAGGATCTCGTCACCCCGATTGAACGGACGCGTTATATCGGGGCTGACTGCCTGCCGAATTGTCGGCTGGAAAAGGAAATCCTATCGAGGGCAACACCATGGAAATTCAAAGCTACACCACTGATTCGCAACTCCGGAACGACACCAACGCCACACTCGTCAGCCTGGACGATCTTCGAAAGTTGGCGAACGTCGGCGATACCATCATCGAGCCTTCACGACTCTTTACCGTGACCGGTAAAGAATTCGAAATGACAGCATCCGGGGCGTACATCATCAACCTGTTTGTGCGTTAAGCACTGACTGTGGGAGGGGGCTTGCCCTCTCCCACATTTCAGACCGGCGCTGTTAGTCAGAACTCGATGCGCACGTCACCCTTCGGCACGCTGCAGCACGAGAGGATGTAACCTTCGGCTTCGTCTTCTTCGGTAATCCCACCGTTGTGCTCCATCTCCACCTCGCCACCCAGCTTCATCACCTTGCACGTCCCGCATATCCCCATGCCGCAGGCTTTCGGAATCAACAGCCCAAGCTTGGCCGCCGCTGCGTGCACGGTTTCGCCCGGCGCCACGCGAATGCTCTTGCCTGACGCAATGAATTCCACCTGATGCAGGTCCGCCAAGTCGACTTCCGGCGCGTCGGCGGCTTGTTCGGCTTGTTCCACCGCATCGGCACGGGCTTCCGGCGGCGTCGCACCGAAGGATTCCTCGTGATAGCGCGCCATGTCGAACCCAGCCACTTCCAGCAGGCGCTTGACCGCGTTCATGTACGGCGTCGGCCCGCAGCAAAACACTTCGCGCTCCAGGAAGTCGGGCACCATCAGTTCGAGCATCTTGTGGTTCAGGTAGCCGCGATAACCCGCCCAAGGCTCGCCCAGGCCGTGCTTTTCGCAGATCAGGTGCAGGCTGAAGTTGTCGATCCGCGATGCCATGTGCTCCAGCTCGCGGTGGTAAATGATGTCTTTGGGCGAGCGGGCGCTGTGGATAAAGGTCATGTCGACATTGGCGTTGGTGTCGTAGAACCAACGCGCCATGGACATCACCGGCGTGATCCCCACGCCGCCGCTGAGGTACAACACTTTCGGGCTTGGGAAATCGATGGCATTGAACAGCCCGACCGGGCCGTGCACCGCCAACTCCTGGCCTTCGTGCAACGTGTCGTGCAGCCAGTTGGAGACCTTGCCCCCCGGCACACGCTTGATGGTCACCGAGAAGCTGTACGGCACCGACGGCGAGCTCGAAATGGTGTAGGAGCGCATGATCGGCTGGCCTTCGATTTCCAGCTCCAGGGTGACAAATTGCCCCGGTTTGAAAAAGAACAGGATCGGCTGGTCGGCCATGAAGCAAAAGGTGCGCACGTCCCAGGTTTCCTGGATGACTTTGACGCAACGGACGATGTGCCGACCATTGGCCCAGGTCTGGGTGGTTACTGGATTCAGGAAACTGTTGGACATGCTGATTCTCCACTGCCGATGCTCGGCTTTATGGTGGCGATTCTGCGTAACGCGAGAACCACCCATTTACCTATCTGCGACATTCACATACTTATCGCGACCAGCCCCCAACGACAGGGGGTTGCGCGTCGGGATCAGATTGGGCCATGTCGCCCATGGATAAGGATCGTCGCAACGCCGGCCCCACACTCACTCCCAACAACGACGCTTTCTTTACGCCTTGCTGCAAACCTGATTAGCCACTTATCTCGGCCACACAGAATGGCCATGAGGACACACACGATGGACGTCACCGCAACTTTAAGCTTGGGCGATCCGCTGGAACCCGCACGCAAGGCCACCGCGCAAATGCTGCAAGAGCGCGAGCGCACGTTTTCGCTGCCGCAGCCGTTTTACTCTGATGAGCGGCTGTTTGATATCGACATGCAGGAGATCTTCCAGAAAGAGTGGTTGATCGCCGGCATGACCTGCGAGATTCCCGCCAAGGGCAACTACCTGACCCTGCAAATCGGCAAGAACCCGATCATCGTGATCCGTGGCGCCGAAGGCGTGGTGCATGCGTTCCACAACGTCTGCCGCCACCGTGGCTCGCGCCTGTGCACCAGCGACAAGGGCAAGGTCGCCAAACTTGTGTGTCACTACCACCAATGGACGTACGAACTGGACGGCCGCCTGCTGTTCGCCGGTACCGAGATGGGCGCCGACTTCGACATGAAGCAGTACGGCCTCAAGCCAGTGAACGTGAAGACCGCTGGCGGCTACATCTTCATCAGCCTGGCCGAGAACCCGCCGGCCATTGATGACTTCCTGTCGACGCTGAACCATTACATGGAACCGTACGACATGGAGAACACCAAGGTGGCGATTCAGACCACTTTGTTCGAGAAGGCCAACTGGAAACTGGTGCTGGAAAACAACCGCGAGTGCTACCACTGCAATGCGTCGCACCCGGAACTGTTGAAAACCCTGCTGGAATGGGACGACGTCACCGACCCGCGCGCCGATCAGGCGTTCAAGGACCACGTGGCCGCATCCGCCGCCGCCTGGGATGCCGAGAAGATCCCTTACGCCCACGCCAGCTTCGGCCTGCGTAACCGCATCGTGCGGATGCCGCTGCTCAAAGGCACCGTGTCGATGACGCTGGACGGCAAGCAGGGCTGCGCCAAGCTGATGGGCCGCATCAAGAACCCGGACCTGGGCTCGATGCGCATCCTGCACCTGCCGCATTCGTGGAACCACTGCATGGGCGACCACATCATCGTGTTCACCGTGTGGCCGATCAGCGCCCAGGAAACCATGGTCACCACCAAGTGGATCGTGCACAAGGACGCCGTCGAAGGCGTGGACTACGACGTGGATCGCATGCGCCAGGTGTGGGACGCCACCAACGACCAGGACCGTCGCCTGGCCGAAGAGAACCAGCGCGGCATCAACTCCACCGCTTACCAGCCTGGCCCGTACTCCAAGACTTACGAGTTCGGCGTGGTGAACTTTGTGGACTGGTACAGCGAACGCCTGCTGAGCAACCTGGGCGCGGCCCCGGCGCCGTATCTCAAAGGCGTGGCCGTACACGACTGATTGAGGTCACTCATAGTCGTCTTACCCCTACCGGGCGAGCGCACCGTTCGCCCCGTAGATACCGTCTTGACTCACACCGGGCAAGCGCGCGTTTCGCCACGCGCCTCGCCATCGATCAAAATTCAACCAAACCTCCCCCAGACCTCTCCCACCCTGCCTCCCAGCCTTTGACCAACAACTTATCCACAAAGCCACCCACAGCAATTGTGGGCAACTGCGTTGCTTGCTCAAAATTAACTGAAGAAAATCCGTGACTTATTCAAGTTGACGGGTTTCAGCGCACATTGATCAATTTATGATCAATAGCCTACAAGCTACGGAATACGTGGTTCACAGCGGTACGCAAACACCTTATCCACAGAACCGCCAACAGACTTTGGGGGCAACTCGACATCGGGCGCAGACCTTATCCACATCAAAACACCTGTAAAAACCGCCACTTAGCCTGGTCATTTTTCGTACAGCCCGCCACAGGCCTTGATTTCCGTGACCTGTGGACAAGCACAAACACCTTATCCACAGGCACGTGCACAGCGATTGTGGGTAACCACCGCTTATCGGCCAACTGTACAAAAAGCACTCATATTAAAAGTTCATCTACACTCACTTTGCAGTTATATCCACTGGCCCGGGTGAGTGCAGAAGTCCTTGGCGCGATAGAGGGAGATAGACCAGTGATGTGGCAGGGTCATTCCAGCCATCACTGCGCCAAAGGTTTTACGCTGATTGAATTACTACTGACGCTGGCCTTGTTGGCCACGCTTTCGACAGTGGCTTATCCGCTGACGGCGTTGATGGGTAAACGCGACCGGGAACTCGACCTGCAACGCTCGTTGCGGGAAATACGCCGCGCGATCGATTCCTACAAAGAAGCCAGCGACGACGGTCGTATTGAAAAAAGCATCAGCGACAGCGGTTATCCACCCTCACTGCAGGTATTGGTCGAGGGGGTCACGGACAAGACCGATCTCAAGGGCAAAAAACTCTTCTTTCTGCGCCGTATTCCCCGCGACCCTCTCTGTGAATGTCCACACCTGTCGCCTGCGCAAACCTGGCAACTACGCAGCTACAAGAGCACCGCTGATAACCCACAAGAGGGAGAAGATGTATTCGACGTTTCGTCCAGCAGCACTCGGGAGAGTTTGAATGGAACGTTATACAGCCAGTGGTAATCGGGGTTTCACCCTGATCGAGTTGCTGGTGGTCATGGCGATCATCGCCACTCTCATGACCCTGGTGACGCCCCAGTATTTTCGCCAGCACACCAAGGCCCAGGAAACCGTACTGCGCCATAACTTGTCCTCCATCCGCCAGGCGCTGGACCAATACCGTGAAGACCACGGCGCCAATCCCGAGTCCCTGCAAGCCCTGGTGGAACGGCGTTATTTGCGCGAAATCCCCATGGACCCCCTGACCGGCAAGCGCGAAACCTGGCGATTGCAGCCTTCCGATGAACAAGGCCTGGGCGACGTACGCAGCGGCGCCCCCGGCACCGCCAACGACGGGAGCACCTATGCCGACTGGTAAGCACAACCAGCATGGCTCGGTATTCATGGGCATGTTGGTGACGGTGGCCGTGGTGGCCGTGATGCTGATGGAAGCCGGCACGCTTTGGTCCAGCGTGATGCAGCGCGAGCGCGAGTTGGAATTGCTGGCGCGCGGCAATGAGATTCGCCGCGCGATCGGGCTGTATTACGCGGCCGGCAATACCTTCCCCAAGTCCCTCGAGGACCTGGTACTCGACCGCCGTCAACCGACCATCAAGCGCTACCTGCGCCGTGCCTATGCCGACCCGCTGACCGGCAGCGCCGAGTGGGGTGTCATCGCCGGCCCCGGCGACACCCTCATGGGTGTCTTCAGCAAGGCCAGCGGCACACCCTTCAAGCAAGGCAACTTTGCAGTCATCAATCAGAGTTTTACAGGACAAGGCAGTTATCAAGGGTGGGTGTTTCTGTTTGGCCCTGGGCAGAACAACCCTGCAACCCGCATCGCTCCCACGGAGGATCAACTGACCCGATGACACTCACGCAATTGGCACACTGATCGTTCCAGCAGTTCGGAACTTGTTTATCTGAATTGAAGGTGGACTAGAGCATGAATAAGTATACGAAGAGACTTTTCAAATGGACGGTGGCGACCGTGCTTCTGGCACCCGCCTTGAGCTGGGCACATGGTGCGCTGGACTTCCCGGCATCACGCGCGGTGAACTGCCAGGCGACCGGCGGTTACTGGCAATCTGAGGATGGTTCCTCCATCGTCGACAAAGGCTGCCGAGAATCCGCAAAGATATTTAACGGCTCGGCCGCGAAAGTATTCCCCGCGCAGCAATGGAATGAGGTTGCCCATATTCCAGAGATCAATAACCCATCCTTGGATCAGATCAAGGCCATCATCAAAGATGGTCAGATCTGCTCCGCCAATGATCTCAGGAAAGCCAGCCTGGATAAGCCAACGCCCTATTGGACAAAGACGGAGGTCATTCCTGGGCAATCACTCACGATGCGACTTATCGGCACTGCCCCCCATGTCCCGAGCAAGTTTTATGCATTTACGAGCCGACCCGGCTTCGATACGGCTACGGATATATTGAAATGGAGTGATCTGGTACCGCTGGGCCCGGAAGAGCGGTTTACCGTCGCTAAAACAAACTGGCAGACCCCGCCAAGAATCGCCGGGGCTTCGGGTTACTTTGAAATAGTTAGAACAATCCCGAGTGATGTGTCGGGAAGTGGGTTGATCGTGGGTATATGGGTACGGAATGACCCCAATGGCGAATTTTTTATCTCGTGCTCGGATGTGAATTACCAAGGAGGCGGCGTGCCTGAAGAACCACACAACATTGGTTCATTCATCACTGCCGATATGCAAACGGCCAAGCGCGGAGACTCCGTGCATTTCAGGATCTTTGGTATCGACGCGGCGAGAACGGAACTGGTCAACATCATCCATAAACTTACAGCTTCTAATGAAGCCCCCAGTCAGTGGGGGAAAGAAATCGCCGATAAAGTCAACCCTTCCATCGCCAGGATTGGCGAGTTGGAGGGCACGACAATCAGGTTCAATCAAGCCAACCCACTGATCAACTCGACCTATGTCACCAACAAAGGTTACACACAGGCGATGTCAATCATGCCAGGTGAGGACCCAGGCCCTGTTAATCCGGCACCGCCTGTAGCACGAATCACGGGCCCGACAACATTGAAATCGGGACAAGCCTTTACGTTCAGTGGGGCAGGATCAACTGGTAGCAATGGACCTTTACTCTATGAGTGGGCAGTGCCAGGGATGACAGGCGCACAGAACGGCTCGACCATCAGCGGCAAGGCAATCAGCGTCACACAGGCAACTCCGTTCAAGGCACGCCTGCTTGTTCGCGACCAGCAAAACGGCAAAATCAACCAGGCGGTGTTGGACTTTACGGTGACGCCACCCAGTGACGGTGGGGAATACCCGGCGTATGTACCCAACAAACAACCCCCCTATCAGGCAGGCGAGATCGTTTCCAACAAGGGCGCAAATTACGCGTGTAAACCCTTCCCTGCCAGCGGCTGGTGCTCGCAGTCACCCAGTCATTACGAGCCTGGCGCAGGAAGCCATTGGAGCGATGCGTGGGATAAAAAAGACTGAACCCTAAGGCGTTTACGGTGAAAGACAAACGCCGGATGAGTACGGCGTTTGTCTGCACATTATTCATTACGGGTTCAACCATTAGAGCCAAACGTTATTGCGGGGCCAGGGCGTCTATATCAGCCAACGCTATAGTTGAGAGAGTCCTTAACCCTAATTCAACTGGAACCACATTAAACAACGCAGTCCTACCGGCGGTGCCCGCGTGACGACGGGCCGGGAGAGTTATACACAACCGCCCTACCTTGGCACTCCCACAGGGTATTTCCATGCGCACACACTCTTTTATCCACAGCCCCCAACGCGGCTTCACGTTATTGGAGCTGCTGGTCGTCCTGCTGATCATCGCCCTGCTCGCCAGCTATGTCGGACCCAAGATGTTCGATCGCCTGGAACTGGCCAAAGTGCAAACAGCCCAGGGCCAGATGAAGTCCCTTGCCGACGCCCTGAACCAGTACCGCCTGGACAACGGCAACTACCCCGACGAAACACTCGGCCTGAATGCGCTGAGCACGCGCCCTGCCAACGCAAACAATTGGCAGGGACCGTACCTGAAAACGCTGCCGCCAGACCCTTGGGGCAACCCCTACCTGTACAAAAACCCCGGCGCCCCGCCCAACGATGCAGAGATCATTTCCCTGGGTCGCGATGGCAAGGCCGGCGGTGTGAACACTTACGCCGACATCGTGTACGGGCTGTGACCCGCCATGCGCACGCTGCGGATGGCCCTGACCCTGCTTTGTCTGTCGGGCATCGCCCAGGCCGACTGCTGGCAGTTGGCAGCCAGTCGTTACCACGTCGATCCGCTCCTGTTGTACGCCATCGCCAGGGTCGAATCCGGTCTCAACCCGATGGCTCGCAACGTCAACAGCGATGGCAGCCAGGACATCGGCCTGATGCAGATCAACAGCCGTCACTTGCCGGCACTGGCGCGGTTCGGCATCACCGAACAGCACTTGATCACCCAGCCCTGCACCAGTGTCATGGTGGGTGCGTGGATTCTTGCCGGGTTTATCCGCGAGCAAGGTTATGGCTGGCAGGCTGTGGGCGCGTATAACGCCGGGGCCAAGCCGGACCGTGAAGCACGGCGCTCGCGCTATGCCCTGGCCGTGTGGCGCTACTACGGCGAGTTGCTGCAACAACGCCAGCAACTGGCCAGGCAAACCCCATGATCGACATCGACGCCCGCATCATTCGCGACGGCCATTTGCAGACGCTGCGTCTGCAAGCCCTCGATTTGCCCCAGGCACGCCAGCAATTACAGGCCGACGGCGCCCAGGTCATTTCGCTGAAGGCGCGCCGCGCGTTCACTCTGCCGAGTCGACGCGCCAGGTTTGCCCTCGGCCTGTTTATCCAGGAACTGGTGGTGCTGCTGGACGCCGGCCTGGTGCTGGTGGAAGCGGTGGAAACCCTGCGCGACAAGGCGCCAGCGGGCGTCAACCGCCAGGTCATGAGCGATCTTCTGGCCTCCATGTACGAAGGCAACTCGCTGTCCAGGGCGATGCAGCTCAGGCCGCAGACGTTTCCTTCACTGCTGATTGCCACCGTGGCGTCCTCCGAGCACAGCGGCCAATTGGCCGTGGCCTTGCGCCGTTACCATCATTTCGAAGCGCATTTGGAAACCGTCAAAAAGCGCGTCAGCGGCGCCCTGATGTACCCCTTGGTGGTGCTCAGCGTGGGCGCGTTGATCCTGCTGTTTTTGCTGTTCTTCGTGATTCCGCGCTTCGCCTCGGTATTCGATGCGGTCAGCGACCTGCCGGCCACCGCACGCTTCATGGTGTGGTGGGGGGCGCTGGTGGATGCGCGAGGCATGGAGTTACTGATCGGCCTGGCGCTGGCCATCGCGGCACTGGTCCTGATGTTTCGCAGCGCCGGGCTCAAGCGTCGCGCAGCGGGCCTGTTCTGGAAGATCCCCAGCCTGGGCGCCCAGCGCACGCTGTTTATCCTCGCGCGGTTTTATCGCACGGCCGGCATGTTGCTGATGGGCGGGATGCCGGTGGTTACGGCGGTGGAGCTGTCCGGTGCGTTGCTGCCCGTGGAACGCCAGGCGGACCTGCGCCAGGCCCTGAGCGACATCCAGGCCGGCCAGCCACTCTCCACCGCCCTGGCCCGCCATCAACTGACCACCGCTGTCGCCGAACGCCTGTTGCGGGTGGGTGAGCAAAGCGGCGAGCTGGCGGCCATGTGCGAACGGATCGCGCAGTTTCACGACGAGGCGCTGGAGCGGGCCATCGAGCTGTTCAGCAAGGTCTTCGAGCCGCTGTTGATGCTGGTCGTGGGCGGGTTGATCGGCTTGATCGTATTCATGCTGTACATGCCGATTTTCGAACTGGCAGGTTCCATCCAGGGGTAGCGCGATGAGCGAGCAGACACGGCAATGGCAAGCGCTTGCGACGCAACGGGGCATGAGCTTGTCCAACTACCTGTTGGAGGTGCTGGACAAGGCGCCCGACCAATTACCGACGATCGCCCAGCCCCTCGGCCTGCTCGCCATCGCCCCGGAACACCTCAATGAAGACTGGCGTTTCGATCTACTGGCGCTGCCCCAGGCACTGATCCATAACGTATTGCCTGTGGATAACCACGGCCAGCCGTGCCTGGTGCTGGGAGATCCTTTCACCTTGGCCAGCCGACACTGGCTGCAGTCCTCCAAGACCTTGCGCCAACTGCCCCTGGCCATGAGCCTGCCCGGCGCGGTCAAGGCCCAGTTGACCACGGCCGAAGCCAGCCAACGGGTGATGCAGCCCTTTGGCGACGACGCTGAAAGCGCCCTCGTCGGCCAGTCCGCCCAGGAAATATCCCTGAGCAGCATCGCTCGCGACGACAACCCGGTGGTGCGCCTGGTCAACTCCATGCTGTTCGATGCGCTGCAAAGTCGCGCCAGCGACATCCATGTGGAAACCACACCGCAGGGTCTGGTGATCAAGTACCGCATCGACGGCGTGTTGCAGCAGATGGGCCAAGCCGGCGGCATGGACATGGCCGAGCAGGCGCTGTCGCGGATCAAGGTGTTGTCGGAGCTGGACATCGGCGAGCGACGGGTGCCCCAGGACGGACGTTTCAAGATGAAAATCCAGGGCCGCGAGGTGGATTTTCGCGTGTCGATCATGCCCAGCATCCACGGTGAAGATGCGGTGTTGCGGATTCTCGACAAATCCCAGCGCGGCGAGTCGCTGAGCCTGGAAAACCTCGGCCTGGCCACCGACACCATTGCGCGCATCCGCGTACTCGCCAGCGAACCCTACGGCATGCTGCTGGTGACCGGCCCCACCGGCAGTGGCAAATCCACCACGCTGTACGCCGCGTTGTCGGAGACCAATACCGGCGAGAAAAAGATCATCACCATTGAAGACCCGGTGGAGTACGAACTGCCCGGCGTGCTGCAAATCCCGGTCAACGACAAGAAAGGTCTTACCTTCGCCCGTGGGCTGCGCTCGATCCTGCGCCACGATCCGGACACGATTCTGGTCGGGGAAATCCGCGACGGGGAAACGGCAGGCATTGCAGTGCAAGCCGCGTTGACCGGGCATCTGGTGCTGTCGTCGGTGCACGCCAACAGCGCGTTCAGCGTGCTGGAGCGCTTTACCTACATGGACGTGGACCCGGCCAGTTTTGTCGAAGCCCTCAACGGCGTGGTTGCCCAACGCCTGGTTCGGCGCATCTGCCCGGACTGCGGCGTAGACGCTACCCCCGATCCAGACATCGCCCACCTCGCCCAACTGCCCGAGACCCAGCTCAAACAAGGCCACTACCGCATAGGAAAAGGCTGCGAGGCCTGTCGCCACACCGGCTATCGCGGTCGGCTCGCGCTGGCCGAAGTGTTGACCCTGACCGACAGCATCAAGGAGGGCCTGCTCAACCGCAGTTCGGCCGCCACCTTGCGCGAACTGGCCCGTGAAGCCGGCCACGTATTTATCCGCGATATCGCCCTGGCCCATGCGGCCAAGGGCGAGACCACGCTCAAGGAGGTTCACCGTGTCATTTCCCTTTATTGAGCACGTGGTGGCGCTGCACAGTGCCAGCGCCGAATGGGCGGCTCGCCCACGCTGGCGCGGCGCACGTATCTGGCACGCGCAGCACACCGGCGAGCCATTGGCCGCTTGCGCCGCACTGCTGGAGCAGGCACCTCGGGGCCACGTGGGCTTTCTGGACCGGGCTACCGTGCTGCTGGGCTTTCCCCATGTGCACTACCTGATATTGCCGTGGCAAACCGGCCTGTACAGCGCAGGCGATTGGCAGGCATTTGCCGAAGCCACCTTCAGCCAACAGGTCGGCATCGACCCTGAGCATTGGCAGGTGCAAGCCGCCAACGGTCACTTCGGCCAGGCTTGTGTCGCGGTCGCGACCTCACGGGAGCTGCTGCAAGACCTGCGCGACCTGTTCAAGCTGCACCGCTTGCCCCTGGTCACCTGTATGCCGTTGCTGACCGCCGTGGCGCAGCAGTACTGGCGACAATTGCCCGACGACTGCGTACTGGCCGTGCCCGAAGCCGACAGCCTCAGTTGCCTCTACCGACAACAGGGCACAATCGAGCAGCTGTGCGTCATTGCCACCCAACCAGGCAGCACATTGAGCGACAACCTGTTCACCGCCGACCTGCTGGTCGAGCGGCACGCGCTGACCCCGCTGGTCGTCACCAATAACCCTGCGGACAATCGCCTGGGCCCCGTGCACCCCTGGCTGGAGGCATCGACAGCATGAGAACCAGGCTCGTCAGTGCCTGGCAACGGCTGCACGCCCGCCGTGCACCCGCCGTTGATTTCCAACACGCCACGGCGACGCTTCGGCCACTGGTGACTGCGCTTTGGCTGATGGTTGCGGTAATGATGTTCGGCCTCTGGCGACAGTGGCAACACATGGAGTACCAACAGCAAAAGACCGATGAACTGGAGCAACACTTTATCCAACTCACCCGCCGCCAGGAGCAGTTGATCCAGGCGGCCATTCGCTTGTCGCCCCAGCAGAAAAAACAGCTGGCAGCCTTCGCCCAACAGAAGGCCAGCCCCTTCGCCCTGATGGATGCCGTGGCCCAGGCCTGGTCGAAAGAAATCGCCCTGACCCGTGTCGAGGTCAACACCCAGGCCCAACTGATTCACCTGGATCTGGAAGCCAAGCAGTTGGGTGATGCGTTTCGCTTCGTGGACCGGCTCAAGGCCCGGCCAGGGGTACAGGTACATCTGCAACAAAGCGCGCTCAAACCCGATGATCCGCAGCACCCGGTGCAGGTCAAACTCAGCGTTGGATCAGGATAGCCAGCCATGGACACCCTCACTCGCTACCTGCCACGTCTGCGCTGGCAACTGATGCAGTGCCAACGGCGCCTGGGCTTCTGGGGCTTGCTGGCGTTGGGTGTGATGTTCACGACACTGGTGATCGAAGTGGCGGTGATTTACCCGGCAGGCGCTACCGACCGCATGCGTCGCCAGGAAATACAGGCCGGCATCGACGAGCAGCCACAGGAGGTGCAGGTCACCGAGCCGGTCGTGGTCGAGCGACTGCCCAGCGCAGACGACTTTGCCCCGCGCCTGGAAAAGCTGCTGGGCGTTCTCACTCAACGCGGCTTTATCATCAAACAAACCACGCTCGCCTACTCCGCCCCCGGCGACAGCGGGCTGCAACGCCTGGACGTGGACATTCCGCTTACCGGCCCGTACACCCTGCTGCGCGACGCCCTGACCGACGTCGCCAAAGAGCCGGCCGTGCGCATCGAGCACCTGACTCTGGAGCGCAAGGACATCACCAGCGGCATGCTGAATATCACTCTCAAGGTGAGCGTGCTGGGGGTGACGCAATGAAACTGTCGCCGTATTTGCGCGTGCTGTTAGTGCTGACCCTGATCGGCTGCGGCTGGCTGTTCTGGCAGGACAACGCAAACAGCCCCGACACCGCATCAACAGCGGTAATCCGCCCGCCGGTAGCCGCCTTGCCAGCGCCTGTTGTCGAAGCGGACACGCCCATGGTCGAAACGGTTGACCTGTTCCCCGCCCAAAGCTGGACACCCCCACCGCCCGTTGCCCCCGTCGACACTTCACCGCCCAAGCCGCCACCGCTGCCCTTCACCGTCAGCGCGCAGTGGCGCTATGAGAGCCAATCGAAAATCGTCGTGCTTCAGGGCAACGGCCGCCAGTACACGCTGTGCAACCGTTGTTCGGTACCCGGGCGCATCGTGCCCGGCAAGATGCTCGACGCGCACTACCGCCTGGACAAACTCACCGACACCGCTGTGGTGCTGACCTACATGCCGCTCAAGCATGCCAGCACTTTGCGGCTGGACACTCACTGACCGGAGCAGGACACGATCATGGCGATACGTACGTGGGTTCCCTTGAGCCTGGCCGTGGCCTTGCTCAGCGCCTGCCAGACTCAACGGGCGATCAAGGAGAGCGACGAGTTGCGCCAGAAGGGCGACATCATCCGCTCCGTCGAAGTGCTGCAAGCCGAAGCCAAACAAGCCCCCGACGACGTGCAATTGCGCACCGCCAACTACAGCAAGCTGGAGTTGCTGGTGGCGCAATACAGCCGCGAGGCCAGCACCGCGCTGATGCGCGGCGACGATGCCGCCGCCATCCGCGCCCTGGAAACCATCCTCAAGTACGACCCCAGTAACCTCGGCGCGCGCCAGGAAATCCAGAGCATCCAGGCGATGAAACAGCTGCGCCCGCAACTGGCACAAGCCTACGAACTGAAGCGCTCCAACCCCGTGGAAGCACTCAACCTGGTGCGCCGGATCATCGCGCAAAAGCCCAACTACCGAGAGGCCCTGGACTTTCGCAATGCCCTGACCCGTGAACTGGTGAGTGCCGACTACCTCAGCGCCGACCTCTCCGAGGCCATGCGCAAACCCCTGAGCCTGGAGTTCAGCGCCCAAAGCCTGACCACGATTTTCGAGACCATTGCGCGCCTGTCGGGGGTCAACTTCGTCATCGACAAGGACGTCAATCCCAGTGCCTCAGCGAGCATGACCGCGAGCCGAACCACCGCCGAAGACGCGCTGAACCTGCTGCTGACCACTCAAGGGCTGGACAAGAAAGTCCTCAACGCCAACACCATTCTGGTTTACCCCCGACGCCCGGACAAAGAACGGGAATATCGCGAGTTGGCCGTACGCACCTTCTACCTTAGCCATGGCGACCCCAAGGTCATCGCCGCCGAGATCAAGCAAGTGCTCAAGCCCAAGGAGGTATTGGTGGACGAACGCCTGAACGCGGTGATTGTGCGCGATGGCCTCGACACCCTGAGCGCGGTGGAAAAACTCGTGGAGGCCATTGATATCGCGCAGTCGGAAGTGACCATCGACATTCAGGTGCTGGAGGTCAGCCTGACCGACGAATTGAACCTGGGCATCCAGTACCCGGAAAGCATCGGCCTGTCCGTGGGCAACCTCGCCAACGTGCCTGCGGGGCTCGCGGGCATCCCGATCAGCGCGTTGCGTGGGATCAATGGCGACAATATCCTGCTCGATTCCGGCAGCACCTCGGCGCGCATCAATATGCTGCAGCGCAGCGGCAACACCGTGACCCTGGCCAACCCCAGGGTACGGGTGCGCAACCGCGAAGAAGCCCAGGTGAACATTGGCGACAAAATCCCCGTGGTCACCACCACCACGGCCAACCAGATCACCACCTCGTCGGTGTCTTACCAGGACGTGGGTTTGCAAATCACGGTCAAGCCCAACATCAGCCTGAGCGATGAGGTAAACCTGGAGTTGAACGTGGAAATGAGCCATATCACCAAGCGCATTCCCGGCTCGGAAAACGTACCGGCCACCTTCGAGCTGGGCTCACGCGCCACCAAGACCCTGCTGACCGCGCGCAACAATGAAACCCAGATCGTCTCGGGGCTGATCCGCACGGCGGATGTCGACGAAGGCTCGGGGCTGCCGTGGTTGAGCCAGATCCCGTGGATCGGCAAGAAGCTGTTTGGCACGAACCAGAATACCCAGCAGAAAACCGAGATCATCCTGCTGCTGACGCCGAGGATCGAACGCAACCTCGACCTGCCGATTTCCCAGATCAGCACCTTTCACAGCGGCACCGAGGCGCGCAGCTCTACACAAGGCATGATCCTGCGCGATACCACCGAGAAGATGATCCTCAAACCGATTGGCGGCGATCCCACACCGACGCTGCCACCGCCGATGCAGCAGCCGGATGCCACCTGGCAACCGCTGCCGCCACCGTTGCCGGAGTTGGTGCCCAAGCCGGCCCCAGCGCCCCCTTAATCTCAGAACCTTATGCAGATCAAAATGTGGGAGGGAGCTTGGTGGGTTAGCGCACCACGCCTTCTTCTATGAGCAACTTGAGAATCGCCTGGGCACCTTCTTCGGCGCTCACACCTTTGAGCACCTGCCCACCGCCACCACTGGCCTTCGCCGTCGCAGCCTTCATGCGGTCTGCCCCGCTCTTGGCCTTGATCACCTTGAGGCGCTTGGGCCGGGGCTTGGCCGGTTGCAGCGCCGCGTCGGTGAATAACAGGTCTTCTTCAATTTCGACCTCATGGGCCGCCAGTTCGCCGCGCTGCGCCGGGCCGTAGGCACTTTGCCGAGGCTTCGGCGCGGCGTTATCCACCGTCGCCAAAAACGGCAGGCGCACTTTCAGGCGCCGCCGCTGACCACGGGGCAAGGCTTGCAGCACATGGGCCACGCCGCCTTCGATGGACTCCACCTGAGCCAACCCGACAATCAGCGGCCAGCCCAGTTGCTCGGCGAGCAGGAACGGCAGCATCCCCGAGCCCTCACCGGTTTCGGCCTGGCTGCCGGTGAGCACCACCTGGGCACCGGCCTCGCGCAGGTAGTCACTGAGCACCGGCAAGGCGTCGGCGCCAGCCGGTTGTTCGAGCACATGCAGTTGCGGCAAACCCATGCCCAGGTAGCTGCGCAAGGTGGGTTCGGCGATGTTGCCGGCGTGCAGCACCTGCAATTTATCCCCAGCCATTTGCAGGCCGAGTTCAACGGCACGCGCATCCTGTTCGGCACGGCGCGGGCGCCCTGACGTGGGGTGGGCGCCGATGGATACCAGGCTGATTACATTCGTGGTCATAGTCATGTCCCTAAGCCGCATCGCGCTTGGCGCCGTTGCGGTAGGCCTCTACCGCATCGATCAACGCTTGCAGAATCGCGGCGCTCTCGCCAATCACCGACAGGTCGGCACGCTTGATCATGTCGCAACCCGGGTCGAGGTTGATCGCCACCACCTTGTCGCAGGCACCGATGCCTTGCAGGTGCTGGATCGCCCCGGAAATTCCCACGGCCACATACACCCGTGCGGTGACCCAAGTGCCGCTGGCGCCGACCTGGCGATCACGGGCCATGAAGCCGTCGTCCACCGCCACTCGCGACGCGCCTTCGGTGGCGCCCAGGGCAGCAGCGGTCTGGTGGAACAGGTTCCAATCCTTCACGCCGTTGCCGCCGGAGAAAATGAACTCCGCTTCGGCCATGGGAATCGCCGCCGGGTCCACCGCCACCGCGCCGAGGTCTTCGATACGCGGCAGGCTGCGGGCCAGGGTTGTGGATAACTCCACGGGCAAGACTTCATGGCGCGTGTCGCTGACCGGATCGGCACATTCGACGGCGGCGAGGATCAAGCGTGGCAGTGGCCGCGCCAAGTCTTGCTGGCCGGCACCGGCGCGGCCGATGCACTCGTCACCCTTGATCTGCCACACCCGCGTGGCCGGGCGTTCCTTGAGGCTGGCGGCAAAACGCCGACCCAGCTCACCCCCGCCACTGCGGCTGTCGGGCAGCAGCCAATGGCGTGGGTTGAACTGGTTATCCACAGCCCGCAAACCCTGCACGCGTTGCTCGGGTGAATAACCGTCGAACTCATGCCCCTCCAGCACCAGCAGTCGGTCGACACCGGCGGTGGCAAACGCGCTTTCCTTGTGCTCGCCAAACACCACCGCCAACACCGCGCCGTCGTTACCGGCAAGTTGTCGCGCCAGGCCGAGCAGGTCACGGTCGTGGCTGCTCAGGCGGCCGCCGACCATGTCCGGCACTACGTTGATGTAGAACGCAGGCTGCGGCACCTGATGCAGCGGCAATTGCACTTCCACCGCCGCCGTACGCTTGGCCGCGCCGCCCTGCTGGGCGCCGCTGCGGTCGATGCGCTTGATGCCGTTGGGGCCGATAAACCCGACGCCATGGACGTTTTTGCGGATAACGCCGTTCGGCCCCATCCAACTCTGTTGCACCGGCTGCATGGCCGCATGCAACGGGTGCAGACGGTTACGGGCGATCCATTCAGCCCGTGGGTCGCGGCGGATAATGTCGCTCATCAGTGCATCTCCGCAGACGTTTGTTGGACAGGACGTTTAGTCACTTTCGCCGGCGCAGTGTCTTCAAGCAACGCATCAGCCACCAGCTCGGCAATGTCCTTGATCAATGGCCGCGGCTCGACAACACCTTCAAGCATCGCCGTGCATTGCGGGCAACCAACTGCCACCAACTCGGCACCGGTCTCGCGGATATCGTCCATGCGCATATCCGGGATCCGTTGCTTGCCAGGAATGTCCGTGATCGGCGCCCCGCCGCCACCGCCGCAGCAGCGCGAACGGAAGCCCGAGCGTTGCATCTCCTTGACCTCGATCCCCAGCGCCCGCAGCACTTGGCGCGGCGCCTCGTATTCGCCGTTGTAGCGGCCCAGGTAGCACGGGTCGTGATAGGTCACGCTGTTGCCTTTGTGCTGGCCCAGGTTCAGCGCGCCGTCACCGATCAGCTCGGCCATGAAGGTGCTGTGGTGCTGCACGAGGTAGTTGCCGTTGAAGGCGCCGTATTCGTTTTTCAGCACATGGAAACTGTGGGGGTCGCAGGTGACGATGCGTTTGAAGCTGTACTTGGCCAAGGTCTGGATATTGCGCGTGGCCAGCAGTTGGAACGTCGCTTCATCGCCCAGGCGACGGGCGACGTCGCCGCTGTCGCGCTCTTCCAGGCCGAGCACGGCGAAGTCGACGTTGGCGGCTTTGAGCACTTTGACGAACGCACGCAGGGTGCGTTGGTTGCGCATGTCGAAGGCTCCGTCGCCGACCCAGAACAGCACGTCGGTGGTGCCCTTGTCACTGAGCAACGGCAGGTTCAGATCCGCCGCCCAGTTGAGGCGACCGCCCGGTGCAAAACCGCCAGGGTTGTCGGTGGCGATCAGGTTTTCCAGGACTTCGGCGCCTTTGTTCGGGGTGGCGCCTTTTTCCAGAGTGAGGTGGCGACGCATGTCAACGATGGCGTCCACGTGCTCGATCATCATCGGGCACTCTTCCACGCAAGCGCGGCAGGTGGTGCACGACCACAGGGTCTCGGCGTCCACCAGGCCGTTGACGATCGGTTGATGCGGGTTGCCACCGTGTTCGCCAATCGCCTTGCCCGGATACGGGCTGCCGGCGAACTTGGCATCGGTGCCACCGGCCAGGCCGACCACCATGTCCTGGATGAGTTTTTTCGGGTTCAGCGGCTGGCCGGCAGCGAAGGCCGGGCACGCCGCTTCGCACTTGCCGCACTGCACGCAGGCGTCGAAGCCGAGCAGTTGGTTCCAGGTGAAATCCTTGGGTTTCTCCACGCCCAACGGCGCGGATTTATCACTGAGGTCCAGCGGCTTCAAACCGGTGGAGCGACCACCACCAAAGCGTTCGGCGCGGCGGTGCCAGGCCAGGTGCAGGGCACCGGCGAAGGCGTGCTTCATCGGCCCGCCCCAGGTCATGCCGAAGAACATTTCGGACACGCCCCACAGCACACCCACGCTGAGCAACGCCGCGAGCAGCCAGCCACCGAAGTCGGCGGGCAGAATCCCGGCCACCGGCAGCGTCACCAGGAAGAAACTCACCGAGAACGCCATCAGGCTTTTCGGCAGGCGCATCCATGGGCCTTTGGACAGGCGTGCGGGCGGGTTGCGCCGACGCAGGTACATAAAGATGGCGCCGACAAACATCAACACCGAAGCCAGCAGCAAGGCATAGCCGAGGATGCGGTTTTGCAGGCCGAAGCCATGCACCAGAATCGCCAGCAGCGCCGACAGGACAAAGCCCAGCGCCGTGGCGACGTGGGTGTTGGCGATGTATTTATCGCGGGCGACCACGTGGTGCAGGTCGACCATATAGCGCTTGGGCATGGCCAACAGACCGCCGAGCAGGTCGACCTTGGAGGCACGGCCACGGCGCCACATGTTCACGCGGCGCAGCGCGCCGAGGACGGCGAGGCCCAGGGCGGCAAACAAGAGAATAGGCAGCAAGGTGTTCAACATGGTGAAGCTCCCACAGACCACACAGGTCTACTGTGAAACCGGCCTAAATGTGGGAGGGGGCTTGCCCCCGATAGCGGTGGGTCAGCTACAGCTGTATCAACTGACACTCCGCCATCGGGGGCAAGCCCCCTCCCACATTTGAAACCAATCCCACATTGGTTCGGTGTCGGGTCAGAAATCCTTGCACAAGCGCAGGGCGTCGTAGATCGCAGCGTGGGTATTGCGCTGCGCCACACAGTCACCGATGCGGAACAGCAAGTACCCCTCGCCCGCTTCGCTCAGGCACGGCTGCGGTTTGATCGCGAACAGCGCTTCAACGTCGATCTGGCCCTTGTTGCGCGAGCCTTCCTTGAGCCCGTAGTAGATGGCTTCGTCCGGACGCACGCCGTTCTCCACCACCACCTGGTCCACCACCCGCTCCTCTTTGGCGCCGGTGTATTCGTTCTCCAATACCGCCACCAGCTTGTCGCCTTCGCGGTAGACCTTTTCCAGCATCATGTCGCCGGTCATGATCACTTCTTTGGGGTACATGCTGCGGTAGTAGGTCGGGAACGACGTACCGCCAATCGCCACGCCTGGCTTGATGTCGTCGGTGACGATTTCCACCTGGCAGCCTTTGTCGGCCAAAAAGTCCGCCACCGACATGCCGGTGAATTCACAGATGGTGTCGTAGACCAGCACGTTCTTGCCCGGCGCGACTTTGCCGTCGAGCACGTCCCAACTGCTCACCACCAGGCCTTCGGCGGCGCCCCAGTGTTCGTTCTGCTCGATAAACGGATGCCCGCCGACCGCCAGCACCACCACGTCCGGACGCAGGTCCAGGATGGTCGCGGCATCGGCCGCCACACCCAGGCGCAGGTCGACTTTCAAGCGCGCCAGTTCCAACTGGAACCAGCGGGTGATGCCGGCGATCTGGTCGCGTTGCGGCGCCTTGGAAGCGGTGGTGATCTGCCCGCCGATAAACTCTTTTTTCTCCAAAAGGGTCACGTCGTGGCCACGTTCGGCAGCGACACGTGCAGCCTCCATACCGGCGGGACCGGCACCCACCACGACCACTTTGCGTTTCGGCCCGGTGGATTTCTCGATGATGTGCGGTACGCCCATGTATTCACGGGAGGTCGCGGCGTTCTGGATGCACAGCACATCCAGGCCCTGGTACTGGCGATCGATGCAGTAGTTGGCGCCGACGCACTGTTTGATCTGGTCGATCTGGCCCATCTTGATCTTGGCGATCAGGTGCGGGTCGGCGATGTGCGCACGGGTCATGCCGACCATGTCCACATAGCCGCCTTCCAGAATGCGCGTGGCCTGGTTCGGGTCCTTGATGTTCTGCGCGTGCAGTACCGGAACCTTGACCACTTCCTTGATGCCGGCCGCCAGGTGCAGGAACGGCTCCGGCGGGTAGCTCATGTTCGGGATCACGTTGGCCAGGGTGTTGTGGGTGTCGCAACCCGAGCCCACCACGCCGATGAAATCGAGCATGCCGGTGTCGTCGTAATACTTGGCGATCTGCTTCATGTCCTCGTGGGACAGGCCGTCCGGATGGAACTCGTCACCGCACAGGCGCATGCCCACGCAGAAGTCGTCACCGACCTCGGCACGCACGGCTTTGAGCACTTCCAGGCCAAACTTCATGCGGCCTTCAAAGGTGCCGCCCCATTCGTCGGTACGCTTGTTGACCCGTGGGCTCCAGAACTGGTCGATCATGTGCTGGTGCACGGCGGACAGTTCCACACCGTCCAGGCCACCGGCCTTGGCGCGTTTGGCGGCGCTGGCGTAGTTGCCGATCACGCGCCAGATCTCTTCCGGCTCGATGGTCTTGCAGGTTGCGCGGTGCACCGGCTCACGCACACCGGACGGCGACATCAGGGTCGGCCAGTTGAAGCCGTCCCAACGCGAGCGTCGGCCCATGTGGGTAATCTGGATCATGATCTTGGCGCCATGCTTGTGCATGGCATCGGCCAGGTTCTGGAAGTGCGGGATGATGCGGTCGGTGGACAGGTTCACCGAGCTCCACCATTCCTGGGGGCTGTCGATGGCAACCACCGAGGAACCGCCACAGATTGCCAGGCCGATACCGCCCTTGGCTTTCTCTTCGTAATACTTCACGTAGCGGTCAGTGGTCATGCCGCCGTCGGTGGCATACACCTCGGCGTGGGCGGTACTGAGCACGCGGTTGCGGATGGTCAGTTTGCCGATCTGGATCGGCTGGAACATTGCTTCGAAAGCCATGGCACGGTCCTCGGCTTACAGCGGCTTGACGGTGAACAAACCATCATCGTGGCCCTCTTCGGAGCCTCCGTAGACTTGTTCGGCGACGGTGCGGATCTTGCTGCCACGGGCCTCAAGAATCTGGTCCATGGCGCCGGCAAACCAGCCGGTGAACATGTAGTCCACCTTGCGCCCGACCTTGCCGTACACGTAGACGAACGCAGAGTGTTCCAGCTTGACGCTGGCGGTGCCTTTGTCGAGGTCGATGTCCTGGATCTTGAACAGGCCCCAGCCGCGTTGCGACAGGCGCTTCATGTAGTGCTCGAACACCGCGACGCCTTCCAGGCCGTGGCACTCGGCTTCTTTTTCACACCAGTGCCAGGCGGATTTGTAGCCGGCCTTGTAGAGGATCTCGGCGTAGGCGTCGGCGCCCAGCACTTCTTCGATGCCCATGTGGTTGTTGACGAAGAAATGGCGCGGCACGTACAGCATCGGCAGGGCGTCGGACGTCCAGACACCGGTTTCGCTGTCGACTTCGATTGGCAATTGCGGGGCGATTTTGGCCATGGAAACTTAACTCCAGAAAATTCTTAGGTGTGCCCTCGACGCGAACGGTCGAGGGAAAAATGCGGTGGCTTATTCGCCCCAGACGTCCTTGAGCACGTTGACCCAGTTCTCGCCCATGATCTTGCGCACCACGCGCTCGCTGTGGCCGCGCTTGAGCAGGGTTTCGGTGAGGTTGGGAAACTCGCCCACGGTGCGGATGCCCAGCGGGTTGATGATCTTGCCGAAGCTGGTCAGGCGGCGGGCGTAGCCCTTGTCATGGGTCAGCATTTCGAAGAAATCCTGGCCATGGCCCTGGGTAAAGTCGGTGCCGATGCCAATGGCGTCTTCGCCGACGATGTTCATGGTGTATTCGATGGCTTCGGCGTAATCGTCGATGGTCGAATCGATGCCCTTGGCGAGGAACGGCGCGAACATGGTCACGCCGACAAAGCCGCCGTGGTCGGCGATGAATTTCAGCTCTTCATCGGACTTGTTGCGCGGGTGCTCTTTCAGGCCGGACGGCAGGCAGTGGGAGTAGCACACCGGTTTTTTCGATTCGAGGATGACTTCTTCGGAGGTTTTGGAGCCGACGTGGGACAGGTCGCACATGATGCCGACGCGGTTCATCTCGCCAACGATCTCGCGACCAAAACCCGACAGGCCGCCGTCGCGCTCGTAGCAACCGGTGCCCACCAGGTTCTGGGTGTTGTAGCACATCTGCACCACACCGACGCCGAGCTGCTTGAAGATCTCGACGTAGCCGAGCTGGTCTTCAAATGCATGGGCGTTCTGGAAGCCGAAGATGATGCCGGTCTTGCCCAGTTCCTTGGCCTTGCGGATGTCGGCGGTGGTTTTCACCGGGATTACCAGGTCGCTGTTCTCGCGGATCAGGGTCTGGCTGGCGACGATGTTATTGATCGTGGCCTGGAAGCCTTCCCACACCGACACGGTGCAGTTGGCGGCGGTGAGGCCACCCTTGCGCATGTCCTCGAACAGCTCGCGGTTCCACTTGGCAATAATCAGCCCGTCGATAACGATGCTGTCGGCGTGAAGTTCGGCTGGGCTCATCAGGCTGTCCCCTTATTGGCAATTCATGCGCCGAATCGTCTGCCGGCGCTTTGGGGCCAGCATATGCCCAGGGGCAACCTGAGCCGGGTGCAAAAACGACAGGGGAATTGCCGAAAGCGTCAATCCGCGACAAAGGCTGTTAAGAGAGGTCTGACTGGCGGCTGTTATTTGTCTTACGCTTGAGCCAGAATTCCCGCATCACCTGATATGAGACGGCGCAATGAAATCGATTTTCCTGGCTTTGGCACTCATCGCAACCGGCGTCCACGCGGCCGAAGACACCGACAGCACGCCGTGCGATGGCATCGAAAGCGACACGCAAACCCTGGAATGCGCCACTTACAACAAAACCACCGCCGAACAATTGTTGAAAGACAACTATCAGGGCCTGCTCGAACGCATGGGCTCCACCTATGGCAGCGACAAAACCAAGCTGGCTGACATTACCGCCCGTCTGAAGGACGCCCAGCAGAAGTGGGAAAAGCTGCGTGACGCCGATTGTGCGGTGGATACCTTTCCTGCGGTGACTGGCACCAAAGCCTACGCGATTGCGCACAACGACTGCCTGGCGCGGATGAGTGATGAGCGGTCGGAGTTTTTGGAGTCGATTGGGCAGGAGTGAATGCCAACTCCCGCCGCCAACGTGCGGGAGCGGCGACGGATTCAAGCCATGAAAGGCGACTTGAACGGGCTGCGAACCAATTCTCGCGATGGAGAGTATTGATAGCCCAGCTTGGCGATATCCAACACCTGACGAATACTACGCTCACCCCACGGGTTGATCAGGTCCCCAACGTTGTGGCCCTCCGGACCGCAGCGCATCGGCGCGTAATGGGGCGCCCACTTGGGTTTATCCAGCTTCATTTGCGCTTGCCAGTCCGCCCATACCTTGTCGATAAAGCAATGATGGAGGAAGAACACCGGATCCTCCGGCGAGGTCATCGCCAACATATTGCCGCCGATCCAGAGATGCACGCGGTTATGCAACTGGGAGCCAGGCGTAGTCACTTGTGGATCGCCACGTTGAGTGACCCAGCCCTCCAAACGATTGCGAAACCCACGGGTATAGGGTCCTGAATCAAAAGGCGGCGTGTCATACAAGCTTTCACGCATGGCCATCTGCAGATCGGCCACTGTAGGAAGCGAGCCGACCCACTGACCAAACTGGCGCTTGAGGCCTTTGCCCGGCAAATCATCCTCGGGGTACTCAGGCACTTCCCATTGACCGCCGCTGTAGGCAAACGGCCCATCCTTGACCCGAAACTGATCGCTTGGATCGCCGTTTCCGCCCATCAAGTCCGTCCTCCAGACCGGTGATCCCGCAGGATTGGCCGCATCTTCGGTCCAGTCCCAATAAGGCAGCGCTACATCGGGACTGATACCGCGCAACTCAGCCTCAAGCTGCATAAGCATCTCTCGATGCCAGGGCAGGAAGGCCGGCCCGAGATGGGCCCCATTGCGGTAGTCGGGATCCTGGGGCTCATCGCAATGCACAGTCGGCACCATGACGCCGTGATGCCAGTGAACGTACTTGTCGTATTCACCGCGTCTCTTGAGTTCAAGCAAGCTATCAATAAACGACTTTTTCTCGCTATCACTCAGAGAGCGAATATTTTTCCTGATGATCATTGCGCAACTTCCTTCTCAGAAGGTCGAGGGGGTTGACTCTTTCAAACCAATCTATGCAGGACTTCCATCATTGGCTACTGTCAGAAATAACAGGTCGGAATGATCTTCTGACAGACGGTCATGGGTTGCGGTTTTTATTTGAGCCGATTTGGAGTTGGCTTTAGTCTTGAGGTGCGCGACCATCCGTCGCCTCTCCACCTATTGCCAGGCCATGACATGAAAACCTGCGGCATCGAAATCAAAGGCAGCGAAGCCATCATCGCCCTCGCCGCCCTGGACAACCAGGCGCTGACCCACGTCGCCCTGGCGACCAAGAAAATCGCCCTCGACGATGACGATGAAGCGGCCAACGTCAAAGCCTTCGCCGCTCAGGTGAAAGCGTTTGTGCAGGACAACGCCATCACTCGCATCGCGATCAAGAAGCGCAGCAAGAAGGGTGAATTCGCCGGCGGCCCGACGACGTTCAAGATTGAAGGGGTGTTTCAGTTGCTGGAGGGCGTGGAGGTGACCTTGCTGTCGCCGCAGACCGTTAATGCGCAGAACAAAAAGCACAATTTTGACCTGCCGGCGACGCTGAACAAGTATCAGCATGAGGCCTTCAAGACCGCGTGCTCCGCCTTGGTAAAAAAATAAGCCACACCACAATCCAATGTGGGAGGGGGCTTGCCCCCGATGGCAATGGATCAGTCAGCACATGTACTGCCTGACACACCGCTATCGGGGGCAAGCCCCCTCCCACATTGGATGTGTGTTGCTTTTAGTGGGGTGTATGGCGCTTGTGCAGCAGCCAATCCCCAAACGCCTTGTCTTCCAGGGCATACCCACCCCGGCTCGATTTCCACACCAATTCCTTGTCGCGCAGGGCATCGATACAGGCCTGAATCGTCTGGGTGCCCGGCACCACGTCGCTGCCCATGTCTTCCAGCGCCTTGCTGACCGCCGTCAGGGTGCTGTCGGTGAACGGGGCAAAGGGTTCGTTGTGTTGCGAACGCTCTACCATCACCGCCAGCACCGCACGCTGCGGGATGGTCAGCGCGTTCCAGGCGCTTTCGAATTCGGTCCATACACCTGCGCGCAGCAGTTCGGCGCGGCTGTGCAGCAGGTGGCCCAGGTTGCTCGCCGCGCCCAGCTCCAACGCGACTTCACCGATGATCGTGCGCAACATCTCGGGGCGACGGCCCACCAGCTCAAAAGCTTCATCAATATCCGCCGCGTTGAATTGGTTGGTCTTGGCCAGGTGCGCGTTGAGATGCACGGTGTAGGCCTGGGTGAATTCTTTGCCGAGCAACGGAAACGGCGTGATGCTGGAGCCGAAAAACGGCTGGCTTTTGCCCAACACCAGATGTGCCAGCTTGTCGCGATTGGAGCCGGTGAACACCAGATGCAACCCGCTGCCGTCTTCGTCACGACCTTGGTTGAGTTGGTCCCGGGCCGCTTTCAACGCGAACATGGCGTTGATGCCTGAATCGCTGGTCAAGGCGTGCTGCGCTTCATCAATCACCAGTACGACGGGTTTTTCCGCCGCGCGGTGGAGCAATTCCAACGCCTGGGTCAACGTGGCGCCTACAGGCAATTGCGGCTTGCTGAAATCCCAGGACAACGTCCGCAGAAAGCTGAGCTTCTCGATCCCGATGTTCTTGGCCAGTTTGCGAATGCCTTTTTCATAGGGAACCAGCGCGGCCGCTATGGCGCTGGCGATCAACTCGGCGGGATCCTTTTCCTTGTCGGCCCACAGATCCACATACACGGCCAGCCAACTGCGCAGCTGACACTCCGGGATGAGGTCTTCGCGCAAAAACGTACTTTTACCGGTGCGGCGCGGCGCGGCGAGAAACAGGCCAGAGGTGAAATCCTGAATCCCGGCCCCCACAAGACCATCGGCAATGCTGCGCGCCAGGGCGGGGCGGCGGAACACAAAGCCGCTGTGCTTGGACATGGTTTTATACTCAATTATGGAAAGGACTATAAATTATAGCTGTGAGTATAATTGACTATAATTGCCCGTTAAACCACCTCCCGTCGCCGATCCTCCCTTGGGCACTTCGCAAACCTTGCCCGATAGCTGCGAGTGAAGTACGACGGTGACTCAAACCCGCAGGCAATGCTCACCTCCAGCACGCTCATGTCGCTTTGACGTAAGAGCTGCCGGGCTTTTTCCAGGCGCAGGCCGAGGTAGAAGTTGCTTGGCGTGTCGTTCAGGTGCAGGCGGAATAGCCGCTCCAACTGGCGTCGGGTGACTTTGATCGCGTCGGCCAGGGCCAAGGTGCTCAGGGGCGGCTCGGTGTGCTGCTCCATCTCGCCGATCACGTGGACCAACTTTTTGTTGTTGATGCCGTAGCGCGTGGCGATCTGCATGCGCTGGTGGTCTTTGCGTGGGCGGATGCGGCCGAGCACGAATTGTTCGGAAACCTGAATGGCAAGCTCCGGGCCGTGGGCCTGGGCGATCAGGTCGAGCATCAGGTCGATGGACGCGGTGCCGCCGGCGCAGGTGATGCGGCGGCGGTCGATCTCGAACAGTTCCTGGGTCACGGTCAGGTGAGGATAGGACTCCTTGAACGCATCGATGGCTTCCCAGTGCAGGGTCAGGCGATGGCCTTCGAGCAGGCCGGCTTCGGCGAGGACGCAGGCGCCGGTGTCGATGGCGCCGAGGGTCACGCCGTCGTGGTCGAGGCGGCGCAGCCAGTGTTCCAGTGCGGGAGTGGCGAACTGCAACGGTTCGAAGCCGGCCACCACCAGTAAGGTCACGCCTTTTTTCAGCGGTTCCAGCGCGGCGTCGGCGTTGACCGACATGCCATTGCTCGCCAATACCGCGCCGCCATCGGCACTCAGCACATGCCAACGGTACAGCTCGCCACGAAAGCGGTTGGCCACCCGCAGCGGCTCCAGCGCAGAGATAAAGCCAATGGCCGAAAACCCCGGCATCAGCAAAAAGTAGAAATCCTGGGACATGGTGGCGCTCTCGTCGGACGGGCAGCGTGGCACTGTGATACTCCCGTTCCGGGGCGGATTCAAGGGGGCAGGTCGCTGCAGTGCAAGAGGTGGTCGCCGCCGTGCGTTTTGCCATCCCCTGGCTTGCGTAACTTGGCTGCACGGCGCACAAAGACGCCGGACCCCACAATAACGACCTGCCGAGGGATCCACCATGAATCGACTGATCAGCCGCTGCGTGCTTGCACTCAGCGCCAGCGCCATTTTGAGCACCAACGTAATGGCAGCGGATGCCGCTTCATGCCAGAACGTGCGCATGGGCGTGGTGAACTGGACGGACGTCATCGCCACCAGTGCCATGACCCAAGTACTGCTCGACGGCCTCGGCTACAAGACCAAACAGACCAGCGCCTCCCAGCAAATCATCTTCGCCGGCATCCGCGACCAGCGCCTGGATATGTTCCTGGGCTACTGGAACCCGCTGATGACCCAGACCATCACGCCGTTTGTCGACGCCAAGCAAGTCAAAGTCCTCGACAAAGCCAGCCTGGAAGATGCCCGCGCCACCCTTGCCGTGCCGACGTACCTGGCCGACAAGGGCCTGAAAACGTTCGCCGATATCGCCAGATTCGAAAAGGAACTGGGCGGCAAGATCTACGGGATCGAGCCGGGCTCGGGGGCTAACACCCAGATCAAGGCGATGATTGCCAAGAACCAGTTCGGCCTGGGCAAATTCCAACTGGTGGAGTCCAGTGAGGCCGGCATGCTCGCCGCTGTGGACCGCGCCGTGCGCCGCAAGGAAGCCGTGGTGTTCTTCGGCTGGGCGCCGCACCCGATGAACGTCAACGTGGCGATGACTTACCTCACCGGCAGCGATGACGCCCTCGGCCCGAACGAAGGCATGGCGACGGTGTGGACCGTGACCTCGCCGACCTACGCCGAACAGTGCCCCAACGTGCACAAGTTGCTGACCAACCTGACCTTCACCGCCGCCGACGAGAGCCGGATGATGCAGCCGTTGCTGGATCACAAGGACGCTATCGAGTCCGCCAAGCAGTGGCTCAAGGATCACCCCCAGGACCAGGCGCGCTGGCTGGAAGGCGTGACCACCTTCGACGGCAAACCGGCTGCAGCCAACCTGCAACTGACCAGCAAATAACCCGCTTTCCATCACCGTTTCGCAGCCCGCACAGGCTGCGAACGGTTTCACCACGCCTGCAAGGAACCGCCCCATGAACCACGACGTCATCATCACCTGCGCACTCACCGGTGCTGGCGACACGACCGCCAGAAGCCCACACGTGCCGGTCACCCCCAAACAGATCGCCGCCGCTGCGGTGGAAGCCGCCAAGGCCGGCGCCACCGTGGTGCATTGCCATGTGCGCGACCCCGAAACCGGTAAGTTCAGCCGCGACGTAGCGCTGTACCGCGAACTGATGGAGCGCATTCGCGAGGCCGACATCGACATCATCGTCAACCTCACCGCCGGCATGGGCGGCGACCTGGAGATCGGCGGCGGCGAGAACCCGATGGAGTTCGGTCCCAACACCGACCTGGTCGGCCCACTGACGCGCCTGGCCCACGTCGAAGCGTTGCTCCCGGAAATCTGCACCCTGGACTGCGGCACCCTGAACTTCGGCGACGGCGACACGATTTACGTGTCCACCCCGGCGCAACTGCGCGCCGGGGCCAAACGCATCCAGGAACTGGGCGTTAAGCCTGAACTGGAAATCTTCGACACCGGCCACCTGTGGTTCGCCAAGCAGATGATCAAGGAAGGCCTGCTCGACAACCCGCTGTTCCAACTGTGCCTGGGCATCCCATGGGGCGCGCCGGCCGATACCACCACCATGAAAGCCATGGTCGACAACTTGCCCGCCGACGCAGTGTGGGCCGGCTTCGGCATCGGCCGCATGCAAATGCCAATGGCGGCGCAGGCGGTGCTGCTGGGCGGCAATGTGCGAGTCGGCCTGGAAGACAACCTGTGGCTGGACAAGGGCGTGCTCGCCACCAACGGCCAGCTTGTGGAACGGGCGAGTGAAATCCTCAGCCGTCTGGGGGCACGGGTCATGAGCCCGGCCGAGGGCCGCGTGAAGATGGGCCTCACTAAACGCGGTTAAAAAATGTGGGAGGGGGCAAGCCACCTCCCACATGGGTTCTTCACATTATTCAGGAATGTCTCCATGCGCTTTATCACTGAGATCAAAACCTTCGCCGCCCTCGGCAGCGGTGTTATCGGCAGCGGCTGGGTGTCCCGCGCCCTGGCCCACGGGCTGGATGTGGTGGCCTGGGATCCGGCGCCCGGCGCAGAAGCGGCACTGCGCAAACGTGTCGCCAATGCCTGGGGCGCGCTGGAGAAACAGGGCCTGGCACCGGGCGCATCACAGGACCGCCTGCGCTTTGTCGCCACTATCGAAGAATGCGTAAAAGACGCGGATTTCATCCAGGAAAGCGCCCCGGAACGCCTGGAGCTGAAACTGGAACTGCACAGCAAGATCAGCGCAGCCGCCAAGCCCGATGCATTGATCGGTTCGAGCACCTCCGGCCTGTTGCCGAGTGAGTTCTACGAGGGTTCGACCCACCCGCAACGTTGCGTGGTCGGGCACCCATTCAACCCGGTGTACCTGCTGCCGCTGGTGGAAGTGGTGGGCGGCAAAAATACCGCGCCGCAGGCAATCCAGGCGGCGATCAAGGTGTACGAATCCCTTGGCATGCGCCCGCTGCATGTGCGTAAGGAAGTCCCCGGTTTTATCGCCGACCGGCTGTTGGAAGCGTTGTGGCGCGAGGCGCTGCACTTGGTGAATGACGGTGTGGCCACTACCGGCGAAATCGACGATGCGATTCGTTTTGGCGCCGGCTTGCGCTGGTCGTTCATGGGCACCTTCCTCACCTACACCCTGGCGGGCGGCGATGCCGGCATGCGCCACTTCATGGCGCAGTTCGGGCCGGCATTGCAGTTGCCGTGGACCTACCTGCCCGCGCCGGAACTGACCGACAAGCTGATCGACGATGTGGTCGATGGCACCCGCGATCAGTTGGGTGACCACAGCATTTCGGCGCTGGAGCGCTATCGTGATGATTGCTTGCTGGCGGTGCTGGAAGCAGTGAAAACCACCAAGGAAAAACACGGTATGACCTTCGCCGAATAACGGACAACTCACCATGCCTGCATTGATCACCTACACCACCCCAGTCCTCCCCGACTGGGTCGACTACAACGGCCACCTGCGCGACGCGTTCTACCTGCTGATTTTCAGCTACGCCACCGACGCGCTGATGGACACCCTGGGCCTGGACAGCGACAACCGCGAAGCCAGCGGCCAC
This sequence comes from Pseudomonas sp. SR18, assembly GCF_023701505.1. Lineage (NCBI taxonomy): Bacteria > Pseudomonadati > Pseudomonadota > Gammaproteobacteria > Pseudomonadales > Pseudomonadaceae > Pseudomonas > Pseudomonas sp. SR18. The sequence goes on along the minus strand of NZ_JAMQAU010000014.1, from coordinate 120,426 downwards.
TCGCTGTTCACCCTGGAACTGCACCTGAACTACCTGCACGAGGTAAAACTCGGCGCCAAGGTTGAGGTGCACACCCAACTGATCGCCCACGACGCCAAGCGCCTGCACCTCTATCACAGCCTGCATCCAGTGGGCGAAGAACGGGAACTGGCGGGCAACGAGCAAATGCTCTTGCACGTCGACCTGGCCGGCCCGCAGTCGGCGCCGTTTACCGAGGCGACGCTGGGGAAAATCGCCACTATCAGCGCCTGGCAGGCCGACGTTCCGCGCCCCGCGCTCCTCGGCCGGGTGATTGGGTTGCCCCTGAAAAAATAGCCCCCCAAAAAAATAAGGAGCCACCATGCAAACCGTTGCCGACTTTCGTACCTACACGTTGATCAGCGACCTCGCCAACGCGCACGACACAAGTGCGAGGCGTGCCCACCCGGGAGCTGCAACCTGGGCCGCAATTTCTGCTTTGCCTCATTCATGAGGCTCATTGGCGCTAAACGCAGGTCCGAGAGTTTCAGAGAGAATTTCGGCGGCGTAAATCGCTGCCTGACGGGCAAAGTGGTTAGACGTTTCAACTGTGCCGACAGAGAGTTCACAAAAGTTCGCACCTGTCGACGTGGCAAGCTCCATCGCTATCAACGTTGCTACGACTTGAGAGTCATCGGCTTGGGCCCAAACAGAAAGCTTCCACCGATGGGCATTGTTGTTCGCCCCCCCATTGCCTCTTATCAACTCTCGCACTTTTTGCTGAGCACTCATGCATGCATATTCGTAGGCGTCCCGCACTTGTCGTCGAGAAGGTGAAGGGCATTCCACGGGATTGGAAGGTGGCGCTCGTTTATCGATGGCAGCAGCAATAAGGGGGGCTTTTCTTCTCAACCCCTCTAAGGTTAGCTCCTCGTCCTCATACATTTTCAGCCACTCACGACGCGACTTCAGCAACCGCTCGTCGTCTCGAATGGGAAGACTGGCCAACGTTTTTCTAGCGATTTCACGGAAGGCGACGGGAACCTCATCAGTCACCACAAGTTGCAGGGAGGGTAGCAATACTTCAAACCACCCTTCGCGCACATCAAAAGGATCCAGCAAATCAGCGGCGGGCGTCTTATTTTTTGAGCTGTTCAGCCAGCCTGACATGTACCGGTAATTCGACCACTCATAAGCGAGTGTCATGTCCTCATTACAACTGACAAAATGATCGACCGTTCCATCCGGGATCCACATTGCGCCAAACGCGCAACGATCAGAAAAACCCTCGGCCAGTAGAGGTTTGAACGCTGTCCACAAATCTCTAGGACGCTCTTTATCCGGATTCTGTAAAAGCCACTCCCTACCTTTTTCCCGGCACTTTTCATGAAAAAGAGCAGGTTCATCAATTGGATTTGGCGTCGGAATCATTTTTTAGCGCCCCCGTTGTTCTCTACAGTGACGATCCAGCGAGGCCAGAATTGATCGAAGTCCGGCAATACCCTTTTCAACTCTTCATGAATCTCTTTTTCAGTGTGCAGGTGAGGTGCAAGTAAATGCTTGTCACCGCGCATCCAGGCTTCCGCAGATTCAATTGCTTTTTCGGCTTCGACAGATCGGGCCTGTTGCAGGCCAAATGATTCGGAAACCAGCCAATTCACCACATCACCTTGTTTGGCCCAGCGTTCTTTAGTGATTTTTGCCTCATGTCCATGCAGGTTGATATTGAAAATTGCATCTTCACGCTCATCAAAATCAGGTTCGACGGAGGCAAGTACCAAAGGTGAATGAGTAGCTACTATCAGTTGTACGGCCACTTTCTCACCTGTCATAGCTTGAACCACCTTCAGTATCGCCGGGACGATGCGACGCTGCCATTGAGGGTGAAGATGGCACTCCACCTCATCAATCAGAAAAATAACTTCTTTTGCGGGATTGATTTTTCTTTGCTTGCAGGCTCGCTTGTGTCCATTCCAAGTCCATACCAGCATGTAGGCTAATGCTGCGATCCGACGCATGCCTGCGGACGCATGAATCAAGGGAACATCTTGACCATAAGGCATCCTCAAAGTCGGATATTCAGTCTCGTCGAGCGCCCCTATATAACATGGCTCTCCGGGCAGGAGCTGCTCAACACCTGACGGTGAAAGCGCGTCCAGAGCTATCGTCAACTCGTGGAATGATGAATCGTTGGTAGTGCGTTGCCAGCGAACCCAGTCATGAATCAATCCATTGCAGATATTGGTGCCTTTTTCTGAGATGGCCCCTTTCCAGACCTGGTCAGGCGAAAAGTTGAAGGCACGAATCTTCTCCTCTGACTCAGCCGTCTGATCGCTCCAATAGTTACGCGCTGGATCCCATGCTGAGAAACTGCCGTCGACCCCTGCATAAATCACCACACCGGGAATAGAAGGGCGTGCTTTCTGTTGACGCCAGACACCATCAACGAAGGGAACCTCACCTTCCTTGTCGCCATCGGTCACCTTGCTGAAGGCGAAGCGGATGCTCGGAGCAATAGAGCTTTCACGGGGAATGGCTTCTGCCCCTCTTGCCCAGGTCCGAGTCAACACCCACCAGGCCGCATCCAGCAAAAAACTCTTACCAAGTCCGTTGTCTCCGGTGATGAAGTTCAAACGAGGGGCAAACTCAACGGGACCGAATTTTTCAGCAGGGCCGACGCCTTTAAGTGACAAGATCTTTAGCATTGCACTACCTTCCGTTTTGCCTACGAAACTGAGGTTTAATCACATGCGTGAGATTCAGTTTGTTATCCAGAGAGTTCATTTGAATATGATCAAACAAGCTGTGGAAATATAGGCATTCCTGTATTTAATTTTGGACAATGCTAATGCCAAACAAGGACCGGTAGCTATCCCAGACCTGTAACCAGCAGGAAAAGAGACATTTGAACAAAAAAAGCCCCGATCCAGCCGTGACTGGATCGGGGCAGAGGTGCCTTGTGAGAGCGTTACATCCCGAGGGTGACCAAACCATCAAGCTGTGTGCCTGGGTGCAGTGTGCCGGTAAGTGCCGTCGGCAAATGGCCCGAAAACGACACGCTCATAGCCATCTGAGGCATTCGCGCATTCTGCCCTTGCCGACCGCCGGAGTGGCTACCAGAATCGAGGTCGAACCCCGCTCCCCTCACCAGGATAAACGTCATGATGCATGCGGATTTGATTGATCAGGATGACCTGCTGGGCCAACTGCGCTCACTGGGTTTCGAAGTCTCCAGCGGCTCTACTGCCGAGCAGGCCTGTGAATGTGCCGTACGCGGTTTGAGCGAAGCGCGGGCCAAGGCGCTCAAGGGTATGGTTGAGCAGATGTACACCGGCAGCGCGACGATTTTGCCGGCGGTGCGTCAGGCGATTGATAAGCAGCTGTTGCCGGCTTTGGTGCAGTTCAAGCAGAACTCTGGCGCCTGATAGACCGCTATCGGGGGCAAGCCCCCTCCCACATTTTGACCGCATTCGCATGTTGAAACTCGGTCAACTATGGGAGGGGGCTTGCCCCCGATGCAGGCGACTCGGTCTAGAGCCTCACACTGGCAAAAGTCGACTCATTGCGCGCCTGGCTCAACGCCGACATCGGCCCCGCCAACGGTGCCAATACCAGCGCCTGCGGAATCGGCATCATCGCCACCTGCTGGGTGGTGTTGGAACCGACGCGCTCATCCCGTGGCGGAATGCCGAAGTATTCGCGGTAGCACTTGGAGAAGTGCGGCGTGGAGACAAACCCGCACACCGAGGCGACTTCGATGATCGACATCGGCGTCTGCTTGAGCAGTTGCCGTGCGCGAATCAGGCGCAGCTTGAGGTAGTAGCGCGACGGCGAGCAATGCAGGTATTTCTGGAACAAGCGCTCCAGCTGGCGCCGCGACACGGCGACGTACACCGCCAACTCGTCCAGGTCGATCGGCTCTTCCAGGTTGGCTTCCATCAGCGCGACGATTTCCTGCAGCTTCGGCTGGTTGGTGCCAAGCATGTGCTTGAGCGGCACACGCTGGTGATCCTGTTCGTTGCGGATGCGCTCGTACACAAACATCTCGGAAATGGCGGCCGACAGTTCACGGCCGTGGTCGCGGCTGATCAGGTGCAGCATCATGTCCAGCGGCGCGGTGCCGCCGGAGCTGGTGAAGCGGTTGCGATCGAGGGTGAACAGGCGGGTGCTCATGGCCACACGCGGGAAAGCTTCCTGCATCGACGCCAGGCATTCCCAGTGCACGCTGCAATCAAAGCCGTCGAGCAAACCGGCGCAGGCCAGGGCCCAACTGCCGGTACACACGGCGCCAAGGCGACGGGACTGGCGCGCCTGGCTTTGCAGCCACGACACGTGTTCACGGGTAACGGTGCGCTGGATACCCACGCCGCCGCACACGATCACCGTGTCCAGGGCCGGGGCTTTGTGCATGGAGGCATCGGGGGTGATTTGCAGCCCGTCGCTGGCCCAGACCTGGTTGCCGTCGACACTCAGGGTTGTCCAGCGATACAGCTCGCGGCCGGACAGTTGGTTGGCCATGCGCAGCGGTTCCACGGCCGATGCCAGGGAAATCAGCGTGAAATTGTCCAGCAGCAAAAAGCCGATGGATTGAGGCGCACGGTTCTGGGGTTGGGCCCCTGAGTTGAACGACGTCATCGCGGTATCTCCTCACACAAAGCGGGTGATGGCCTCAGGCGAGGCTCTTGTTATTGCGCTCTTCGTCGGTAAAGAAGAGAGGCTTTGAATGGATAGAGCAAATGCCGTGCCTAAAATTGAATGGCTATTCAATAAATCCTGAAAACGACCTGTTGATGCCTCTATATAAGCCCGCGCGGGAAGTACGGGATATGGCTTGAAATGATGTAGGAGTAGGTCCGCTCAAGGGGCGTGAGCAGAACGGTAGCACTTGTGGGAAGGCGCTTTGAGGCGTGTGGGATAAGCCTGTCACCCCAAGCACGGGCGACAGCAGGTCGAGGGAAAATCGTTTGGAAGCTACTTATCTGTTTGCGACGCGCTAAAAGGTGGCGCTTTTGGCTTGGGTGTTCACTTTATGAGCAGTGTTGGGCGGACTACCGCTATCGGGGGCAAGCCCCCGATTAGCAGCAACTCGGTCTCAGCACTCCACCGCGCTGACCGCCAAGCCACCCCGCGACGTCTCTTTGTACTTGTCATGCATGTCCGCGCCGGTATCGCGCATGGTGCGGATCACCCGGTCCAGGGAGATAAAGTGCTGCCCATCGCCACGCAAGGCCATTTGCGCCGCGTTGATCGCTTTCACCGCCGCAATCGCGTTGCGCTCGATGCACGGCACTTGCACCAGCCCGCCCACCGGGTCGCAGGTCAGGCCGAGGTTGTGCTCCAGGCCGATTTCGGCGGCGTTGCACAGTTGTTCCGGCGTGGCGCCGAGGATCTCGGCCAGCCCGGCCGCGGCCATGGCGCACGCGGAACCCACTTCACCCTGGCAGCCGACTTCGGCGCCGGATATCGAAGCGTTCTTCTTGCACAGAATCCCCACCGCCGCCGCGCTGAGCAGGTAGTCGACCACGTTGGCTTCGGTGACTTCGTCGCTGAATTTCATGAAGTAGTGCAGCACGGCCGGAATAATCCCCGCCGCACCGTTGGTAGGGGCGGTGACCATGCGACCACCGGCAGCGTTTTCTTCGTTGACCGCCAGGGCAAACAGGTTGACCCACTCCATGGCGCTCAAGGTCGAGCCGATCACATTGGGTTTGCCCAGCTCCTGCAAACTGCGGTGCAACTTGGCGGCACGGCGACGCACATTCAGGCCCCCAGGCAGGATGCCTTCGTGCTTGAGGCCCTGCTCCACACAGTCCTGCATGGCGCGCCAGAGTTTCATCAGGCCGCTGCGGATTTCTTCTTCGGAGCGCCAGACCTTTTCATTGGCCATCATCAACTGGGCGACGCGCAGGTTGTGGGTCTTGCACAGCTGCAACAGCTCCACCGCGCTGGAAAAGTCATAGGGCAGCACGGTGCGGTCCATGTCCGCCACGCCGCTTTGCGCCTGGGCTTCATCCACCACAAAACCGCCGCCGACCGAGTAATAAGTGTCGCGGTACAACTCGCCGTCATCACCGGACACCACCAAGGTCATGGCATTGGGGTGAAAGGGCAGGTTTTCGTCGAGCAGACGCATGTCCCGTGCCCACACGAATGGCACCGGCAAACGCCCGTCCAGCAGCAGGGTGTCGGTTTCGCGCAGGGTGTGGATGCGCACGCCGATTTGCCCGGGATCGATTGCGTCCGGCCATTCGCCCATCAGGCCCATGATCGTGGCGGTGTCGCTGCCGTGGCCGATGCCGGTGGCCGACAACGAGCCATACAGCTGAACTTCGACGCGCCGTACTTGTTCCAACAATTCACGTTCACGCAGTGCCTGGACGAACAACGCCGCGGCGCGCATGGGGCCGACGGTGTGAGAACTCGAAGGCCCGATGCCGATCTTGAACAGGTCGAAAACGCTGATAGCCATTAACGTGAAACTCCTCGATAAGCACGGGCCGGGCTTGAACGAGCTGCTACGCTCAGATCGCCCAGATGGCGGCATCATCAAGGTTTTATCTGCCGTCACGGCGTCTCACACCGACGCACCCATGCTCACCAGCGTCGCACGCGTGCGAACACCTGTTTTGGCCGTTTTCAGCGGTGCAGATGGGCAAAAACTGCGGTTTTACCTTGGGAAAAACCTGTAAGCGACGTCACCGACACTGGATACGACCCTCCCTGTACTGGATACGACGCCCCCTGTAGGCGTCAGATTTTCACTGGTACATGATCAGTCTCGACTCGTTGGCAAGGCACCGTGGCAGAGCTGTTGTCGCACGCTCCAACCGCAACCCTTATAAAGCGCGGCGCAAGCCGCCAGAAAAAACACAGGAGTCTACCCAGATGAAAGGTTCACCCTCGTTGTTGTTGGCCGCCATGCTGAGTCTGCCAGTCATGGCACACGCTGCAGAACCGGAACAGTGCAAGACCGTCAACTTCTCCGATGTCGGCTGGACCGACATCACCGTCACCACCGCGACCACCAGCGAAGTCCTCAAGGGCCTGGGCTACAAGCCGCGTACCACGATGATTTCGGTACCGGTGACCTACAAGTCCCTGGCCGACGGCAAGAACATGGACATCTTCCTCGGCAACTGGATGCCGACCATGGAAAACGACATCAAGCAGTACCGCGATGCCGGCACCGTGGAAACCGTGCGCGCCAACCTGGAGAACGCCAAGTACACCCTGGCGGTCCCCGAAGCGCTGTACAACAAGGGCCTGAAAGACTTCGCCGATATCGCCAAATTCAAGGATGAGCTGGGCGGCAAGATCTACGGCATCGAGCCGGGTAACGACGGCAACCGCACCATCCAGACGTTGATCGACAAAGACGCCTTCGGCTTGAAAACCGCCGGTTTCAAAGTGGTCGAATCCAGCGAAGCCGGCATGCTCTCCCAGGTTGAGCGCGCCTCCAAGCGCGACCAGGCCATCGTGTTCCTCGGCTGGGAACCGCACCCGATGAATACCCGCTTCAAGATGAAGTACCTGACCGGGGGTGACGATTCGTTCGGCCCCAACTACGGCCAGGCCACCATCTACACCAACGTCCGCAAGGGCTACACCCAGGAATGCAGCAACGTTGGCCAATTGCTGAAAAACCTGTCGTTCACCCTGAACATGGAAAGCACCCTCATGGGTAACGTCCTGGACGACAAGATGAAGCCCGATGCAGCGGCCAAGGCCTGGCTGAAGAAAAACCCGCAAGTCCTCGACACCTGGCTCGCCGGTGTCACCACCGTTGACGGCCAACCTGGCCTTGCTGCCGTAAAAGCGTACCTCGACAAGTAAGTAACGCCGTTGTCCCCGGGGCGGTGCGCTGTCCCGGGATGTTTTCCCTCTTCGCATGTGGACATTCACTACCATGCTGACTGAACAGAAAATCCCACTAGGCCAGTACATCGCTGCCTTCGTCGAATGGTTGACCCAACACGGCGCCAACTACTTCGACGCAATCGCATCGACACTGGAAACGATGATCCACGGCGTGACGTTTGCGCTGACCTGGTTCAATCCGCTGGCATTGATCGGTCTGATTGCGCTGCTGGCTCACTTTATTCAACGTAAATGGGGACTGACTGTTTTTGTCATTGCCTCCTTCCTGCTGATCCTCAACCTGGGGTACTGGCAGGAAACCATGGAGACCCTGGCGCAGGTGCTGTTCGCCACCCTGGTCTGCGTGGTCATCGGCGTGCCGCTGGGCATTGTTGCCGCGCACAAACCGATGTTCTACACCATGATGCGGCCGGTGCTCGATCTGATGCAGACCGTACCGACCTTCGTCTACCTCATCCCTACCCTGACCCTCTTCGGGCTGGGTGTGGTGCCTGGGTTGATCTCCACGGTGGTGTTCGCGATTGCCGCGCCGATCCGCCTGACCTACCTGGGTATCCGTGATGTACCGCAAGAGTTGATGGACGCCGGCAAGGCCTTTGGCTGCTCGCGCCGTCAGTTGCTCTCGCGCATTGAACTGCCCCACGCCATGCCGAGCATTGCCGCCGGCATTACCCAATGCATCATGCTGTCGCTGTCGATGGTAGTGATCGCCGCGCTGGTCGGCGCCGATGGCCTCGGCAAGCCGGTGGTCAACGCGCTGAACACCGCCGACATCGCCCTGGGCTTTGAAGCGGGCCTGGCGATCGTGCTGCTGGCCATCATGCTCGACCGCATCTGCAAACAACCCGACGCCAAAGTAGGGGGTGATGCATGAGCATTATCCGATTCGACAATGTCGATGTGATCTTCTCCAAAGACCCACGCGAAGCCCTCAAGCTGCTGGACCAGGGCATGAGCCGTAACGAGATCCTGAAAAAGACCGGGCAGATCGTCGGCGTGGAAAAAGCCAGCCTGGATGTACAGAAAGGCGAAATCTGCGTGCTGATGGGCCTGTCGGGCTCCGGCAAGTCGAGCCTGCTGCGCTGCATCAACGGCCTCAACACCGTCAGCCGTGGCCAGTTGTTTGTAGAGCATGAAGGTCGCCAGATCGACATCGCCTCCTGCACCCCGGCCGAGCTGAAAATGATGCGCACCAAGCGCATCGCCATGGTGTTCCAGAAGTTCGCCCTGATGCCGTGGCTGACGGTGCGCGAAAACATCAGCTTCGGCCTGGAAATGCAGGGCCGTCCCGAGAAAGAACGGCGCAAGCTGGTGGACGAGAAACTTGAGCTGGTGGGCCTGACCCAGTGGCGCAACAAGAAGCCGGACGAGCTCTCGGGTGGCATGCAACAGCGCGTCGGCCTGGCCCGCGCCTTGGCGATGGACGCCGACATCCTGCTGATGGATGAACCCTTCTCCGCCCTCGACCCGCTGATCCGCCAGGGTTTGCAGGACGAGTTGCTGGAACTGCAACGCAAGCTGAGCAAGACCATCGTGTTCGTGAGTCACGACCTCGACGAGGCGCTCAAGCTGGGCAGCCGCATCGCGATCATGAAAGACGGCAAGATCATCCAGTACAGCGTGCCGGAAGAGATCGTACTCAACCCGGCGGACGACTATGTGCGCACCTTCGTCGCGCATACCAACCCGCTGAACGTGCTCTGCGGCCGCAGCCTGATGCGCACGCTGGACAACTGCAAACGTGTGAACGGTTCGGTGTGCCTCGATCCGGGCGGCGACTCGTGGCTGGACCTGGCCGAAGGCAACACCATCCAGGGCGCTCGCCAGAATGGCGTGGTGATGAACCTGCAGAACTGGGCGCCGGGGCAAGCGGTTGAAGGTTTAGGCCGGGTGCCGACGCTGGTGGACTCGAATATCGGCATGCGCGATGCGTTGCAGATTCGCTACCAGACGGGGAATAAGCTGGTGTTGCATGACAACAACAAGGTGGTGGGGATTCTGGGGGACAGCGAGCTGTATCACGCCCTCCTCGGCAAGAACCTGGGCTAAAAAACACTGCAAACCCAATGTGGGAGGGGCAAGCCCCCTCCCACATTTGAAATCAATGGTGTCAGTGAGGACACCACAAGGCTTTCAACTATCAGCTATAGACACGGCCAAGGAGCTGCCGATGGCTTTCAAACTGATCGAGCACGTCCCGGGTAATCTGCTCCTGGGCGAAGCCCATCAGGTCGTACTCTTGAGGCCCGTTGTGCAGGTACACCTCGGCACGGTAATAGCGGGTGCGTTCTTCTTCAGGCAAGTCGCTCGGCGCCGCCGAGTAAGCGTCCAGGCTCACTTCGTAGACAAACGGGTTGCCCTCTTCCATCTCGATCCGCACACCGATGCAGCGCTTGGATTTACCCAGCAGCGTCTGCACTTCCAACCCCTGATCACGCAGCGCAATCGCGGCTTCTTCCAGCGCCGGCGTTACGTGCTTGTCCATAAAGCGCTGCACGGTGGCCTGGCTCGGTTGCAGGTCCAGGGCGGTCAAACGCTCGCTGAAACCACGACGCCCACGTTCAGCCAATTGCGCCTGCTCCTGTTCGATCGCCGCGTCCTGGCGCATGGCCTTGTGCAAACCGAACATGAAGAAAATCAGCACCACCGAAAACGGCAGCCCCGCCAACACCACCATGGTTTGCATGGCTTCGAAGTTGCCGGCAAACAGCAGGCCGATGGTCACCAGGGTGATCACCGCCGACCAGAAGATCCGCAGCCAGTGCGGCGCATCTTCATCCACGTTGCCGCCTTTGCACGAAAGGTTGGCCATCATCACCGCGCCGGAATCCGCCGGGGTCAGGAACAGCACGAAGCCCACAAAGATCGACACACCGATGACAATTTTCGACGCCGGGTAGTGCTCCAGCAGTTGGTAGATCGCCATGGACGGTTGTTCCAGGGCCGTCTTGCCCAACTCCACCGCCCCCTGGTTCAGCACCAGGTCCAGCGCCGAGTTACCGAAGATCGACAGCCACGCCAGGGTAAAGCCCAGCGGGATCAGCAGCACGCCGGCCACCAGTTCACGCACCGTACGACCACGGGAAATACGCGCGATGAACATGCCTACGAATGGCGCCCAGGAAATCCACCAGGCCCAGTAGAACAGGGTCCACAGGCCCATCCAGCGCTCGGTCTTCTCACCGTCGCCTTCGTACACATACAGGTCGAAAGTTTTCAGCACGATGCCGTTGAGGTAGTCACCGGTGTTCTGCACCAGGCCATTGAGCAGGTGCAGGGTCGGGCCGAACAGCAGCACAAAGATCAGCAAACCGCTGAACAGCACGATGTTGAGGTTGGACAAGCGACGAATGCCGTTCTCCACACCCGACACGGCGGCGATGGTCGCCACGGTGCTCATCACGATGATCACGATCAGCAGGTTGGTGTTGCTGTGTTCCATGCCGAACAGGTTTTCCAGCCCGGACGACACTTGCAGCGAGCCAATCCCCAGGTTGGTCACCAGACCCAGCAGGGTCACGAACATGCCGAAACCGTCCACCGCGTGGCCGGCCGCGCCTTTGACCCAGCGCTCGCCCATCAGCGGGTACAACGCCGAGCGCAAGGCCAGCGGCTGGTTGTGGCGGTAGGCAAAGTAGGCCACGGCCAGGCCGACCAAGGCATAGATCGCCCAGCCATGCAGGCCCCAATGCAGGAAGGTCAGTTGCAACGCCTGACGCGCCGCACCATTGCTGGCGGCCGCGCCTTCGGGCGGGTTGAAGTAGTGATCCAACGGCTCCGAGGCGCCGAAGTACAGCAACGAGATGCCGATGCCCGACGAGAACAGCATGCCGGCCCAGGCGCCGTAGCTGAAATCCGGGGTGTCGTCCTTGCTGCCCAGTTTCAACTTGCCGTAGGACGAAAACGCCAGGCCCACCACGAATACCAGGTAAGCGGCGATGACCACCATGTAGTACCAGCCGAAGCTTTTCGACAGCCACGCCTGGGCAATGCCGAGCATGCGCCCGGCCTCCTGCGGGGCGATGATCAGGATGGCGGTCAACAACAGGATCAGCGCGGTGGAGGTGTAGAACACCCAACCGTTGACCCGCACCTTTTCCGGCGGGGTCTTTATAAGAGAGGCAGAACTCATGGCGCAGATGCTCCGGGCAGTGCGAGAGAGAAACACAAGGCAACGGTTATCCCAGGCCATCGATTTTTCGGCAGTCGACGGACGGGTGTTATAAAGACACCCCGAAAATTCTTGCGCCCCGTCGATGCGGTGCCAGGCGCTCAGGTGGCCTGTTTCAAGGGTTTTCCAGGTGTCAGATGTCGCAGCTCCCGGGTAGGAAATACCTGTAGGCAGCGACCATTTGTCGCAGAGCTTATTCTTTGTTGATTGAACGTTCAATCAAAACAAAATAGACTGGCCATCAAGCCGACGGACGTTCATCGCCCATCGGCAGGCCTAAGGAGAGGTGCTACATGCCCAAGGTCGGTATGCAACCCATACGCCGCCAGCAGTTGATCGAAGCCACGCTGACGGCCATCGATCAGGTCGGGATGGGCGATGCCAGCATTGCGCTGATCGCCCGTCTGGCCGGCGTTTCGAACGGCATCATCAGTCACTACTTCAAGGACAAGAACGGCCTTATTGCAGCGACGATGCGCTACTTGATGAACGCGCTGATTGAGAACGTCCACGAACGCAGGCTTGCGCTCACGGACGACAGCCCACGGGCACATCTTCAGGTGATCATCGAGGGCAACTTCGATGCCAGCCAGGTCAACGGCCCGGCAATGAAAACCTGGTTGGCCTTCTGGGCCACCAGCATGCACCACCCGTCATTGCACAGGTTGCAGCGGATCAACGATCAACGTCTGTATTCCAACCTGTGCTGCCAGTTCCGCCGAACGCTGCCGCTGCCGCACGCACGCAAAGCAGCCCGAGGCCTGGCGGCCCTGATCGACGGTTTGTGGTTGCGCGGCGCCCTGTCGGGAGACGCTTTCGACACAGCGCAGGCGCAACGGATCGCTTACGAATACATGGATTTCCAATTGGCCAAGCAGGTGAGTTAGAGCACACATAACCGCTCAACCCCTGAACTGCCGTCGCTCAGTGTTGCCACACCCTTATGGCCCACTTGGCGGCGGTCAACGCCAACCACTTATGCACTTGCGAGGACTTTATGGCCCGTTTCGAACTGCAAAAACTCTACATTGACGGCGGCTACAGCGACGCTGGCAGCGATGCCACCTTCGAAGCCATCAACCCGGCTAACGGTGAAGTTCTCGCCCAAGTGCAACGCGCAACGAAAGAAGACGTTGAACGTGCCGTGGTCAGCGCCGAGAAAGGCCAGAAAATCTGGGCCGCCATGACCGCCATGGAGCGTTCGCGCATCCTGCGTCGTGCCGTCGACATCCTGCGCGAGCGCAACGATGAGCTGGCCGCCCTGGAAACCCTGGACACCGGTAAAGCCTTCTCCGAAACCAAGTACGTCGACATCGTCACCGGCGCCGACGTGCTGGAATACTACGCAGGCCTGGTGCCGGCCATCGAAGGCGAGCAGATCCCGTTGCGCGACACTGCCTTCGTCTACACCCGCCGCGAGCCGCTGGGTGTGGTTGCCGGTATCGGCGCGTGGAACTACCCGATCCAGATCGCCCTGTGGAAATCCGCACCGGCCCTGGCTGCCGGTAACGCGATGATCTTCAAGCCAAGCGAAGTGACGTCGCTGACCACCCTGAAACTGGCCGAGATCTACACCGAAGCCGGTGTTCCAGACGGTGTGTTCAACGTCCTGACCGGCAGCGGCCGTGAAGTCGGCACCTGGCTGACCGAGCACCCGCGCATCGAGAAAATCTCGTTCACCGGCGGCACCGACACCGGCAAGAAAGTCATGGCCAGCGCGTCGAGCTCTTCGCTCAAAGACGTGACCATGGAACTGGGCGGCAAGTCCCCACTAATCATCTTCGACGACGCCGACCTCGACCGCGCCGCCGATACTGCGATGATGGCCAACTTCTACAGCTCCGGCCAGGTCTGCACCAACGGCACACGCGTGTTTGTTCCAAAGCACCTGCAAGCAGCCTTTGAAGCCAAGATCGTCGAGCGTGTTGCGCGCATCCGCGTCGGCAACCCGGAAGACGAAAACACCAACTTCGGCCCGCTGGTCAGCTTCGCCCACATGGAAAGCGTGCTCGGCTACATCGCCAAAGGCAAAGAGCAAGGCGCCCGCCTGCTGTGCGGCGGCGACCGCCTGACCGACGGCGACTTCGCCAAAGGCGCGTTCGTGGCACCGACTGTGTTCACCGACTGCACCGACGACATGGTGATCGTGCGTGAAGAAATCTTCGGGCCGGTGATGAGCATCCTCACCTACGAGACTGAAGAAGAAGTGATCCGTCGCGCCAACGACACCGACTTCGGCCTGGCTGCCGGCCTGGTCACCAAGGACCTTAACCGCGCCCACCGCGTGATTCATCAGTTGGAAGCCGGTATCTGCTGGATCAACGCCTGGGGCGAGTCCGACGCGAAAATGCCGGTCGGTGGCTACAAACAATCCGGTGTGGGTCGTGAGAACGGCATCAGCTCGCTGAACAACTTCACCCGCATCAAATCGGTACAGGTTGAGCTGGGCGATTACGCCTCGGTGTTCTAACAGATCCGGGATTCGCCTTTGTGGTGAGCGGGCTTGCCCCGCGCCGGGCTGCGCAGCAGCCCCATCCCGGACACCACTGTTTGACTGACCTGACCATCTCCAAAGAGGGTGCATTTATGTCCCAAGAATACGACTACATCATTGTGGGTGCCGGCTCTGCCGGTAACACCCTGGCGACCCGTCTGACCGAAGACGAAGGCGTCACCGTCCTGCTGCTGGAAGCCGGCGGCCCCGACTACCGCATGGACTTCCGTACCCAGATGCCCGCCGCCCTGGCATTCCCGCTGCAGGGCCGCCGCTACAACTGGGCCTACGAGACCGATCCAGAGCCACACATGGACGGCCGCCGGATGGAGTGCGGTCGCGGCAAAGGCCTCGGCGGCTCCTCGCTGATCAACGGCATGTGCTACATCCGTGGCAACGCCATGGACTACGACAACTGGTCGAAGCTGCCAGGCCTGGAAAACTGGACCTACCTCGACTGCCTGCCGTATTTCCGCAAGGCCGAAACCCGCGATATCGGCCCCAACGACTGGCACGGCGGCGATGGCCCGGTCAGCGTGACCACGCCTAAAGCCGGCAACAATCCACTGTTCCACGCCATGGTTGAAGCTGGCGTGCAGGCCGGTTACCCGCGTACCGAAGACTTGAACGGCTATCAGCAGGAAGGTTTCGGCCCGATGGACCGCACCGTCACGCCGAACGGCCGTCGTGCCAGTACCGCACGCGGTTACCTGGACACCGCCAAGAAGCGTTCGACCCTGACCATCGTCACCCACGCCCTCACCGACAAAGTGCTGTTCGAAGGCAAGCGTGCCGTTGGCGTGCGTTACCTGATCGGCGCGGCTGAAGAGCGCGTTGAAGCCCGTGCGCGCAAGGAAGTGCTGGTGTGCAGCGGCGCAATTGCCTCGCCGCAACTGCTGCAACGCTCCGGCGTCGGCCCGGCCAAATTGCTGGAAAGCCTCGACATCCCGGTGGTCCACGACCTGCCCGGCGTCGGTGAAAACCTGCAGGACCACCTTGAGCTGTACCTGCAATATGCGTGCACCCAACCGGTGTCGCTGTACCCGTCGCTGCTCTGGTACAACCAGCCGGCGATCGGCGCCGAATGGCTGTTCAACGGCACCGGTATCGGCGCCAGCAACCAGTTCGAAGCGGGCGGTTTTATCCGTACCCGTGAAGAGTTCGAGTGGCCGAACATCCAGTACCACTTCCTGCCGGTCGCGATTAACTACAACGGCAGCAACGGCGTGAAAGAGCACGGTTTCCAGGCGCACATGGGCTCCATGCGTTCGCCGAGCCGTGGCCGCATCCAGCTGAAGTCGAAGAACCCACGGGACTACCCGAGCATCCTCTTCAACTACATGGCCACCGAGCAGGACTGGCAGGAATTTCGCGATGGCATCCGCCTGACCCGTGAAATCATGCAACAGCCGGCGTTGGACCAATACCGTGGCCGCGAAATCAGCCCGGGGATTGAGGTGCAAACCGATGAGCAGTTGGACACGTTCATCCGCGAGCACGCCGAGACCGCGTTCCACCCGTCCTGCTCGTGCAAGATGGGCACCGACGAGATGGCCGTGGTCGATGGCGAAGGTCGCGTGCATGGCATGCAAGGCCTGCGTGTGGTCGATGCTTCGATCATGCCGATCATCACCACCGGCAACCTGAACGCGCCGACGATCATGATCGCCGAGAAAATCGCCGACAAGATCCGTGGCCGCCAGCCATTGCCGCGCAGCACGGCTGACTACTATGTAGCAGGCGGTGCGCCGGTGCGCGGCAAGCCGATGCGTGAGATTGCGCAGTAACTGATAGACCGCGGCGCTTCTATCGGGGGCAAGCCCCCTCCCACACTTTGATTTGTGAATACATTCCAAATGTGGGAGGGGGCTTGCCCCCGATAGGGCCCGAACAAACAACGCACAACCACCTCCCTTGATCAGCTCCCAGCCCAGGCCTACTCTGTCTGCCTGCCTGCGCTGAGCCGCCCACAAGGAAGGCCCCATGTTCGACCACCACGCCACACTCAAACGGCACTTCAGTGCCCTGCGCACCTGCGCCGAGTTCTTCTCCCTGCGCTACGTGCGCGAATCCGGCCAGTACCTGTCGGTGCGCAAGAACGTCGCCGAACCGCCCCACTTGAGCCACGACGAAGGCGCCATGCTCACCGTGCGTCTCAACGGTGTCGAAGCCTACGCCGCGACCAACGATATCTCCCTTGCCGGCCTGCAAGCCGCCCTTGAGCGTGCCGAACAGCAAGCCCGGCAGATCAAGCCTCACGCCCTGCTCGACCTGCGCGACCAACACGTGTCCAGCGACGTGGCCGACTACCTGTCGCCCGATCTCAGCCAGCCCTTCCCGTCCCTGAGCGACTGCTACCAACTGCTCGGCGACGAATCGGCCGCCGTGCCCAGGGATGAGCGTCTGGTCAGTTGGGATGTAAGCCTCGGCCTGACCCATGTCGAGCAGATCTACCTCAACACGGCCGGCGCCGAACTGCGCCAGGCCCAGCGTTTTGTGTTCCCCGGCGTCAACGTCACGGCCTTCGACGGCAACGACAGCCAGACCCGCACGCTCGGCGGCAGTAACTTCGGCCAGCAAGGCGGGTTTGAGGTGATCAACCGCTTCGGCCTGGTCGGCGCCGCGCCGCGCATTGCCGACGAAGCCCTGCAACTGCTGCTCGCGCCGAACACGCCCCAAGGCCCGCGCGACCTGCTGCTGATGCCGGACCAGATGATCCTGCAGATTCACGAGTCCATCGGCCACCCACTGGAGCTGGACCGTATCCTCGGCGACGAGCGCAACTACGCCGGCACCAGCTTTGTGAAGGCCAGCGACTTTGGCCACCTGCAATACGGCTCCAGGCTGCTCAACGTGACGTTCGACCCGGACATTCCCGAGCAACTCGCCAGCTACAGCCATGACGACGACGGCACCGCCGCCAGCAAGCAATTCCTGATCCGCGAAGGGCTGTTGATCAAGCCATTGGGTGGAGCGCTGTCGCAATTCCGATCGGGCATGAGCGGCGTGGCCAACAGCCGCGCCAGCAGTTGGAACCGCGCACCGATCGACCGCATGGCCAACCTGAATATCGAGCCCGGTGACAAGAGCCTCGCGCAGTTGGTGGGCGGCATCGAAAGCGGCATCCTGATGTCGACCAACCGTTCCTGGTCCATCGACGATGCGCGCAATAAATTCCAGTTCGGCTGCGAATGGGGCCAGTTGATCGAAAACGGCGAACTCAAGGGCGTGGTGAAGAACCCCAACTACCGGGCGATTTCCGCGCAGTTCTGGCGCAAGCTCAGCGCCGTGGGTGACGCCAGCACCTCCAAGGTGCTGGGCACGCCGAACTGCGGCAAGGGTGAACCCAACCAGGTGATCCGCGTCGGCCACGCCTCGCCAGCCTGCGTATTCAGCAACGTAGATGTATTTGGGGGAGATGCCTGATGAACAACTTCACGGCATTGGTGCAGTGGCTCAAGCAAGCCATCACCGACAAGGAACAATTTCACCTGGGCTACGCGGCGGAATCGTCCGAGTTCGTGCGCTTCAACCACGCCAAGGTGCGGCAGGCCGGGCAAGTGCAGCAGGCCAGCCTCAACCTCAAATTGATCAACGATGGCCGCCATGCCGACCTCGGCATCACCCTGGCCGGCGAGCCTGAGCTGGATCGCCAGCGCCTCGCCGCCGGCCTGCAACAGCTGCGCGAAACCTTGCCGCTGCTGCCTCTCGACCCGTATCTATTGCTCAACCAGAACGCCTGGCACAGCCACAACGAACAGGCCCAGCCGTTGCCCGACCTGGGCCTCGTACTGGAGGACATCAGCCAGGCTGCCGACGGCGTGGACCTGGTCGGGATCTATGCCGCCGGGCCGATCAGCCGTGGCTTTGCCAGTTCCGACGGAGCCTTCGGCTGGCACCAGGCCAATAGCTTCAACTTCGATTTCAGCCTGTTCCATGCCAACGGCGAAGCGGTAAAGGCCAGCTACGCCGGGCATACCTGGGACAGCGCGGAATTCGCCCGCCGCTTGCAACAGGCCCGCGACCAGCTTGAGTTCCTCGACCGGCCGCTGCATACCCTGCCACCCGGAGAGTACCGCGCCTACCTGGCCCCGGCGGCATTGGAAGAAATCATCAGCATCATCACCTGGGGTGGTTTCTCCGCCCAGGCCATCGCCAGCAAAGGCAGCTCGCTGCAAAAACTGTACGCCGGTGAGCAACACCTCAGCCCGCTGGTAACGGTGAGCGAACAGATCAGCGGCTCCCTGAGCCAGGCGTTTTCCAGTGAGGGCTACCCGCGCAGCGATGTCACGCTGATCAACGCCGGCAAGGCCGACGGCCAACTGGTGAACTCGCGCAGCGCCGCCGAATATGACCTGAGCGCCAACGGCGCCGGCAGCGACGAATCCCCCAGCGCCTTGCAGATGGCCGCAGGCAGCCTGGCCCAGGCCGAGATCCTCAAGCAGTTGGGCACCGGCCTGTACATCAGCAACCTGTGGTACCTGAACTACTCCGACCTGCCGGCCGCACGCCTGACCGGCATGACGCGCTTCGCTACGTTCTGGGTGGAAGACGGCGAAATCAAGGCGCCGGTCAGCACCATGCGTTTTGATGACAGTGTCTACAGCTTGCTGGGTTCGCAGTTGGAAGCGCTTACCGCCGAGCGCGAGTTGCTGTTGTCGGCCAGTACCTATGGGCAGCGCAATACTGCGTCCAACCTGCTCCCCGGCGCCTTGGTAAAACGCCTGACGCTAACCCTCTAAACACTGCAAACCCAATGTGGGAGCCGGATTGCCCCCTCCCACATTGCTTAGCGTGATTTCAGAGACTTCGTTTCACCTATTCCTACCGCCAAATCCCATCTCACACGTCTCCCCGTGCAGCCTGTTGTCGCCTGCAAAAAACCTCGTTATAACGGTTAGTGGCATACCGCCACACACCGGAAGTGATGCGATGAACCATGGAAGTTTCGTCATACAAAAGCTGTTCAAACACTACAACGTTCACGTGGAGCAACTGGGTCACGACCCGCAAAAGAAGACGGTGCTGATGGTCAATGGCGCGCTGTCCACCACGCGTTCCTTCGCCCGCACCAGCAAATGCCTGGCTGAGCATTTCAATGTACTCATGTTCGACTTGCCATTCTCCGGCTACTCCCGCGAGCACAACACCGACCTGGACCTGGTGACCAAGGACGACGAAGTACAGATGCTGCGCGCCCTGGTCGAGCGTTTCGAGGTCAACCACTTGGTGTCGGCCTCCTGGGGCGGCATCTCCACGCTGCTGACCCTGGCGCACAACCCGCCGTCCATCGAAAGCTCGGTGGTGATGGCCCTGGCGCCCAACCTCAATCAAGCGATGCTCGACTATGTGGAGCGTGTGCGCGTGCTGATCGAGGCCGATGACAAGTCCGCCGTCGGCCACTTGCTCAACGAGACGGTCGGCAAATACCTTTCGCCCCGGCTCAAACGCAACAACCATCGGCACCTGTCTACCATGGCCACCACCGAGTACCGCCAGGCGCGCTTTCATATCCATCAGGTGCTGGGCCTGGGCGACGGCAACTACCTGCCCGCACTGCGGCAGATTGAAACGCCGGTGCATTTCCTCAACGGCGCCCTGGACGAATACACCCCCGCCGCCGAAGCCAAGTTGTTCAAGCAGTACGTGGCGCGCAGCAGCTTTGCCGTGGCCGAGCACACCGGCCATTTGCTCGATCTGGAGTCCCGCGAGGCCGCGTTGTCGGTGCACCGCGCCCTGCTGAATTACCTGGTGGGTGAGCACGCGACGTTGTCGGACTTAGACGAACCGCCAGTGGGAAAAAGCGCGACGGATGGCGCATAATCGCCAACACATAGCCTGCTAACAAAAGGGTTCCCATGCCGAATCGCGTCCCGCTCGATGCCAAGACCGCCCGCTGGCTCCCCTGGGTGGTGGCGATTGCCTTCTTCATGCAGTCGCTGGATGGGACGATTCTGAACACCGCACTGCCGGCCATGGCGCGGGACCTCGCCGAGAACCCGCTGCGCATGCAAGGCGTGGTGATCGCCTACATGCTCACCGTCGCCCTGCTGATCCCTGCGTCGGGCTGGATCGCCGACCGCTTCGGCACCAAGAAAATCTTCTTTGGCGCGATCATGCTGTTCAGCATCGGCTCCTTGCTGTGCGCGTTGTCCAGCAGCCTGACCATGCTGGTGGGGGCGCGGGTGGTCCAAGGCTTGGGCGGTGCGTTGATGCTGCCCGTGGGCCGGCTTGTAGTCTTACGTGCTTACCCACGTTCCGAGCTGGTGCGGATCATGGGCTTCATCACCATTCCCGGCCTGCTCGGCCCCTTGCTCGGCCCGACCATGGGCGGCTGGATGGTGCAATACCTGACCTGGCACTGGATCTTCCTGATCAACCTGCCGGTGGGCATGATCGGTTGCTACGCCGTGTGGAAATTCATCCCCGACCTGCGCGGCAGCGAGCGTACGCGCTTCGATGGCATCGGCTTCCTGCTGTTCGGCGCGGCGATGGTGCTGATCACTATCGCCATGGAAGGCCTGGGCGAACTGCACCTGCCGCACCTGCGGGTGATGTTGCTGCTGTTCGGCGGGCTGGCGTGCCTGGCGGCGTATTGGCTGCGGGCCGGGCATATCGACAATGCGCTGTTCTCGCCGGTGCTGTTCAAGACGCGCACCTTTGCCGTGGGCATTCTGGGCAACCTGTTCGCCCGGCTGGGCAGCGGCGCGCTGCCGTTCCTGGTGCCGCTGCTGTTGCAGGTGGCGCTGGGCTATTCGCCGTCGCAGGCCGGCATGAGCATGCTGCCCCTGGCGGCGGCGGCGATGTTTGCCAAGTCGGTGGCGCGGCCGCTGATCGAGCGCCTGGGTTATCGCATCGTGCTCACCGGCAACACGCTGGCGCTGGGCCTGATGCTCGCCAGCATGGGCCTGGTCACGGAACAAACGCCCTACCCGTTGCTGCTGGGCATGCTCGCGGTGCTGGGGGCGATCAACTCCCTGCAATTTACCGCGATGAACACCGTGACCCTGATCGACCTCGACGACGCCCAGGCCAGCAGCGGCAACAGTTTGCTGTCGGTGGTGGCGCAATTGTCCCTTAGCCTGGGCGTGGCCTGTGCCGGTGCGCTGCTCGGCGGGTTTACTGCCGAAGCGGGCAATGATGGAGTGGACAGTATCCTCGGCGCCTTCCAATTAACCTTCCTCACCGTGGGCATCATGGCGATGCTGGCGGCGGCGATCTTCCTGCAACTGTCGCCAAAAGACGGCAAACGGGTGGCCAACCCGGACCAACATATCGAGCATTAACCGGCGGCTCGTCTAGAACTTGCAGGGAAATTCCCACGGTACTGGTACACTGCGCGACATTTTGTTTTGCAGAGCCAGTCCCGTGACCACCATCGCCACCGCTTTTAATACTTTGCCGCTCTCCGCCGCCATGCTGGCTAACCTCGACTCGCTGGGTTATGTCGAGATGACGCAGATCCAGGCGCAAAGCTTGCCGGTGATCCTCAAGGGGCTGGACCTGATTGCCCAGGCCAAGACCGGCAGCGGCAAGACCGCAGCCTTCGGCATCGGCCTGTTGAACCCGATCAACCCGCGCTACTTCGGCTGCCAGGCGCTGGTGATGTGCCCGACCCGTGAACTGGCCGACCAGGTCGCCAAGGAAATCCGTCGCCTGGCCCGTGCCGAAGACAACATCAAGGTCCTGACCCTGTGCGGCGGCGTGTCCCTCGGCCCGCAGATCGCGTCCCTTGAACACGGCGCCCACGTGATCGTCGGCACTCCGGGCCGCATCCAGCAACACCTGCGCAAAGGTTCGCTGGTGCTGGACGGCCTGAACACCCTGATCCTCGACGAAGCTGACCGCATGCTCGACATGGGCTTCTACGACGCCATCGAAGACATCATCAGCAAGACCCCGCCACGCCGCCAGACCCTGCTGTTTTCGGCCACCTACCCGGTGAGCATCAAGCAGTTGGCGTCCAAATTCATGCGCGCACCGCAGCAAGTGAAGGCCGAAGCCTTCCACTCCGATGACCAGATCGAGCAGCGTTTCTTCGAGATCTCGCCGGAAGAACGCATGGACGCCGTGACCAAGGTGCTGGCGCACTTCCGCCCGGCCTCCTGCGTGGCGTTCTGCTTTACCAAGCAGCAAGTGCAGGAAACCGTCGACCACCTGACGGCCAAGGGTATTTCCGCCGTTGGCCTGCATGGCGACCTGGAACAGCGCGACCGTGACCAGGTGCTGGCGATGTTCGCCAACCGCAGCACCTCAGTGCTGGTGGCCACTGACGTCGCCGCCCGTGGTTTGGACATTGATGCGCTGGACATGGTGATCAACGTCGAACTGGCCCGCGACTCGGAAATCCACATCCACCGCGTTGGCCGGACTGGCCGTGCGGGCGAGACCGGTATCGCCATCAGCCTGGTGGCGCCGTCCGAAGCGCACCGCGCCCAGGCCATCGAGCAACTGCAGAAGTCGCCACTGAACTGGGACCAACTGGACAACCTCAAGCCGCAAAGCGGCGGTCCGTTGCTGCCGGTGATGAGCACGCTGTGCATCGCCGCTGGCCGTAAAGACAAGGTGCGTCCGGGCGACATCCTCGGTGCACTGACCGGCGACGCCGGCATCCCCGGCGCTCAGGTCGGCAAGATCGCGATCTTTGACTTCCAGGCGTTCGTGGCCGTGGAACGTGGCATCGCCAAGCAGGCGTTGCAGCGCTTGAATGACGGCAAGATCAAAGGCCGTTCGTTGCGCGTGCGCATCCTGTAAGAAATCTCCAACCCAATGGAGATCCAAATCAGAATTTGCATGAGGACACCGTTTTGCGCTCGACCGAAGTTGTGATCATTGGCGCCGGCGCCGCAGGCTTGATGTGTGCGCTGACCGCCGCCGGGCGTGGGCGCAAGGTGATGTTGATCGACCACGCGAACAAGGCCGGTAAAAAGATCCTGATGTCCGGCGGTGGCCGCTGCAATTTCACCAATATGTACACCGAGCCTGCCAACTTCCTCTCGCACAACGCGCACTTCTGCAAATCCGCCCTGGCCCGCTACACCCAGTGGGATTTCATTGGGCTGGTGGCCAAGCACGGCGTGCCGTATCACGAGAAGAAGCTCGGCCAGCTGTTCTGCGATAACAAGTCCAGCGACATCCTCGGCATGCTGCTCGACGAGTGCATCCAGGCGGGCGTGAACATGCACCTGGACACTTCGGTGCAGGAAATCGCCAAGGTCGACAGCGGTTATCAATTGCAGACCACCTTGGGCGAACTGCGCTGCGAATCCCTGGTGATCGCCACCGGCGGCTTGTCGATTCCGACCCTGGGCGCCACCGGTTTTGGTTATCAAGTGGCCAGGCAATTCGGCCACGAACTGCTGCCGACCCGCGCAGGCTTGGTGCCGTTCACCATCACCGATCAGCTCAAGGACTTGTGCGGCG
This sequence comes from Pseudomonas sp. SR18, assembly GCF_023701505.1. NCBI lineage: Bacteria > Pseudomonadati > Pseudomonadota > Gammaproteobacteria > Pseudomonadales > Pseudomonadaceae > Pseudomonas > Pseudomonas sp. SR18. Next base: position 96,502 of record NZ_JAMQAU010000014.1, on the reverse strand, counting down.
AGTTGTCCGGCACCTCCGTGGATTGCCTGGTCAGCTGCAACGACCAGAGCTTTCGCGAGAACATCCTGTTTACCCACCGTGGCCTGAGCGGGCCGGCGATCCTGCAGATTTCCTCGTATTGGGAATCCGGCGACACCGTGGAAATTAACTTGCTGCCCGACCACGACGCCCACACCTGGCTGCAACAGCAACAGGCCGAGCGCCCCAACAGCGAGCTGAAAACCCTGCTGGGTGAGATCTTCACCAAGAAGATGGCCAACCTGCTGGCAGAGACGTGGTTTGCGTCCAAGCCGATGAAGCAGTACACCCACGCGGAGATCGCCGACATTGCGCAAAAGCTGGGCAGTTGGCAGCTGGTGCCGGCGGGTACCGAGGGTTATCGCACCGCCGAGGTGACGTTGGGCGGGGTGGATACGCGGGAAGTGTCGTCCAAGACCATGGAATCGCTGAAAAGCCCTGGGTTGTACTTCATTGGTGAAGTGCTGGATGTGACCGGGCACTTGGGTGGGTTCAACTTCCAGTGGGCGTGGGCGTCGGGTTACGCTGCTGCGCAGTACGCCTAGAGGATGTACTCGGTCAAATGTGGGAGGGGGCTTGCCCCCGATGGCGGTGTATCAGTCAAAGATGTTCTGGCTGACACACTGCTATCGGGGGCAAGCCCCCTCCCACATTTTGATTTGAGGTGTGCCAGGGAATAAATTGCAGTGAGATGTGATCACCACCCTTGCCGTGGCGTCCTTGATAGCTCAATTTAACGGCATCGTCCCGGAAGACTCACGACTTCATGTCATCGACCTCGTTCAAGCAGTCCATGCGGCGCCTGTGGGCCCTGGATAAATTCAGCTACAGCATTCGGGTATTCATCGCCCTCACCGGCAGCATGGCGCTGTGCTGGTATCAGGATGAAATGACGCTGCTGATCCCGCTGTTCCTGGGGATTATCGCCAGCGCCCTGGCCGAGACCGACGACAGTTGGCAAGGCCGCCTCAACGCCCTGGCCGTGACGCTGGTGTGTTTCAGCATCGCCGCGCTGTCGGTGGAGTTGCTGTTCCCTTATCCCTGGGTTTTCGCCATCTCCCTGGCCCTGGCGACGTTCGGCCTGACCATGCTCGGCGCCTTGGGCGAACGTTATGGGGCGATTGCCTCGGCCACCTTGATTTTGTCGGTCTATACCATGATCGGCGTGGACCAGCGCGGCGGCGCCGTCAGTGATTTCTGGCATGAGCCATTGCTGCTGGTGGCCGGTGCGGCCTGGTACGGCGCGTTGTCGGTGCTGTGGCAGGCGCTGTTTTCCAACCAGCCGGTGCAGCAGAGCCTGGCGCGGTTGTTCCGCGAGTTGGGGCGCTATCTCAAGCTCAAATCGTCGCTGTTCGAACCGATCCGCCAGCTGGATGTGGAAGCGCGCCGCCTGGAACTGGCCCAGCAAAACGGCCGGGTGGTGGCGGCGCTGAATGCGGCGAAGGAAATCATCCTGCACCGCGTGGGCAACGGCCGACCGGGGTCGAAGGTCAGCCGCTACCTCAAGCTGTACTTCCTCGCCCAGGACATCCACGAGCGCGCCAGTTCCTCCCACTATCCTTACAACGCCCTCGCCGATGCTTTCTTCCACAGCGACGTGCTGTTCCGCTGCCAGCGCCTGCTGCGTCAGCAAGGCAAGGCCTGCCAGGCCCTGGCCGAGTCGATCCAACTGCGCCAACCGTTCATCTATGACGACAGCTTCGCCGAAGCCCTCAGCGACCTGAATGCCTCCCTGGAACACCTGCGCATCCAGAGCAACCCGGCCTGGCGCGGCCTGCTGCGCTCGTTGCGCGCGCTGGCGGCCAACTTGTCCACCCTCGACCGTTTGCTGGGCGATGCGAGCAACCCGGACGCCCTGGCCGACGCCACCGACAGCAACCTGCTGGACCGTGCGCCGCGCAACCTCAGGGAAATGTGGACGCGCCTGCGCACGCAACTGACGCCGACGTCGCTGCTGTTCCGCCACGCCTTGCGCCTGTCCCTGGCATTGACCATCGGCTACGGCACCTTGCACGCCATCCATGCTTCCCAAGGTTACTGGATCATCCTCACCACCCTGTTTGTGTGCCAGCCCAACTACGGCGCCACGCGGCGCAAGCTCGGCCAGCGGATCATCGGCACCGCCATCGGCCTTACCGTGGCCTGGGCGCTGTTCGACCTGTTCCCCAACCCCTTGGTGCAGTCGATGTTCGCCATCGCCGCTGGCCTGGTGTTCTTTATCAACCGCACCACCCGCTACACCCTGGCCACGGCAGCGATCACCTTGATGGTGCTGTTCTGCTTCAACCAGGTGGGGGATGGCTACGGGCTGTTCCTGCCAAGGCTGTTCGATACCTTGCTCGGCAGCTTGATCGCGGGCCTGGCGGTGTTCCTGTTCCTGCCGGACTGGCAAGGCCGCCGACTGAACAAAGTGCTGGCCAACACCCTGACCTGCAACAGCATCTACCTACGCCAGATCATGCAGCAATACGCTGCCGGCAAGAGCGACGACCTGGCCTACCGCCTGGCCCGCCGCAACGCGCACAACGCCGACGCGGCGCTGTCGACCACCCTCGCCAATATGCTGATGGAACCGGGGCATTTCCGTAAGGAAGCGGATGTGGGGTTCCGTTTCCTGGTGTTGTCCCACACCTTGCTCAGTTACCTGTCAGGGCTCGGTGCACACCGCGACACGCAATTGCCGGCCGAAGTGCGCGAGCATCTCATTGACGGCGCGGGCAAAACACTCGCGGCGAGCATTGATGAAATCGCGACAGGACTGGCCAACAAGCAGCCCATTGCGATCCAGAGCGACGCCGAGGAAGCCCTGGCGGCGGACCTGGAGCAGATGCCGGACGAGATAGATGAAGGGCAGCGGTTGGTGCAGACGCAGTTGGCGTTGATTTGTCGGCAGCTAGGGCCGCTGCGAACATTGGCGGCGCATTTGATCAAGGACACCAGCGCGGCTTAGGCCGCTACATCCCATGAGCCTTCATCAACCGCGCATAACTGCCATCAGCCTTCATCTTGGCAATCTCGCGATCAAAGCTCGCGACAATCTGCTCATGCTCTGGGTTCTTCAGGCTCACCAGGATATGCAGGCTGTTTTCACTCAGCGGCTGGGGCAGGAACTCCACCGAATTGCGCACCCGCGCCGATTCCCGTGACAGGTAAAAGCGCGCCACATATTCATCCTCCACCGTCAGCCGCACGCGCTGCGCCGCCAGCATCCGCACGGCCATGGCAAAGTTATGCACAGGGACTTTCTGCAACTGCGCGTCACCATCGAACGCCGCCGAATACGCATAACCGCGCACCACGGCGATGGGGTAGTCGTGCAGTTGCTGCAGGTTCTGATACTCGATGGGATCATCACGGCGCTTGATAAAGCGCACGCGGTTGAGCAGGTATTCGCCGGAGAACTGCCCCAATTGCGTACGGGCGTCGTCGTACCAGGCGTTGATCAGCACGTCATAGCGCCCGTCACCCACGCCCATCAGCGCGCGAGCCCAAGGCACCTGCTCGAAATCACTGGCATAGCCGGCGCGGGCCAGGGCCGTGCTGACAATGTCGGTGGCCAAGCCACCGTTGATCAGCGTGGCATCGGTAAAGGGCGGCCAGGCATCCGCGACCAGACGCAGGCGCTGTGCACATGCAGGCGTCGCCAGCAACAACACTCCCATCAAAGCAACGGCACGAGACAATCGCGGCATGCTCAAAATCCTTGGCGGACAGGCGGTGGCCTTAGCTCAGGCTGCGCCTGAGGTTCTAACATTAGCTCAGATTACACAAAGAAACGGCTGGCGCATGCACTCAATGATGGCAAATTGATTTCACTCACAAAAATAGTTGATTTAGACACCACCGCGCGCCGCGCTTACTATCCAGAACAGACATTCACGTGAGAACACACCATGACAGTCGATTGGGTCTGCAAACATCACACCGACCTGGGCAAGGAGCAGCTGTACGCCATCCTGCGCCTGCGCGGCGAGGTCTTCGTTGTCGAGCAGAAGTGCGTTTATCAAGACATCGACGGGCAAGACCTGGCGGGCGACACCCACCACCTGATGGGCTGGAAAGACGATGAACTGGTGGCCTACCTGCGCCTGCTGGATCCAGAGTCCCAAGGCGGCGATGTGGTAGTTGGCCGGGTGATCGTCGCGTCGGGGGCGCGGAGGACCGGGCTGGGGCACACGATGATGGAAGAAACGCTCAAGCAGATCGACGAGATCTGGCCAGAGACACCGATCTTTCTGTCAGCCCAGGCGCATCTGCAGGGGTATTACGGGCGGTATGGGTTTGTGGTGGCGGGTGAGGAATACCTTGAGGATGATATTCCACATATAGGTATGCGCCGGGCTTGAGGGCCTCATCGGGGGCAAGCCCCCTCCCACATGTGGGAGGGGGCTTGCCCCCGATGGCGTCAGCTGAAACAGTGCAAAACCTTCAGGGATACCCCAACACCTGCTTCACCGACGCCAGATTGCCTTCGATCCAGCGCCGATCAATTGCGCCCCAATCACGAATCCGATAGTGCCCGGCATGGTTACGGGCACCGTCCTCTTGCTCGAATTCACACACGATATCCAGGTCAGCCAATGCCGCAATCGTGTCCTGCGCCGTGCGCCGAGGCATGCCGGTGGCGTCGGTCAGCGCCGGCACACTGCTGGCCAGCCCACTGTCGATCAGGTACGCCACGTACAGGCGGCGGTAGAAGCTGCTTTTGGTCTTGCTCACATCCATGGTCAGTCGCCTTGTGCGGTCAGGGTTTGCCCTGCAGGTCGCGATACGTGAGGTACACCCGCAGGTCGAATTCCACCTGGTGGTAACCCGGCATCATGTAGTCGCAGAGTTTGTAGAACGCCTTGTTGTGGTCCGATTCCTTGAAGTGTGCCAGTTCGTGCACCACGATCATGCGCAGAAATTCCGGCGCGGCGTCCTTGAACAACGCAGCAATGCGGATCTCTTTCTTGGACTTGAGGTTGCCGCCCTGCACCCGCGAAATCGTGGTGTGCAGGCCGAGGGCGCGGTGGGTCAGGTCCAGGCGATTATCAAACAGCACCTTGTCGATGGCCGGCGCGTTGCGCAGGTGTTCCTGCTTCAAGGCCAGCGCGTAGGCGTACAGGGCTTTGTCGCTCTGCACCGCGTGGCGCTCGGGGTAGCGCTGCTCCAGGTAGGCACCCAACTGGTCCTTGGCGATCAGTTGGCGTACCTGCTCCTGGAGGGCGGCGGGATAGGCCTGGAGGTATTTCAGCGCGGTCATGGAGGTCTGCAACAGGGTTCGAATGGCCGCCAGTGTAGCGAATTCAGCGCATGCGGGCGCGAGACCAGTCGAGCACTTCATCGGCCATCAGCGGTTGTGCCGCCCACGGCCCTTGGATAAACGGGCAGCCATGCGCCTTGAGCCACTGAGCTTGTTCCTGGGTTTCCACGCCTTCGGCCACCACGACCACATCAAAATGCCCACACAGCTCGATAATGCTGCGCGCCATCGCCGTGTCCCTCACCGAACCCGGCAGACGCGCAACCAATTGCGGGTCAAGTTTGAGGGTGTCGAACGCCAAGTCACGCAGATGCGACAAGGAGCACTGCCCCGCGCCGAAGTCATCCAGCGCAATGCGTACGCCGATGCGGCGCAGCAATTTAAGCTGTTTGGCGGCCTCTTCCAGGTTACTCATCAGGCAGTCTTCGCCGATTTCCACCTCCAACTGGTGCGTCTGCAGCCCATACCGCTCCATCATCTGCTGCAACTGGTTCGCCAGGTTGGGCATGTTGAACTGGCTGCTGCTCAGACTCACGCTCAATACCAATTCGTCATCGAAGGCGCTTTGCCACATCTGACGCTGGGCAGCGACCTGCTGATAAATCCACGCGCTCAGTTGGCTGATCAGCCGCGCCTCTTCCAGCAACGGTAAAAACAGCCCTGGCGGCACGTCGCCGACGCTGGGGTGCTGCCAGCGCAACAACGCCTCGACGCCGCGCAAGCGCCCATCCGCCAGGGAAACCTGGGGCTGATAGACCAGGGTGAACTCCCTGTTTTGAATCGCCGTGCGCACACTGTCTTCGAGCATCAGCCGCGAGCGCGCACGGCCGTTCATTTCCTGGTCGTAATAACGATATTGCTGACGGCCTGCGCGCTTGGCTTCGTACATGGCGATGTCGGCCGCACGCAGCAAACCATTCAGATCCGAGCCGCAATCCGGGTAGGTCGCAATGCCGATGCTCACACCGAGCATCACATCCAGACCGTCGACCTGCTGGCACACCGAGACGCGCTCGATCAGCTTCTCCGAAATCTTTGCCGCCTGCTCCGGGAATTCCAATTCCAGCAGCGCGGTAAATTCATCCCCGCCCATGCGGCCGATAATGTCGTAGGAGCGCAGGCAGCCCTGCAATTGCTCCGAGACCCAGCGCAGCACCCGATCACCGGCGTCATGGCCCAGGGAATCGTTGACCCGCTTGAAGCCGTCGAGGTCCAGGTACAGCAACACCAGGGACTGCTCCGTGCGCTCGCTGCGCAACAGTGTGTTTTCCACTGCCTGATGGAAGCCGCGCCGGTTCAGCAGCCCGGTCAGTGGGTCGGTGACGGCCTGGAATTCCAACTGCTGATGCAAGTGGCGGACCTCGGACATGTCCAGCACCGTCACCACCATGGCCTTCTGCTCGGCGGGCAACGGCGCGCAGGACAGTGCCACCGGCACCTGCTGGCCACGGCGGGTGCGCAGCAGCGCATCGTGCAGACGCCAGGTTTCGCCCTTGCGATAACCGGCGTACATCTGGGAGTCCAGCCAGGCGGGCACATGGGGTTTTTGCAGGAAACTCAGGAAGTCCTGATCTTGCAACTCCTGGATCGTGGCGTTGAGCAGCCGCGAAATCGCCGGGTTGGCGTATTCGATCACGCCCTCCTCACTCACCACCAGGATGCCCTCGGCGGCGTTATCCAGCACCGACGCATTAAAGGCCCGCGCGGACTCCAGGTCATGGCTCAGGCGCTGCAACGCCCGGCGATTGCGCTGGTGCTCCAGCAACGCCTGGACCTTGGGCTTGAGGATATGCGGGTCGAAGGGTTTGAACAGATAGTCGATGGCACCACTGGCATAGCCTTCCAGCACGGCGGCGGGCGACTGGGCGTTGGCACTCAGAAAGATGATCGGGGTCATGCGCGTGCGCTGGCTGCCGCGCATCAACCGCGCGACTTCGAAGCCGTCCATGCCGGGCATCATCACATCCAGCAACACCAAATCGACTTCATGTAGCAGCAACAACTCCAGGGCTTCCATCCCGGATGCGGCGGTGATCACCTGCCAGTCATCGCGTTGCAAAAGCGCACGCATGCTGATCAGGTTTTCCGGGTAGTCATCGACCACCAGAAGAACCGAACTGCCATCGCCGTGATGTGGAGCGCATTCCATGCTGGGACTCTTCCTTAGGTCTAATCCGGTCATTTCTGACAGAAAACCCGGACAAACATCAAGGCCTCACTCTAGCCCCGGATCCTGAAAATCAGAAGTGACGTGGATGCCATCATTGCGCCAAAGTTCAGTCAGCCGACTAACGGTCAACCTCTGCAGCCCACGGTTCATGGGAAACATGGCTTTTTGGCATTCCTATGGCGTCAATAAATTGCCAGCAAATGTTTAACAACTGGACGGCCACCGCCTATAAAGAACCTGTCAGGCCCCCGGGCCAAAGCCGTCACCCCCTGTAAAAGGCCAACGCCATGATCGACCTCTCCACGTGGAACCTGAGCATTCCGGTCGGCTCGCCCCCCGCGACTATCGACACGCCAAAGCTGCTCAGCGGCTTCAACGACCAGTATTTCCAGGCCGAAGGCAGCAACGTGCAATTCTGGACCCCCGTCACCGGCACCCGCACCGAAAACGCCATCTACCCGCGCAGTGAATTGCGCGAAACATACGCCGACGGCCGCCTGCGCAACTGGACCTACCCCGACGCCGACAACTTCCTGCGCGCCACCCTGGCCGTGAACCAGGTGCCCTCCAGCGGCAAGATCGTCATTGGCCAGATCCACGCCTATGACAGCCAAAAACCACTGATCAAGCTCGAATACCAGTTCAAGGAAAAGACCCAGACCGGCAACATCGTCGCCAAAGTGCGCATGCGCCCGGATGAAGATGAAAGCCGCGTAATCATCGTCGCGTCCAATGTGCCGCTGGAGAAAAGCTTCACTTACGTGATCAACCTCAACAAGGCTGGGCTACTCAGCGTGTACGCCGCCGACAGTGAATGGAACGAGCGCATCGGCGCGGCCTGGGCGGCCAAGCCGCTGTATTTCAAGGCAGGCGCGTATGTGCAGGACAACAGTGGGGACAGCAAGGAAGGGGCGAAGGTGACGTTTGCGAAGTTGGATATAGATCACGAGTGAAGTGTCCGGTGGTGCCAAGGACGATTCCTCGGTGAAGCTACCTTGTTAAACACACCGCGATTCCTGTGGGAGCCGCAGATATGCATGGCTATCGCGGGCAAGCCTCAACGCCGGTCAGTTAAGAGATAAAAAGACAAAAAGTTTTGTCCTTAACTGACTCGCGCTGTTCACTTAAGAATTGCTGACTATTCCTCAAGCAACCGGGCAACCCGGAGTCTGAGAAAGACTCCGGATTTTTATGCATGTCGCTGAGGGATTGCGATATGTGAACCGCAACGACAACCTAAACTTCGGCACATGTGCTACTTGATGTTACAGCCTTGTGTATTAGTGAGCATTATTAAAAATCAGCGAGGGAGCGAAATGTAGGAAATACCAATCAGAATAATCCGGTACTTTCCTACAAAAACACACAAAGACTCAGCTGAAAAACAATACAACCCAAGAAATAGAAATTGACAATCACAATAAGCCCTCATACGGTTTAAGCGCATCGCAAATCTGCGAAGGCAATAACACTGAGGAACGAATGAATCGCAGAATCGTCGCATGCATCAATTGCTGAGTGCCTATCGGGCTGTGTCAGGAGTCGGCGAACTGTGCAACACCTCTTTGAACTTTAACGGACGCGGCTTTATAAATAGGCTGAGCGACTTGTATCGATTCGCCAGTGAGCATGAGCTCGACGGTTTCGTATTTGAAGACACACTTTTTCTTCATTCAGATCAGCATCATGAAAACGTCAAGTAAGCTTATTTGCGTACAAGCGCTATCCAGCTTTTCACTATGGCTTGATATTTTTTTAATCTTCACGGTTCCCGTGTATCTATGGCATGCCTCATCTTCATCGATAGCGTTCCTGGCTTTTTGCCTTGGTGCCCCGATGTTGTTTCTAGGCCCTATAGTAGGAACGCTGATAGATCGATATGACGTAAGGAAAACACTATTATCCGGCGCCTTACTCCGCACACTGTCTACCATAGCGTTAGCAGTTTCTCCGGACCTCCAGACCTTTTTGCTTTTCGTCATATTCAAAGGCGTGTCAAACTTATTCTACTTCCCCTCGATAACTATTGTGGTTCGGCAATTGATACATGCTGAGGAGCGCAAATCTTTTTTCAGCCACGTAAGTGTATTTGATCAATCTTCCAAAATTTTCGCGCCGTTATTTGCTGGTGTGTTAACGGCAGCATTATCACCTAAGGATTTATTCTTTTTTTCGGCTGCCGCCGTTTTACTAACCGTCCCATTCCTAAGGTCTATTTGCCTTGCATTCCGAACGCAAATTAAGGGCACCTCTTCAAAAGCCCTGCCACTTTATCGCGACCTGGCAAGAGGATTCTCTATATTCAATGCCTTACCCTTTCAATTACGCATGGGTTTTTTGTACTCCCTGCTAACTTCGCTGGCTTTAGGCATTTACGACCCGCATTTGGCGTCCCTTCTAGCCTATGAAGGTTTACCTCCAGTTAACTTTTCAATAATCGTCTCAGCAACAGCCGCAGGTGCAATATGTGCCGCATTGCTGATGAAATTCAAATTGAACAACTTCGATGAGATTCTTCTTCGGTCAGGCGCGTTAGTGGTTTTCTCTATAGCATTAATTCTGACCGCAGCTTTGGTATTTTTTCAACTGCCTGGAAGATCCTATCTCTACCCATTGGTTTGGTTTTTGAATGGCGTTGGCTACGAGACACTAATAATATCTTCGAATATAATTCTTCAGCAGTTATGCCCTGCTGACAATATCGGAAGAGTTTCCATGTCTTTCAGAAGTATCCAAGTACTATGTGTTATAACGGGACCTTCTTTAGGAACAATGCTAATAATCGCAGGTGGTCGCCCAGCACCTTTTGTCGTGGCTGCAGGCATGACACTTTTAACTGCATCGGTGTCCATTGCCGTCTATTTATATTTTTACAGAAAACAAGCGCACGCACCTACCAGCTAGTGCAAAAATCAAACAATCATCCCGTGAACCTCCTGCCTCTCAAACTTATCTAATCAAATCTCAGCCACAAAAAAGCCCGCATCGCTGCGGGCTTCTTTTTAAACGACAGAGGTTCAGTTCACCTTAGCGTTCAACTCACCTTTCAAATACCGCTGATACATCGCTTCCAACGATACCGGCTTGATCTTCGAAGCATTACCCGCAGTACCAAACGCTTCGTAACGTGCGATACACACATCACGCATCGCGGTCACGGTGGCGCCGAAGAATTTACGTGGGTCGAATTCGCTCGGGTTGGTGGCCATCAGGCGACGCATTGCGCCGGTGGACGCCAGGCGCAGGTCGGTGTCGATGTTGACCTTGCGCACGCCGTGCTTGATGCCTTCGACGATTTCTTCAACTGGTACGCCGTAGGTTTCTTTGATGTCGCCGCCGTACTGGTTGATGATCGCCAGCCACTCTTGCGGGACCGAGGAAGAGCCGTGCATCACCAGGTGGGTGTTGGGGATGCGCTTGTGGATTTCCTTGATACGGTCGATGGCCAGCACGTCGCCGGTAGGCGGCTTGGTGAACTTGTAAGCGCCGTGGCTGGTGCCGATGGCGATGGCCAGGGCGTCGACCTGGGTCTTCTTGACGAAGTCCGCAGCTTCTTCCGGGTCGGTCAGCATCTGGCTGTGATCCAGCACGCCTTCGGCGCCGATGCCGTCTTCTTCGCCGGCCATGCCGGTTTCAAGCGAACCCAGGCAACCCAGCTCGCCTTCAACCGAGACGCCGCAGGCGTGAGCCAGGGCCACGGTTTGTTGGGTCACGCGCACGTTGTATTCGTAGTCGGTCGGGGTCTTGCCGTCTTCGCCGAGGGAGCCGTCCATCATTACCGAGCTGAAGCCCAGTTGGATGGAGCGCTGGCACACGTCAGGGCTGGTGCCGTGGTCCTGGTGCATGCACACCGGGATGTGCGGGAATTCTTCGATGGCTGCCAGGATCAGGTGACGCAGGAACGGGGCGCCGGCGTATTTGCGCGCACCGGCCGACGCCTGGACGATCACTGGGGAGTCGGTCTTGTCAGCGGCTTCCATGATGGCGCGCATCTGCTCAAGGTTGTTGACGTTAAAGGCTGGGACGCCGTAGCCGAACTCGGCTGCGTGGTCCAGCATTTGACGCATGCTGATAAGTGCCATTGTGTTGTCTCTCCCGGTCGAGGGTCGTTAATCGTGCAAGCCTGCCGTAGCGGCGGCTGCTATTCAAGTTATTGCCGGTCAGGTTTTGCATGCCTGGCCTGCTGAATCGTTATTGCTGTCAGGCTTATTGGGCTTTGCAGCCGCGCCCGATCAAATCGTCGGTAGCCACCCAGTAAACCAGGCCTTCCTCACCTTTCGTGTGAAACGCCAATTGGTCGTTGCTGTACAGCACGCCAGAAGCCGCAACATCCTGTTTAAGGCGGTAAACCTGGTCGGAACCACCGAGGCGAACATCCACCTCGGATTTGGCCGCATTGGCAAAGCGCCAGTTGACCTCAGCCTTGCTGTCGCAGGTCCAGGTGGTCCACTTGTCGGCAGGCTCTGCCTTGTTGAACATGTTCATGCTGCTGCAACCGGCCAGTAGGGCCAGGGCTGCCAGGGCGAAAACGCCTTTCATTGCCAATCCTCGCAGCGGCGCCAAAGGCCGCCGATGCTGTCGGTTAGTTGATCAGACCCGTCAAGGGCAACCCTGTTCCTGACCGTTGGGCGCGGAGTCGTATTTCTCCAGCCGCTCATTGCCGATGCGCTTGTTGATCACCGGCATGGTCTCGGCTTGCCAGTCCGCCTGGTAGCAGCTCGTTTTCTGCTGCGATGCCGGCTTTCCAGCCTGCTGCGCCGCGCTTGGCGTGCTGCCGCAACCGGCCAAAAGGCCCGCTGCGATCACCAGTGCCAACGACTTGATCATGGGAATGCTCCTTTTCCTGATCACGGGCCTTAACCTTTGGCTCGGGTTTCCAGCACTTCAACGGCGGGCAGGACTTTGCCTTCGACGAATTCAAGGAATGCGCCGCCACCGGTAGAAATGTAGGAGATACGGTCAGCCACGCCATATTTATCGATGGCCGCCAGAGTGTCGCCACCGCCGGCAATGGAGAAGGCCGAGCTTTCAGCGATGGCGTTGGCCAGCACTTTGGTGCCGTTGCCGAACTGGTCGAATTCGAACACGCCAACCGGGCCGTTCCACAGAATGGTCTGGGAGGCTTTCAGCAGTTCCGCGAAGTTGGCTGCAGTTTGCGGGCCGATGTCCAGGATCATGTCGTCTTCAGCCACGTCAGCGATGAGTTTGACGGTAGCGGCGGCGCTTTCGGCGAATTCCTTGGCTACCACCACGTCTACTGGCAGCGGCACACTGACTTTGGCAGCAATGGCGCGGGCGGTGTCCAGCAGGTCCGGCTCGTACAGCGACTTGCCCACCGGGTGGCCGGCAGCGGCCAGGAAGGTGTTGGCAATGCCGCCGCCGACGATCAATTGGTTGCAGATCTGGCTCAGGCTGTTGAGCACGTCCAGCTTGGTGGACACCTTGGAGCCCGCCACGATGGCAGCCATCGGCTGGGCCGGTGCGCCGAGGGCTTTGCCCAGTGCATCCAGTTCAGCAGCCAGCAGCGGCCCAGCAGCGGCGACCTTGGCGAACTTGGCCACGCCGTGGGTCGAACCTTCAGCACGGTGGGCGGTACCGAACGCGTCCATTACAAACACATCGCACAGGGCCGCATATTTCTGGGCCAGTTCGTCGCTGTTCTTTTTCTCGCCTTTGTTGAAGCGCACGTTTTCCAGCAGCACGAGGTCGCCGGGCTTCACGTCAACGCCACCCAGGTAGTCAGTCACCAGTGGCACGTTGCGGCCCAGGGCATTGCTCAGGTAATCGGCTACAGGCTTGAGGCTGTTTTCTTCCGAGAACTCACCTTCGGTCGGACGACCCAGGTGGGAGCAGACGATGACGGCTGCACCTTTTTCCAGGGCCAGCTTGATGGTCGGCAGCGAAGCCCGGATCCGCGCATCGCTGGTGACAACACCGTCTTTGACTGGGACGTTGAGGTCTTCGCGAATCAGTACGCGCTTACCTTGCAGATCGAGGTCGGTCATCTTCAACACGGTCATGGGTCGCAGTTCCTGAGTTACTGTTGTTGAGGTTGTTTAGAGGCGATGTGCAGATAATGTTCCGCAACATCCAGCATACGGTTGGCAAACCCCCATTCGTTGTCGAACCAAGCCAGGATGTTCACCAACCTGGGGCCGGAAACGCGAGTCTGGCTGGCATCGACAATCGCCGAATGCGGGTCATGGTTGAAATCACAACTGGCGTGGGGCAACTCGGTGTAGGCCAGCAAGCCTTTGAGCGGGCCGCGGGTGGCGGCGTCGCGCAGAATCCGGTTGACCTCCACCGCATCGGTGTCGCTGACGGTTTGCAGGGTGATGTCCAGGCAGGACACGTTCACCGTCGGCACCCGTACGGCTTTGGCCTGAATTCGCCCGGCAAGTTCCGGCAGCAGGCGCTCGATGCCGCGGGCCAGACCTGTGGACACCGGAATCACTGACTGGAACGCCGAGCGTGTACGACGCAGGTCTTCATGATGATAGGCGTCGATCACAGGCTGGTCGTTCATCGCCGAGTGGATGGTGGTGATCGACACGTAATCGATGCCGATCGCCTGATCCAGCAGGCGCAACAGCGGCACACTGCAGTTGGTGGTGCAGGAAGCGTTGGATACCAGCAGCTCATCGCCGGTCAGGCAATCCTGATTAATGCCGTAGACGATAGTGGCGTCGACATCCGCCTCGCTGGCCATCGGCTGGGAAAACAGCACACGCGGCGCGCCGGCATCGAGAAAACGCTGGCCATCGGCGCGGGTGTTATAGACACCGGAACATTCCAGCACCAGGTCGACGCCCAATGCTTTCCAGTCGATGCCTTCGGGGGTGGCACTGCGCAAGACCTGCACGCAGTTGCCATTAATATGCAGACAATCGTCTTCAACCCGCACTTCACCAGGGAAGCGGCCGTGAGTGGAGTCAAAGCGTGTCAGGTATTCGATGCTGGCCATGTCGGCCAAATCGTTGATCGCGACAATTTCAAACCCGGCAGCCGCCCCTCGCTCGAACAGAGCACGCAAGACGCAACGACCAATGCGGCCGTAGCCGTTGAGTGCAACTTTGTAGGGACGCGGTTGGGGCATGGGGTTCTCGATCAAGGTTAGTTCGGTGTCGAATGTTCTGACGCCATCGCGGGCAAGCCCGCTCCCACATTAGACCGCGATCTAAATGTGGGAGCGGGCTTGCCCGCGATAGCGCCAGTACAGACAACGCAGACTGACTTAGTCTTCCAGCAGCTCTTCAGCCTGACCCAGGATGTTTTCCAGGGTGAAACCGAATTCTTCGAACAAGGCTGGCGCCGGCGCCGACTCACCGTAGGTGGTCATGCCGATGACGCGGCCTTCCAGGCCCACGTACTTGTACCAGTAGTCGGCGTGAGCCGCTTCGATGGCAATACGCGCGCTGACCTGCAACGGCAGGACCGATTGCTTGTAGCCAGCATCCTGGGCTTCGAACACGCTGGTGCACGGCATGGACACAACGCGCACGTTACGGCCCTGGGCAGTCAGCTTGTCGTAGGCCTGAACGGTCAGGCCGACTTCGGAACCGGTGGAGATCAGGATCAGCTCCGGCTCGCCGATGCAGTCCTTGAGCACGTAGCCGCCACGCGCGATGTCGGCGATCTGTGCGTCGGTACGCACTTGGTGTTGCAGGTTCTGACGCGAGAAGATCAGCGCCGACGGGCCGTCCTTGCGCTCGATGGCGTGCTTCCAGGCCACAGCGGATTCCACCGCGTCGGCTGGACGCCAGCAATCCAGGTTCGGCGTGGTACGCAGGCTGGTCAGTTGCTCGACCGGCTGGTGCGTCGGGCCGTCTTCGCCCAAGCCAATGGAGTCGTGGGTGTAGACATGGATCACGCGCTTCTTCATCAGAGCGGCCATACGTACTGCGTTACGTGCGTATTCCATGAACATCAGGAAGGTCGCGCCGTACGGCACCAGGCCGCCGTGCAGCGACACGCCGTTCATGATGGCGCTCATGCCGAACTCGCGCACGCCGTAGTACATGTAGTTACCGCTGGCGTCTTCGGCCGAGACACCTTTGCAACCTTTCCACAGGGTCAGGTTGGAACCGGCCAGGTCGGCCGAACCGCCAAGGAACTCAGGCAGCAGCGGGCCGAAGGCATTCAGGGTGTTCTGGCTGGCTTTACGGCTGGCAATGGTCTCGCCCTTGGCCGCAACTTCGGCGATGTAGGCCGAGGCTTTTTCCGAGAAGTCGGCAGGCAGATCACCGGCGAGGCGGCGCACCAGCTCATTGGCCAGCTCTGGGAATTCGGCGGAGTAGGCAGCAAAACGCTGGTCCCACTCGGCTTCGGCCGCCAGGCCTTTTTCCTTGGCGCTCCACTCGGCGTAGATGTCAGCCGGGATTTCGAACGGGCCGTGGTTCCACTTCAGCGCTTCACGGGTCAGGGCGATTTCCGCGTCACCCAGTGGGGCGCCGTGACAGTCTTCCTTGCCTTGCTTGTTCGGCGAACCGAAACCGATAGTGGTCTTGCAGCAGATCAGGGTTGGTTGCGCGCTCTTGCGAGCGGTGTCGATGGCGGTCTTGATTTCTTCAGGATCGTGGCCGTCGACGTTGCGGATCACCTGCCAGTTGTAGGCTTCGAAACGCTTTGGCGTGTCATCGGTGAACCAGCCTTCGACTTCGCCGTCGATGGAAATGCCGTTGTCATCGTAGAAGGCGATCAGCTTGCCCAGGCCCAGGGTACCGGCCAGGGAAGCGACTTCGTGGGAAATGCCTTCCATCATGCAGCCATCACCCAGGAACACGTAGGTGTGGTGATCAACGATGTCGTGGCCAGGACGGTTGAACTGCGCGCCCAGGACTTTTTCAGCCAGCGCGAAGCCAACAGCGTTGGCCAGGCCTTGGCCCAGGGGACCGGTGGTGGTCTCGACGCCTGGGGTGTAGCCGAATTCCGGGTGGCCCGGTGTGCGGCTGTGCAGCTGGCGGAAGCTCTTGAGGTCATCAATGGTGACGTCGTAGCCGGTCAGGTGCAGCAGCGAGTAGATCAGCATCGAGCCGTGGCCGTTGGACAGCACGAAGCGGTCACGGTCGGCGAACGACGGGTTGCTCGGGTTGTGTTTCAGGTAGTCACGCCAAAGTACCTCGGCGATATCCGCCATGCCCATCGGGGCACCGGGATGGCCGCTGTTGGCTTTTTGCACGGCATCCATGCTGAGGGCACGAATGGCGTTGGCACGCTCACGACGGCTGGGCATCGCTGTTCTCCTGAGGATTTGAATAAAGAGTGAATAAAAAGAAACGCAAAAAAGGACCGGCATTTTCCCTCAGCCACCGCCTGCGGGCAATGACAGATAGTCACTTGAGGCTGTTTTTCCTGTGCGTTGCCGGCAATCGCCTGCAGAAATCGGCAACTTGTTCGTCTAACGGTTATAGCGGCGGCTTATAACCGCCACTTATCGATCAATATCAAAACTTTTTGATATTGGCCTTGCGAGGATATGCACCCGTCACTAGACTGCTGGCCTTATGAACCTACCCGTGCCCTCACTGCGTCCCGACGACGGCGATGAACTGGCAGCCTTGTGCAAGGCCGCTGGGGACCCGTTGCGCCTGAACGTCTTGCGTGCGCTGACCAACGATTCCTTCGGCGTACTGGAACTGGCGCAGATCTTCGCCATCGGCCAGTCCGGCATGAGCCACCATTTGAAGGTGCTGTCCCAGGCCGACCTGGTAGCCACGCGCCGCGAAGGCAATGCAATTTTTTACCGCCGCGCCCTGCCCCACACCGACCTGCTCGGCGGCAAGCTGCACGCCGCCCTGCTCGAAGAAGTGGACAACCTGAGCCTGCCAACCGACGTACAGTCGCGCATCGGCCAGGTCCACGGGCAACGCGCAGCGGCGAGTCAGGACTTTTTCGCACGGGTGGCCGAGAAGTTTCGTGCGCAGCAAGACCTGATTGCCGGCCTGCCGCAGTACCGCGACAGCGTGCTGGCGCTATTGGACAAGCTGAGCTTCAGTGATGAGGCGACGGCATTGGAAGTCGGGCCTGGGGATGGCGGTTTTCTGCCGGAGTTGGCGCGCCGCTTTCATCAGGTGACCGCGCTGGACAACAGCCCGGCGATGCTCGAACTGGCGCGACAGCTGTGCGAGCGTGAATCGCTGGGCAATGTGACCCTGCAACTGGCTGACGCCTTGAGCGGCACGCTGATCAAGGCCGACTGCGTGGTGCTGAACATGGTATTGCACCATTTCGCCGCTCCCGCCGACGCATTAAAGCAAATGGCCGGGTTGCTGCACCCCGGCGGTAGCCTGTTGGTTACGGATTTATGCAGCCACAACCAGAATTGGGCCAGGGAGGCC
Organism: Pseudomonas sp. SR18; assembly: GCF_023701505.1. Taxonomy (NCBI): domain Bacteria; kingdom Pseudomonadati; phylum Pseudomonadota; class Gammaproteobacteria; order Pseudomonadales; family Pseudomonadaceae; genus Pseudomonas; species Pseudomonas sp. SR18. Next base: position 78,732 of record NZ_JAMQAU010000014.1, on the reverse strand, counting down.
TGCGGTGATCTCTGGTTGGGTTTTGAACAGGACGATCTGGCCCGTTGGGCCACCGCTGCGGGGCTCGTTCCCGGGGAAAGCCTCTATGTAGGCTTACGTAATGGTTTCCAGATCCAGGTTCGCCATTTTCAGCGACCGGCTGGCGACACTCACCATCGGTAATATCAGGAAAACATCGAGATGAGCGAATACTCCCTTTTCACCTCCGAGTCCGTGTCTGAAGGGCATCCGGACAAAATCGCCGACCAGATTTCTGATGCGGTGCTGGACGCCATCATTGCTGAAGACAAGTTCGCCCGCGTGGCGTGCGAGACTCTGGTGAAAACCGGTGTAGCGATCATCGCTGGCGAAGTGACCACCACCGCCTGGGTTGACCTGGAGCAGATCGTCCGTGACGTGATCACCGAGATCGGCTACACCAGCTCCGACGTCGGCTTCGACGGCGCGACCTGCGGTGTGATGAACATCATCGGCAAGCAGTCCCCGGACATCAACCAAGGTGTCGACCGTGCCAAGCCAGAAGACCAGGGTGCCGGTGACCAAGGCCTGATGTTCGGCTACGCCAGCAACGAAACTGAAGTGCTGATGCCAGCACCGATCACCTTCTCGCACCAGCTTGTGCAACGTCAGGCCGACGCGCGTAAATCCGGCCTGCTGCCTTGGCTGCGCCCGGACGCCAAGTCCCAGGTGACCTGCCGCTACGAAGGCGGCAAGGTGGTGGGTATCGACGCTGTCGTGCTGTCGACCCAGCACAACCCTGACGTGTCCTACGCCGACCTGCGTGAAGGCGTGATGGAGCTGATCGTCAAGCACGTACTGCCGGCCGAACTGCTGAGCAAAGACACCCAGTTCCACATCAACCCGACTGGCCAGTTCATCATCGGTGGCCCGGTGGGCGACTGCGGCCTGACCGGTCGCAAGATCATCGTCGACAGCTACGGCGGCATGGCGCGTCACGGCGGCGGCGCGTTCTCCGGTAAAGATCCGTCCAAGGTTGACCGTTCGGCCGCCTACGCCGGTCGTTACGTGGCCAAGAACATCGTTGCGGCTGGCCTGGCCGAGCGCTGCGAAATTCAGGTGTCCTACGCCATTGGTGTGGCCCAGCCTACGTCGATCTCGCTGAATACCTTCGGCACCGGCAAGATCAGCGACGACAAGATCGTCAAGTTGGTGCGTGAGATCTTCGACCTGCGCCCGTACGCGATCACCACCATGCTCGACCTGCTGCACCCGATGTACCAGGAAACCGCAGCCTACGGCCACTTCGGTCGTACCCCTGCGCAAAAGACTGTCGGCGACGACACCTTCACCACGTTCACCTGGGAAAAAACCGACCGCGCCAACGACCTGCGCACCGCCGCCGGCCTGTAAGCACGCGCTGCACCCAAAAGCCCTGCCGGGTTCGCCCGGCGGGGCTTTTTATGGCCTGCGCGACCCCTTTCACATTTTTTGGATCCAAACCTTGCAGGCCCAATGATGGCCCTCTAGAATCCGCGCCCTCTCGGGCCCTCTAACCTTATCTGGATATTGACCTGCGCCAGCCCGGGATAGACACGTGCACAGGCAATCGAACATTGAGGTTTTTCATGCGCATCTCCACGCTCGCCCCTGCTGCCCTTCTGCTCAGCCTGTTCGCCCTGCCGGCCCACGCCGCTGACCTGAGCGCACTGAGTGGCGCCCTGACCTCCCAGCTGGGCGGCGGCAACTCCGGCGACTGCCAAAAACAAGCCGCAGACCTGCAAACCAAGATCGATGCGGCCGAAGCCAGCAAAGACACCTTGAAAGTGAAGGCCTTCAAAGCGGCGCAAGACCAGATCAACAAAGGTTGTGACAAACTTTCCGAGGCCCAGGCCAAAGCCGACGCCAAGCAGCAAACCCAAGAGGCCAAGGCTGATAAGCCGGATGCCGTGAAAGCCTTGGGCGGTCTGTTCAAGTAAGTAGAAACACCCGGTAAAAAGCCCCGCACTGTCGGGGCTTTTTTGTGGCCGTGAGGTTCATTTAGGCTGGGCACCCTTTCCGAGCAAGGATGCTCATGATGCGTTTATTGGTTGCCCTGTTACTCAGCACGTTCCCCTTATTGGCATCGGCCGAAGACTGCCCCGACGAGGCCAGGACACAGGTCGACACCCTGGCCGAACAGGTCCGCCTGTGGGATGACAGCTATCACCGCCTCGGCCAATCCCCCGTCCATGATGAGCTCTACGACCAGGCCCGCCAGCGCCTGACCCATTGGCGCCAGTGCGTCCCTCCAACCCCCTCGAAACCTGATAACCCACTGGCTAGCGCTCGGGGCACCTTGCCACATCCGGTCGTGCATACCGGCCTGGAAAAACTCCTGGATGAACAGGCCGTCGGCGCCTGGCTGGACACCCGACACGACGTGTGGATCCAACCCAAGGTCGACGGCGTTGCAGTGACGCTGGTGTACCGTCAGGGCCGCTTGAAGCAGGTGATCAGCCGCGGCGATGGCACTCTCGGCCAGGACTGGTCAGCCTCCGCCCGCAGGATCCCCGGCATTGTCCAGCAACTGCCGGAGCCCATCGATGTGGTGCTGCAAGGCGAGCTGTATTGGCGCCTCGACGACCACGTGCAATCAGCCCTGGGCGGGCTCAATGCCCGCAGCAAGGTGGCCGGCCTGATGAACCGCCGACAGTTGAGTAACGCCGACGCCGCCGGTATCGGCCTGTTTGTCTGGGCCTGGCCGGACGGCCCGGCCGTTTTTACCGAACGCCTGGCCATCCTGGCACGCTGGGGTTTCACCGACAGCCAGCGCTATAGCCAGCCCGCCCGGACGATCACCGAAGCCGCGCACTGGCGCACCTATTGGTACAACCACACACTGCCCTTCGCCAGCGACGGGGTGGTACTGCATCAGGCATCACGGGCGCCCGCCAAGCGCTGGCAAGTCAGCGCACCCTACTGGGCTGTCGCCTGGAAGTACCCCGCTTCCAGGGCCTTGGCCCTGGTCCGCAAGGTGCAGTTCAAGATCGGCCGCACGGGGCGCATAACGCCGATTCTGGAACTGGAGCCAGTGCGGCTGGACGACCGACAGATCAGCCGGGTCAGCGCCGGCTCGCTGAAACGCTGGCAGGCGCTGGATATTCGCCCTGGCGACCAGGTGTCCATCAGCCTGGCAGGCCAAGTGATCCCGCGACTGGACCAGGTGATCCTGCGCAATACCAAACGGATCGACCTTCCTGTCCCCGACCCGCAGGACTTTCACGCCCTGAGTTGCTGGCAACTGGACCCAGGCTGCGAAGAACAGCTGCTCGCACGCCTGACCTGGCTGAGCGGCAACCAGGGCTTGGCGTTGCCGCACATGGGTCGCGAGACATGGAACATATTGATCCAGGCCGGTCTAATCGCAGGCTTTCTCGATTGGTTAACCCTGGATACGACAGAGCTTGCTAACATTGATGGCTTGGGTGAGCGCAGCCGCGCACGACTGCTCGACAGCCTTCACAGCGCTCGGCAACGACCCTTTGCACAATGGCTCAAAGCCTTGGGTGTGCCGCCTGCGGCCCGCAGCAATCTGGAGGGCAACTGGCAGACGCTGGTCGCCAGAGATACCCAGGCCTGGTTGGCCATCGATGGCATAGGTCCGGGGCGTGCAGCGCAACTGAGCGCTTTTTTCCGCGATCCACAAGTACTGGCTTTGGCTGAAACATTACGCGTGGCAGGAATAGACGGGTTTTAAACCCCGCCCAGCCACCCTTAAACCACCGCAGAATTCACCCTGCACTTTGCGATCCTGGAGCTCCACATGAAATTCCTCGCCCCTTTTGCCCTGCTGACCGTCGCAAGCTTCATGGCCACGCCACTGCTGGCCGCTGAAGAAGCCCCCCAACTCACCGGCTGCGCCGCCAAGCGCCAAGCCATCAGCACCCAGATCGAACAAGCCAAGGCCCACGGCAACAGCGCCCAACAGGCCGGCCTGGAAAAAGCCTTGAGCGAAGTCACCGCCAACTGCACCGACGCCTCGTTGAGAAAGGAGCGGGAAAACAAAGTGCTCGACGCCAAGCACGAGGTCAGCCGCCGTCAGGCCGACCTCGACAAGGCGATGAAAAAAGGCGACTCGGAGAAGATCAACAAACGTAAGGACAAACTCGCCGAGTCCCGCAAGGAACTGCAGGACGCCGTGGAAGAACTCGACCAGTAAAACCGGTCAGTGGTCACGAAACTGTTTATGGCAGGCACTGCAGGCGTCTTCGACTTTCTGTACGGCAGGCGAAAGGTTACTGGCCTTGTAGGGCTGCACCTGGCTGGCGATCACCAACTCGCCGGTGGCCGCTTCCAGGTCGCGAGCCAATTGCTGGAATTGCGCCTGTTTTTGCCACACGTCATCCTTGGCGCTGGTGTGATCTTGCTCGCGCACGCTCGGAAAATGCTTCCATGGTTCATGGGACAACGCATCGAGCTTGACCGCGCCTTCGGCGAATTTCGCGCCGTCGAACGGAATGCGTCCACGCAACATGCCGCCCAGGTCTTCGCCGGTCTTGAGCATCTGCTTGAAGATCGCCTTGCGCTGGCCCAGGGGCGAATTCGGATCGACGCCACCGCAGGCAGACACCGCCATGCAGGCCAACAGTACAACCGTCATTTTTTTAAAAGTCATGGTGGCTCAGGGTCACGGGAAACGGCGGCCAGTATCCTCGCCCCGCCCGCAAAGACCAATAGCCCTATTAATAACAAGGGTTGCCCAAGAGCGCCAAGGCGCGGGCAATCGTTTCAGGAAATACGTGTATGAGTCTCATGTTGAAACCCTGGAGCCGCCGTCTGGCGTGGGCTCTGCCGTTGATTGCGCTGCTGGCCGGCTGCGACGCAGGCAAGGACACCGGTAAAGACACAGCTAAAGATGAAGCAGCCAAACCCCATGCCGTTGCCACTTACGTCAGCGCCCCCTGGGAAGCGCTGCCGACGGTATCCGACAGCGACCTGCTGGCCGGCTTTGAATCCTGGCGCAGCGCTTGCCAACGCCTCAAGGCCGACCCGGTATGGGGCGCGACCTGCGCGGCGGCAGCCAGCGTGCCGGGCAATGCCGCAGCGGTGCGCGGTTTTCTCAAGGAGCGCCTGGATGTGTTCGGGCTGCGCTCGGCTGATAACACCCCAAACGGCTTGATCACTGGCTACTACGAACCGGTCTACCCCGGCAGCCTGACCAAGACCGCCACCGCCCATGTGCCGGTGTATGGCGTGCCGGATGACCTGATCATCGTCAACCTGGAAAGCATCTACCCGGAACTCAAGGGCAAGCGTCTGCGCGGTCGCCTGGAAGGCCGCGTGCTAAAGCCTTACGACGATGCCAGCGCCATCAACGGCCAAGGCTCCAGCGCCAAGCCGATTGCCTGGTTGACCCAGCCGATGGACCTGCAATTCCTGCAGATTCAGGGCTCGGGGCGCATTCAACTCAAAGACGGGCGTCAACTGCGCGTCGGTTACGGCGACCAGAACGGCTACCCCTACCGCCCTATCGGCCGCTGGCTGGTGGAGCAAGGCGAGCTGAAGAAAGAAGACGTGACCATGGGCGCCATCAGTGCCTGGGCCAAGGCGCACCCGGAGCGAATCCCGGAGTTGCTGGCGAGCAACCCCAGCTACGTATTCTTCAGCGCCCGCCCCGACAGCAACGAAGGCCCACGCGGTTCGCTGAATGTGCCGTTGACCGCCGGCTACAGCGTGGCGGTGGATCGCAAGGTGATTCCGCTGGGCAGTTTGTTGTGGTTGTCGACCACCAAGCCTGACGGCACGCCGTTGGCACGTCCGGTTGCGGCACAGGATACGGGTGGTGCAATCACCGGCGAAGTGCGTGCGGACTTGTTCTGGGGCACCGGCGATGCGGCAGGTGAACTGGCCGGGAATATGAAGCAGCAAGGACAAATCTGGATGTTGTGGCCCAAGGGCGCGGCGTTGCCACAGGTTCCGGAGACCCTCTAAGTCAAATGTGGGAGGGGGCAAGCCCCTTCCCACAAGTGGATCTGCGTCACAGGTCAGATCGAGACAAAGAAGAAACTCGCAATCAACGCCATGCCGACAGACCACACCACCGAGCGCAGTATCGCCCAGTCGGCCAGGTAGCAAATGATGTACAGCAGGCGGCTGGTGATAAACAGCACGGCCAACACATTGATGGTCACCAGCTCGGCCGTACCGGCCAGATGCGCGATAATCACCGCCGCCGCAAACGCCGGGGTGACTTCAAAGCCGTTGAGTTGCGCACTGTGGGCACGCTTGGCAACCCCTTGCAGGGTGTCCAGAAAAGCACGCGGGTCGTGGTTCTGCCGAGGCCCGAACTTGCCCTGGCTGAACTTGGCCACACCCGTACACAGGTAAGGCAGAAAAATTGCGATCAACACACACCAGAAAGCGACCGTCATCACTCATTCCTTTTGTCGTTTTAAACAGCGATTAGAGTTTTAGCACTAAACATACCAAACCGCACTTACCCGCTAAGAGCCGCCCCGCACCAAAAGGTTCTATCGTGCGCGGTGCAACCTCATGCCGCTGCTGCGGTCCATCCCCCCACTCATCACTGATCTTCCTCCCACTCCAAGGACCCCGGATGCTTGAACTTGTCGCCGCCTTCATTTGCCTCACCACCCTGCTCACCTACGTGAACTTCCGCTTTATCGGCCTGCCGCCCACCATCGGCGTCATGGTCACGGCCCTGCTGTTTTCCCTGATCCTGCAAGGCCTGAGCGTGCTCGGCTACCCCGGCCTGGAGGAACGCATCCAGCAACTGATAGGCCAGATCGACTTCGGCGACCTGCTGATGAACTGGATGCTGTCGTTCCTGCTGTTCGCCGGTGCCTTGCACGTCAACCTCAGCGACCTGCGCAGCTACCGTTGGCCCATCGGCCTGCTGGCGACCTTCGGCGTGCTGATTGCCACGGTAGTGATCGGCAGCCTGGCGTACTACATCTTTGCCCTGTTCGGCTGGCACGTGAGTTTCCTCTACTGCTTGCTGTTCGGCGCGCTGATCTCACCCACCGACCCGATTGCGGTGTTGGGTGTGCTGCGTACTGCCAATGCGTCGAAACCGCTTAAAACCACCATCGTCGGCGAGTCACTGTTCAACGACGGCACAGCGGTGGTGGTCTTTACCGTCCTGCTGGGCATCGCGCAATTGGGCGAGACGCCTACCGTGGGCGCCACAGCCATGCTGTTCGTCCACGAAGCCGTTGGTGGCGTGGTGTTCGGCGGGCTCATCGGCTACCTGGTTTACCTGATGATCAAGAGCATCGAACAGCACCAGATCGAAGTCATGCTGACCCTCGCCCTGGTGATCGGCGGCTCGGCCATGGCCACCGAGCTGCACGTCTCTGCACCGATTGCGATGGTGGTGGCCGGGCTGATCATCGGCAACCTGGGGCGCAAGCTGGCGATGAACGACATGACCCGGCGCTACCTGGACGGTTTCTGGGAGTTGCTCGACGACATGCTCAACGCCTTGCTGTTTGCACTGATCGGCATGGAACTGCTGCTGTTGCCGTTCAATTGGCTGCACGTATTTGCGGCCAGTTTGCTGGCAGTGGCGATCCTGCTTTCGCGCTTGCTGACCGTAGCCCCGGCGATCCTGCTGCTGCGCCGCTGGCGCGCGGTGCCGCGCGGGACCATCCGCATCCTGACCTGGGGCGGCTTGCGCGGCGGGGTTTCGGTGGCATTGGCGTTGGCCCTGCCACTGGGCCCGGAGCGCGACTTGCTGCTGAGCATCACCTACATCGTGGTGCTGTCCTCGATCCTGTTGCAGGGGTTGAGCATCGGCAAGCTGGTCAAGCGCGTGACCCGGGACGAGCCCCAGGCCACGCCTGACGCTCACTGATCCTGGTCGATACGCTGCGGATGCCTTGGGTCCGCAGCCTTCTTGCCCGGCAGGCTGCCTTCGCTGCGAATCTGCGCATGGCTGATCAAGGCAAAGATAAAGCTGCCCCCGATGATGTTGCCGGCCAGTGTCGGGCCGGCAAACACCAGCCAGAAATCCTTCCACGGCAGCTCGCCGGCAAACACCAGATAAGACACTTCTGCCGAACCCACCACGATATGGGTGAAATCCCCCAGCGCCATCAGGTAGGTGATCAGAATGATGATCCACATCTTGGCGCTTTCCATCGATGGAATCATCCACACCATGGTGGCGATCATCCAGCCGGAGATGATGCCCTTGGCGAACATCTGACCGGGGTCGTTTTCCATGATCTTGCGCCCGATCTCCAGGAAGGCCATGTCGGTCTTGGTATCGAAGATCGGCAGGTGCAGCATCACATAGGCCACCAACAGGGTGCCGCAGAGGTTGCCGACCAGCACCACTGACCACAGCCGAAGCAGACGCCCGGCATTGGCCAGAGTTGGCTTGCTCATGACCGGCAGCACGGCGGTAAGAGTGTTTTCAGTGAACAGTTGCTGGCGCGCAAGAATCACCGCCAGAAAGCCCGCACAGTAGCCGAAGCTGGCAATCACCTTGAATGCTTCACCCTCGGGCAGGCGTGAATTGAGCAGCCCCATGGCCATCAGCGACAGGCCCATGGTCAACCCGGCGGCCAATGCCGACCACCACAAGGCGGCCACGTTGCGCTCCAGTTCCTGGTCACCCTGGGTGCGGATGATTTCATGCAGCACCGCTGCACGGGGTGGCTGGTTATCGTCCACATCCTGCTGCTCTTCCTGCGAAAGGTTGGGAGTTTTGCCGTCTTCGTGTTTGGCCATGATGGTCCAGAGTCCAAGGGGTGCCTGTAGCTACGACACGCCCCAGCGATGGCTGTTCAGTGGCCAGGTCACTAAACCGGAATACGCCAGGCCCTGGCCTGTTCCACAGTCGTGGAATTGACCGGCTTACCCCAGGGTTTATTGCGTGCTCCGTAATTTTGAACAATGCCGTCAAGCACGCGGTTGAATGCTGCCGGCGTGGTCGCTTTGGCCAAGTCACGCGCCGCCGCTTGCAACAACTCGACATTGGCATCTGGCTGGCCCGGGCGGTACTGCGATGGGTAAATGACCTCACGGGTGAAGTTCTCAGCCCTCACCGCGAGATCACGCCTCTGCATTTCGGCGACGGCACTGGTCATGACCTTGGAGATTGGCGTTTTAACCAATGCCTGCATGGCGCCCATCTGCAAAAGCTGCTGGAAGTTACGCTGCCCACCGGCATTAAGGCGCTGCCCCAGCCACTCGACTTGTTCGGGCCGACGAGCGAGTGCGTCCAGGTTACGTAGCGCCGATGCCAACTTCGGCGTGAGCGCAAGCGCTCCTGCAGATTGATTGGCATCCGTAATCGCACCGTCCAGCACCCCCAACGCCTCGTAAGCATCCTCGCGAAACTTCAGTACGGCTCCGGCAGCCGGATCATTCTCCAAGTGACCCTGAACACGGGTGATGTGTTCATCATCCATCGCCAACAGCGCGCTTTCCAATGAGGCGAACGGATGATGCTCACGTGTTGTGTCACGCCTTTCCAGATGGGCCGCTACCGCTTGACGCGCCAGCGCCTGCAGATAATTTTTCTGTTCAGGGGTCATGGTGAAGTTGACGGTGCCATTGAGCAGGCCGCGGAAGTCACCTTTTGTGGTGTTCAGCGGCAACGTCACGGTCTGATCAGCGAGTGTTTTGAGCCGATCATCTTGATAAGCCTCGGCCGCCGTGTGCGGAGTATCGGTAAAGGTGTCGACCAGATGACTGAAAAAACCACCGCTTTTTTGCGGCGTTTCAGGCTTTTCGGATTCGAATTGGACGATCAGCGGCTCGTCTCTGTTCCAGATGCTCTCTGGCAACGAACGGTCAATGACATTGGGAGCAGGGGTATTGAGGAGCAGCCCACCATCGCGAAAGGCCGTAACTTCTGAACCCTCCTGAAATCCGTGGCCCTGCTCGACCGGGCTCTTGAACAGCATCGGCAACGAACCCGAAATATGGGCAGCGCGGGCGATGTCCATCTCCGGGGTCAGGTTGGCGTTGAACACCACCAACTGCGGGCGACCGTCGAACATAGCTGTGCCGGTGATATTGAGTTGCTTGATTGCAGGGATAACGCGATTCAACACCTCAAGATCGCGAAAGGTGGGCGCCCCTCCGGCACTGAGCCGGTCGGCAATCTTCATGAGTTCTGCTGGCCGGGTGGCCCTGGGCGTGTCGGCGATATGGGCGAGAATTGATTTGCGCGACTCATTGCGCATCATCTCTACCAATAGGGGGGCCTCGCTTTGCAGGCGCGGCATCATGGTCAATAAGAGCTGGGAAATATTACCAACCGGACCAGGCAGTCGCTTGGCGAGCTTGCCAAGGGTCGAACTTGCATCTTGCAACCAGGCTGTTACCGGGTCTTGGCTGTTGAGCAAACCGGGCAGGTCGATACGATCCAGCAGGCTATCGAACGCCTTGCCGCCTATTCCGCTGGCAAGCAATACGCCAGAAATCGCCCCCGCGGATGAGCCGGACACCACCTTGATACCCTGCATTTTCCCGACATCTTCAAGCGCCTGCGTCATCCCGGAAAAGGCCACACCTTTGGCACCGCCACCGCTGAGCACCAGATGTCCAGGCGCAGGCGGTGACAAAACCACCTCCACTGCGCCACTGCTGTCGCGATAGAGGCTCAACTTACGGGGCCCTAGCCCCTCGACCAACGAGGTGCTAGTGCTTGGGTCCAAAGGACAAGGCAACGGCGGCTGAACCTGATGAACGGAACCGGACACTTTCATACGCAAGCCTCTCACTGCAGGGTGTGAGACTGAGTGATGAGCACGCTACGAAAAGATCCACGCAGAATGACCCGGTAACTAAAATCCAACCGCTGCCGTGTTATTCACGAAGGCTGTCATCCTGGAACTGGTCTTTCACGTATTTGATCTCTGTACGGCCGTGAGGGGCCGGCAGGCCGTCTTCGCCGAGGTTGACGAAGACCATTTTTTCCACGGTGAGGATGCTTTTGCGGGTGATCTTGTTGCGCACTTCACAGGTCAGCGTGATGGAGGTGCGGCCGAACTCGGTGGCGGTGATACCCAACTCGATAATGTCGCCCTGGCGCGACGCGCTGACGAAGTTGATTTCGGAAATGTATTTGGTCACCACCCGCTGGTTGCCCAGTTGGACGATGGCGTAGATAGCTGCCTCTTCGTCGATCCAGCGCAGCAGGCTACCGCCGAACAGGGTGCCGTTGGGGTTGAGGTCTTCGGGTTTTACCCATTTGCGGGTGTGGAAGTTCATGGTCACTCCAAAGCGTCTTGCCGAATGATGGGCAACATCATGGCAGAGCCCAGGCCCAAGCTCTATGAGCCATTGCCTATCAAGCCCATGAACGATCTTCATGCCGCCGACAGAAAGGCTTGGGAAGTCTGGCGCACACGGCTATAATCGCCCCCGTTTCAAAACGGTCATTTTCAATTGATACCGTTCTCCCGCCACCTGTCCGAGGGGCGCTGCAGCAGGTTCAACCTGTCAGGCTCGGATGGGGCGTTGTCCGGCCTGATTCCCCTGGCCTGATACTAAACGCACAACGGCGCCCATTCGCACACTACGAATGGAGGCTCTTCATGAGCGCTGTCAACACGCCTGCAGATTTCACCGACTACAAAGTCGCCGACATGTCCCTCGCCGCCTGGGGCCGTCGCGAAACCTTTATCGCCGAATCCGAGATGCCAGCCCTGATGGGCCTGCGTCGCAAGTATGCCGGCGAGCAACCGCTCAAGGGCGCGAAGATTCTCGGCTGTATCCACATGACCATTCAGACTGCCGTACTGATCGAAACCCTGGTTGCCCTGGGTGCCGAAGTGCGTTGGTCGTCCTGCAACATCTTCTCGACTCAAGACCAGGCCGCCGCTGCGATCGCTGCTGCCGGTATCGCGGTTTACGCCTGGAAAGGCGAAACCGAAGAAGAGTACGAGTGGTGCCTGGAGCAAACCATCCTCAAAGATGGCGCGCCTTGGGATGCCAACATGATCCTCGACGACGGCGGCGACCTGACCGAGTTGCTGCACAAGAAATACCCGGCGATCCTGGACCGCGTCCACGGCGTCACCGAAGAAACCACCACTGGCGTACACCGCCTGCTGGACATGCTGGCCAAGGGCGAGCTGAAAATCCCGGCCATCAACGTCAATGACTCGGTGACCAAGAGCAAGAACGACAACAAGTACGGCTGCCGTCACAGCCTGAACGACGCCATCAAGCGCGGCACCGACCACCTGCTGTCGGGCAAGCAAGCCCTGGTGATCGGCTACGGTGACGTGGGCAAGGGTTCGTCCCAGTCCCTGCGTCAGGAAGGCATGATCGTCAAGGTCTCCGAAGTTGACCCGATCTGCGCCATGCAAGCCTGCATGGACGGTTTCGAAGTGGTTTCGCCGTTCATCGACGGCCAGAACGACGGCACCGAAGCGAGCATCGACAAGGCCCTGCTGGGCAAGATCGACCTGATCGTGACCACCACCGGCAACGTGAATGTTTGCGACGCAAACATGCTCAAAGCCCTGAAGAAGCGCGCCGTTGTCTGCAATATCGGCCACTTTGACAATGAAATCGACACCGCTTTCATGCGCAAGAACTGGGCATGGGAAGAAGTGAAGCCACAGGTGCATAAGGTTCACCGTACCGGTGCTGGCGATTTCGACCCGCAGAACGACGACTACCTGATCCTGCTGGCTGAAGGCCGTCTGGTTAACCTGGGTAACGCCACTGGCCACCCAAGCCGCATCATGGATGGCTCGTTCGCCAACCAGGTACTGGCCCAGATCTTCCTGTTCGGCCAGAAATACGCCGACCTGTCGCCTGCCCAGAAAGCAGAGCGCCTGACCGTGGAAGTACTGCCGAAGAAACTCGACGAAGAAGTGGCCCTGGAAATGGTCCGCGGCTTCGGCGGCGTAGTGACTCAACTGACCAAGACTCAGGCCGACTACATCGGCGTGACCGTTGAAGGTCCGTTCAAGCCGCACGCTTACCGCTACTGATATGCCTGCTGCCTGCTCTCCTAGTGGGGGCGGGCTTCTAATGTGGGAGGGGGCTTGCCCCCGATGGCGGTGGGTCAGTCGATATATTTACTAACTGACACTCCGCTATCGGGGGCAAGCCCCCTCCCACATCGACGGTGTGCATATTGCGCAATTATGAGCTTCCAAGGGTATGACCATGTCCCAAGACCGTCGCTACAGCTTCGAGTTCTTCCCGACCAAGACCGATGCTGGGCATGAAAAACTGATGGCGACTGCCAAGCAGTTGGCCAGCTACAACCCTGACTTCTTCTCCTGCACCTACGGCGCCGGCGGTTCGACACGTGATCGCACGATCAACACCGTGTTGCAGCTCGAAAGCGAAGTCAAAGTTCCCGCCGCTCCGCACTTGTCGTGCGTGGGCGACAGCAAGGACGACCTGCGCGGCCTGCTGACCCAATACAAGGCTGCCGGCATCCAGCGCATTGTCGCCCTGCGTGGCGACCTGCCCTCCGGCATGGGCATGGCCAGCGGTGAGCTGCGCTACGCCAATGACCTGGTGAGCTTCATCCGCGAAGAAAGCGGCGATCACTTCCATATCGAAGTGGCGGCTTACCCGGAGATGCATCCTCAAGCGCGCAATTTCGAAGACGATCTGCAAAACTTCGTGCGCAAGGCCAACGCTGGCGCCAATAGCGCGATCACCCAGTACTTCTTCAACGCCGACAGCTACTTCTACTTCGTCGAACGTGTACGGGCGATGGGTGTGAACATCCCAATCGTGCCGGGCATCATGCCGATCACCAACTACAGCAAGCTGGCGCGTTTCTCCGACGCTTGCGGTGCCGAGATTCCACGCTGGGTACGCAAGCAACTGGAAGCCTACGGCGACGACGTCAAGAGCATCCAGGCGTTCGGTGAGCAGGTCATCAGCGAAATGTGTGAGCGTTTGTTACAAGGTGGCGCACCAGGGTTGCACTTCTATACCCTGAACCAGGCTGAGCCGAGCCTTGCTATCTGGAACAACCTTAAACTGCCACGCTAGGCCAGTTTAATAGCAGTACCCGGCCCTCGTTATCACGGGGGCTTTTTTTGCCTGTATATCCCCGGAAAGGAAACCAGCAGTAAATGAATACAGCGTCCCCGACTCCCCGCCCGCAGCTGATTTACCTGGTATTCGGCGCCGAGACCTACCATCAGGAAGCCGTATTCAGTATCGCCAGTGCCCTTTCTCACCTGGGCGGCCCCCAGGACATGCCGTTGGATATCCAGGTCTTCAGCGACAATCCGGCGCCCTACCGTGGCCTGCCGGTGCAGGTCCATGTACTGGACGACGCGACGCGCAAGCGCTGGAGCGAGCCCCACGGCTACCACTTCCGCACCAAACATGTGCTGTTGCGCCAGGTGCTGCAAACGGCTGAACTGGCGCTGCTGATCGACACCGACACGTTTTTCCACGATTCGCCCATGGCGCTGTTCGAACGCGTCGCACCTGGCGCCGTGCTGTGCAATGCCTTCCACGCCAAGTACGGCGATAACCACGAAAGCGTGCTGTATGAAGCCCTGGCCAAACACTTGGCCGACAAAGGCCTGGCCGACGACGAAATGTGGCTGCTCAACTCCGGCGTCATGGGCCTGACCCGGCAAGACGCGCACATTCTGGATCGCTCGATCGAGCTGATGGACGAACTGTTCCCCATGGCCCGCGGCGCCTATACCCTGGAAGAGTTCTGCCTGTCGGTGGCCGCGTACCGCACACTCGACGTCCGCCAGTGCCCCGACCTCATCCATCACTACTGGAGCCGCAAGCAGTTGTTCCGGGCCAAGGTCAAGGCGTGGGTGACCAAGCACGCCGCCGACCCGCTCTGCGCCCAGGCCCTGGCCGATACACGCAAGGTCTCCGCGCACCTGCCCCGTCCGCCACGCCTGCAACGCTTGATGTACAAGCTGATCACCCTGGCGCTGCCCAAGCGCAAGCAGCAGTTCATCCGCGAGATTCTCTACGGCTGCTACGAGCACGAAAATGAATTCGACCAAGCCTGTGGCCCGGTTTGGTGGGACAAGGCGCTGCAGAACCAGGAAGAACGCCAGAAATCCCCCGTCGACGCGCACCAACTCGAACATTGGTTCGCCAACCCTGTGGTGCGGCTGATTCTCGGCGAGCGACGTGCAGCCATCTACGAACACCTGATGACCTCGCCCACAAAATAGCAGCGCCCGCAGAAGCTTGCGCCAGAGCTTCTCTTTAGCTCACGGGCGTCGTAACCTCAGGGTATGCCCGTCATTCTGAAGCTGTTGACCGCTGCATTTTTTACTTGCCTGAGCCTGGCCGCTTACGGCGAGAAATTACGTATTGTCACCGAGCCGTGGGCGCCTTATGTCTATGAGGAACACGGCGCCATGCACGGGCTGGACTACGAAACCACGGTGATCGTATTCCAGCGCCTGGGGGTCGAGGTGCAATGGCAGTTCCTGCCCTGGAAGCGCTGCCTGGCCATGCTTGATCAAGGTCATGCTGACGGTGCGCTGGATATTTTCCACAGTCACGACCGCGACGCGCTGTTGCTGTACCCCAGCGAACCCCTGTCGCAGGTGGAGTTCGTAATGTTCTACGCCAACGAACGTCCGCATCCGATCCAAAGCCTTGACGAGCTGCGCGGCCTCACGGTCGGCACGTCGCCAGGCTACCTGTACGGTTCGCCCTTTATCGACTCCACCGAATTCAACCGCGAGCCGGCCCCCAGCCATGAAGCCAACTTCGGCAAATTGCTGCTGGGGCGCATCGACCTGTTGATCACCGACCGCCGGGTGGGCCAGCACGTGATCAAGGCACTGGGCCTGGAAAACAAAGTCAGCCAGGCCCCCGTGGTGGTCAGCCGCCAGCAACAATACCTCGCCGTACGCCGTGGCGCGGGCATGGACCTGTTGGTGCAACGTTTTGCCGCCGAGCTCAAACGCTTCAAACAGGAGCCGGCCTACACGCAATTGAGCGTCAAATATGGTGGAATCCAAGCGTTTACAGCGTTCGGACACGCCGTTGAGCAGCAGGAAAGCGGCGCGCCGTGATTGCTCTGTTATACTCCGGCCTTCCCGCCAGGCTTACGCCCGGCCGCTGAGGTCTTGAAAAAGGCACCCAACCCCGCTACTGCGCAGCTTTGAAGCCCGCGCGAGCCGGTGGAGTGCCCGCCAGACGCAGCAGGACCGGACGGGATTGCGCTCCCCTAAGCGCCATTCACGCCCGGCAAGATTATCCCTTTGGGCCAAGCCCTAACTAAAACAGGATTACTCATGTCCTTTGCTTCCCTCGGTCTCTCCGAGGCTTTAGTCCGCGCCATCGAGGCAGCGGGCTATACCGAGCCTACTCCGGTGCAACAGCGGGCCATTCCCGCCGTGTTGCAAGGTCGCGACCTGATGGTTGCGGCTCAGACAGGTACTGGTAAAACCGGCGGCTTCGCCCTCCCGATTCTGGAGCGGTTGTTTCCCAATGGTCACCCGGACAAATCCCAGCGTCACGGCCCGCGCCAGCCGCGCGTACTGGTCCTGACCCCTACCCGCGAACTCGCCGCCCAGGTGCACGACAGCTTCAAGCTGTATGCCCGCGACTTGAAGTTCGTCAGCGCCTGCATCTTCGGCGGCGTCGGCATGAACCCACAAGTTCAGGCCATGTCCCGTGGTGTTGACGTGCTGGTGGCATGCCCTGGTCGCTTGCTCGACCTGTGCGGCCAAGGCAGCGTCGACTTGTCCCACGTGGAAATCCTCGTGCTGGACGAAGCCGACCGCATGCTCGACATGGGTTTTGTCCATGACGTGAAAAAAGTCCTCGCCCGCCTGCCGGCCAAACGTCAGAACCTGCTGTTCTCGGCAACGTTCTCCCAGGACATCACCGCCCTGGCCGGCAAGCTGCTGCACAACCCGGAACGCATCGAAGTCACGCCACCGAACACCACGGTCGAGCGTATCGAGCAACGCGTGTTCCGCCTGGCCGCCAGCCACAAGCGCTCGCTGCTGGCCCACCTGATCACCCACGGCGCGTGGGAACAGGTGCTGGTGTTCACCCGTACCAAGCACGGTGCCAACCGTCTGGCTGAATACCTGGACAAGCACGGCCTCACCGCCGTCGCCATCCACGGTAACAAGAGCCAGAACGCGCGCACCAAGGCTCTGGCTGACTTCAAGGCCGGCAGCGTACGTATCCTGGTAGCAACCGATATCGCCGCACGCGGCCTGGATATCGACCAGTTGCCACACGTGGTCAACTTCGAGCTGCCAAACGTCGACGAAGACTATGTACACCGTATCGGCCGTACTGGCCGTGCCGGTCGTTCGGGCGAGGCCATTTCCCTGGTCGCACCGGACGAAGAGAAACTGCTGAAAAGCATCGAGCGCATGACCAAGCAGAAAATCGCCGACGGCGACCTGATGGGCTTCGATGCCAGCGCCGTAGAGGCCGAGAAGCCTGAAGTGCGCGAACGTCCGGACGTGCGTAACCCACGCAACCCACGCGGTCCGAAGGGCGATGGCCCGAACGGCGGCGGTGGCGGCGGTGGTCGTCGTGACAAAGGCAAAGACAAAGGCGGCAAGGAAAAAGCGCCCGCCAACGGCCGTGGCGAACGCCCTGCCCGCGAGCAGAAACCCCGTGAAGGGACCCCGGCCCGCGAACAGCGTCAGCCAAGCCAGCCGCCCCGCGCTACCGCCGACCGTGCCCCGGACGAGTTCCTCGACGACGACGTGGATAACTTCGGTAACCGCGTTGACTACGTACCCCAGGCCAAACCGGCCCAAGGCCGTGGTCGTCGTCCAGGTGCGCCAGCACAGGGCGCAGGCACGGGCGCACCCCGTGGCGGCCAGCCACAGGGCGCTCGCCAAAACGGTCCGCGCAACAGCAGCGGCGGCACCACCGGCACTCCACCTGCCAAGCGCAGCGGCCCGCGTAGCGGTGCACCGCGTGATGGCCAGGCCCGTCGTGAAGACTCGCGCAGCAACAACCGCCGACCGGCCCGTGACGACCAACCTCGTTCGTCCGAGCCAGCCGTGCAAAACCCGCGCGGTGGCCCGGCGCCGAAGATCATCCACAAGGAGTCGAAAGCTGACCGCTTCCCGACACCTGAGCAGTTGGATCAACTGCCAGGCCGCCCTCGTGGTGAAAAACCAGCGCTGCTGACCCGCAACCGCTGAGTTTTAAAGCACCATAAAAAATGCCCCGCCTCTTTCGAGACGGGGCATTTTTTTGGACTCAGCAAAAATGAATGAGCCCTGCTGTGGGCAGAAATTACTTCTGCTTGACGCCTTCCAGCGAGATGTCCAGGTCAACAGTCTGCGACGACGGGCCTGGGCCTTTGATGCCGAAGTCATTCAGGTTCAGCGTGGTCTTGGCGTTGAAGCCAGCACGCTCGCCACCCCATGGATCCTTGCCTTCACCGTTGAAGGTAGCCTTGAAGGTCACAGGCTTGGTCACGCCGTGGAAGGTCAGGTCGCCGGTCACGTCAGCGGTTTTGTCGCCGGTGGATTTAACAGCGGTAGACACGAACTTGGCGTCAGCAAACTTGGCAACGTCCAGGAAGTCCTTGCTGGCGATGTGCTTGTCACGTTCAGCGTGGTTGGACCACAGGCTGGCGGTTTTCACGTCGACGGCGATTTTGCTGGCTTCAGGCTTGGCGGCATCCCAGCTGAACGAGCCATCCCAGTCCTTGAAGGTACCGTGGATGAAGCTGTAGCCCAGGTGGCTGATTTTCCAGTCGATGAAGGCGTGCTGGCCTTCCTTGTCGATTTTGTAGTCAGCGGCCATCACCTGACCGGCAGACAGCAGAGCAGTACCGAGTGCCAGAGCAGCGAGTGTCTTTTTCAACATGCTTTATATTCCTTGTGAGTCGAGGTTGAACATCAGGCTTTGCGCCCCAGCATTCGCGTGAGGGTCGCATCACGATCGATAAAGTGGTGTTTCAACGCAGCCACGCCATGTAGGCCAGCGAAGACCACGAGCACCCAGGCCAGGTACAGATGCACCAGGCCTGCGTTGTCTGCCTGGTCCGGTAGACCGGAAACCACGGCAGGAATTTCAAACAAGCCAAACACCGGGATACCGACACCGTCTGCGGTGGAAATCAGGTAACCGGCAATCATCACGGCAAACAGGCCGAAATAGAGGAACCCGTGGCCAAACGCAGCACCGAGGCGGGTCAGGCGGCTGTAGCTGGCCAACGGTGGCGGTGGCGGGCTGAGCAGGCGCCAGACGATACGCACCAGCATGATGGCGAACAGCGTGATGCCGATGCTCTTGTGCAGGTCCGGCGCATCTTTGCGCCAGGCGCTGTAGTAGTCGAGCCCGACCATCCACAAGCCCAGGGCGAACAGACCGAATACAACCAGGGCCACGCCCCAGTGCAAAATCATACTGACCCAGCCGTAACGGGCTGGAGAGTTACGTAGCTGCATGTACTTAATCCCGTAAGAGCCGCGCCCAAGATTAGCGTTTTACCTATCGAATTAAAGCGGAAAATTTCGCTTTGAAATATCGAGAAATACGATCTGGAGCGTATGCACAATAAGTTAACCAAGGATTAAGGACTATTCCTAAGAAACGTGACAGTCCGTCCTGCGTTTACTCCGAATTCCCGACAATGGCTTGTGACCCAGGCCACCATTGCATAGGCTTGCGCGATTGTTTCGCCTGCGCCGCTCGCAGGACCGCTTCGAGGAGATCACCGATGGGCTTGAACAACCAGTGGATGCAAC
Organism: Pseudomonas sp. SR18; assembly: GCF_023701505.1. Taxonomy (NCBI): domain Bacteria; kingdom Pseudomonadati; phylum Pseudomonadota; class Gammaproteobacteria; order Pseudomonadales; family Pseudomonadaceae; genus Pseudomonas; species Pseudomonas sp. SR18. The sequence goes on along the minus strand of NZ_JAMQAU010000014.1, from coordinate 59,095 downwards.
GCGACCTCGCCGTGCTGTGGCATCCCTGCACCCAGATGAAAGACCACCAGCAACTGCCGCTCATCCCGATCAAGCGCGGTGAAGGCGTCTGGCTGGAAGACTTCGAAGGCAAGCGCTACCTCGACGCCGTCAGTTCCTGGTGGGTCAACGTGTTCGGCCACGCCAACCCGCGCATCAACAAGCGCATCAAGGATCAGGTCGATCAGTTGGAACACGTGATCCTTGCCGGTTTCAGCCATCAGCCGGTGATTGAGCTTTCCGAGCGCCTGGTGGCGATGACGCCCGAAGGCCTGACCCGCTGCTTCTACGCTGACAACGGTTCGTCGTGCATTGAAGTTGCCCTGAAGATGAGCTTCCACTACTGGCTCAACCGCGGCCTGCCGGACAAAAAGCGCTTTGTCACCCTGACCAACAGCTATCACGGCGAAACCATCGCAGCGATGTCGGTGGGCGACGTGCCGTTGTTTACCGAGACCTACAAGGCGCTGCTGCTCGACACCCTCAAGGTGCCAAGCCCGGACTGCTACCTGCGGCCCGAAGGCATGAGCTGGGAAGAGCACTCGCGCAACATGTTCCTGGCCATGGAACAGACCCTGGCAGAAAACCACGCCACCGTCGCCGCCGTGATCGTCGAGCCGCTGATCCAGGGCGCAGGCGGCATGCGCATGTACCACCCGGTGTACCTCAAGCTGCTGCGCGAAGCCTGCGACCGCTATGGTGTGCACCTGATCCACGATGAAATCGCCGTAGGCTTCGGCCGTACCGGCACGATGTTCGCCTGTGAGCAGGCCGGCATCCGCCCGGACTTCCTGTGCCTGTCCAAGGCCCTGACGGGTGGCTACCTGCCGCTGGCGGCCGTGGTCACCACGGACGACGTCTACGACGCGTTCTACGATGACTACCCAACCCTGCGCGCCTTCCTGCATTCCCACAGCTACACCGGCAACCCGCTGGCGTGCGCGGCGGCCCTGGCAACCCTGGATATTTTCGAAGAAGACAACGTCATCGAAAACAACAAGGCCCTGGCCCAGCGCATGGCTACCGCCACTGCCCACCTGGTCGATCACCCCCATGTGTCGGAAGTGCGCCAGACCGGCATGGTATTGGCCATCGAAATGGTCCAGGACAAGGCCACCAAGACCGCCTACCCGTGGCAGGAACGCCGTGGCTTGAAGGTGTTCGAACACGCCCTGGAACGTGGCGCGCTGCTGCGGCCATTGGGTAGCGTGGTGTATTTCCTGCCGCCGTATGTGATTACGCCGGAGCAGATCGACTTCCTCGCCACCGTCGCCAGCGAAGGCATCGATATCGCGACCAACAGCAAGGTCAGCGTCGCCGTGCCAACAGACTTCCACCCAGGCTTTCGCGACCCGGGCTGATGGCTCCTACCTCAATTCTTCAGAGAACAGACATGAGACTGTCCCGCTTTTTCACCGACACCCCGCTGAGCCTCGGTGACCATGAACTGCCCGAAGCCCAGGCGCACTACATCAGCCGCGTGCTGCGCATGGTCGACGGCGACGCCGTGCAATTGTTCGACGGCTCCGGCCAGGAGTTTCGCGGCACCTTGCTGGAGGTCGGGAAAAAACGTGTCACCGTAAACCTCACCGAAAGCTTCAACGGCCAGGCTGAATCGCCGCTGCACATCCACCTCGGCCAGGGCCTGTCCCGAGGCGAACGCATGGATTGGGCGATCCAGAAAGCCACTGAATTGGGGGTCAACCAAATCACGCCGATTTTCAGCGACCGCTGCGAAGTGCGCCTCAAGGACGAACGCGCCGACAAGCGCCTGCTGCACTGGCGCCAAGTGGCGATCAGTGCGTGTGAGCAATGCGGACGCTCCACGGTGCCGCTGATTCACCCACCGCTGTTGCTGGCGGACTGGCTGAAACAGGCCGAAGCTGACCTCAAGCTGGTGCTGCACCCGGTGGCCGAGCCGATGATCAGCCATGCCAAGCCGTCGAGCCTGGCCTTCCTGATCGGGCCGGAAGGCGGCTTGACCGACCATGAAGTCGACACTGCCCAAAGTGCCGGCTTCCATGCAGCGCGCCTGGGTCCGCGGGTGTTGCGCACCGAGACCGCGCCCGTCGTCGCATTGGCCGTCGCCCAACAACTCTGGGGCGACTTCTAACCGCCTTTGCCAACCCAGTCAAAAATGTGGGAGGGAGATTGCCCCCTCCCACATTTGGATTGGATTACCCCGTCTTACTCGACAGGGTCGCTGACCGGTTTGGCAATGATCGCCTTCAACTCACTGGTCATCGGGAACTCCAGGTTCAGGCCCTTGGGCGGAATCGGTTGTTCAAACCAGCGCTGGTAGATCCCGTTGATCTCGCCGCTGCGGTACAACTCACCCAAGGTGTCGTTGACCACCGCGAGAAACTGCGGATCGTCCTTGCGCACCATGCAGCTGTAGATCTCCCGCGACTGCTCCTCGCCCACCACGACCCAATTGTGCGGGTCCCTGGCTTTGGCGCGCTCGCCATAGAGCAGCGCGTCGTCCATGTAGAACGCCACTGCGCGGCCAGTCTCCAGCATCTTGAACGCCTCGCCGTGATCCTTGGCGCTGATCACGAACATATTGGTTTTGCGCTCGGCGTTGTAGCTTTTGAGAAAACGTTCGTTGGTGGTGCCGGCGGTGGTCACCACGTTCTTGCCCGCAAGATCGCTGAAGCCTTTGATGCCACTGTCTTTGGCCGTCAGCAACTGGCCTTTCACGTAGATAAACCCATAGGAAAACGCCACCTGCTTCTGCCGCTCGGCGGTCACGCCAGTGGAGCCGCATTCCAGGTCGACGGTGCCGTTCTGCACCAGCGGAATTCGGGTCTGGGACGTCACCAGGTTGTACTTCACCTTGAGGTCCGCCAACCCGGTTTTCTGCTGGACGCGCTCGACAATCCTGCTCGCCAGGTCCACCGAATAGCCCATGGGCTTGCCGCTGTGATCCCCCACATAGGAAAACGGCACCGACGCATCGCGATAGCCCAGGGTGATGGACTTGGCGTTGGCGATCTTGCTCAACGTGCCGTTCAGCGCCGGTTCATTGGCCTGAACCTGAGCCCCGAACAACAGCCCCAATGTACAGCCGGTCAACAGGATTTTTTTCATTGTTATGCTCCGTTGGTTATTTACGTACAGCAATGACGCTGATTTCCACCAGCACGCTCGGCCGTGCCAGCTCCGCCTGCAAGGTGGTGCGAGTGGGCGCCATCCCCGGCGACAGCCACGCCGACCACTCCTCGTTCATCGGTGCAAAGCCGGTGCCGATGTCTTTCAGGTAAATGGTTGCATTGAGCAGGTGATCCTTGTCACTGCCCGCATGGGCCAGCAGCCCGTCGATCTTGGCCAGCACTTCGCGGGTTTGTGTCGCTACATCCTGACCGTCACCCGGCACCTGGCCGGATAGGAACACCAAGTCCTTATAGGTCACGGCACCCGAAAGACGCTCGTTGCTGCTGATTCGGTTGATGGTCATGTGTGCATCCTCAAGCGGCGCGGGGCGCCAGGCCCTGCATATCAATGGACGGTGTGCGCTGGCCGATCAGTTCGGCCAACAGGTGGCCGCTGCCGCACGCCAGGGTGAAGCCCAGCGCGCCATGGCCCAGGTTCAGCCACAGGTTGCGATAGACGCTGGCGCCGATCAGCGGCACACCGGTAGGCGTGGCGGGGCGCATGCCGGCCCATTCCACCCCATGGTCGTAGTCACCCGCTGTAGGAAATGTCTCGACAGCCTGACGTTTCATCAGCGCCAGTCGTTTGGGCTCAAGGCCGGCATCGAAGCCGACGATATCCACCATCGCCGCGACCCGCAGTTGTTCGCCGATGCGTGCGTAGACGATCTTGCGGTCGTAGTCGGTGATGCTCACATTCGGCGCCTGATGCTGCGGGCCAATCGGCACGCTCAGGCTGTAGCCCTTGAGCGGATACAAAGGCAGCGACAACCCCGGCAACCCCAGTTCCGCGCTGCGATGCCCGGCAGCCAGCACCAGTTGCTCGACCGGCATCACGTCATCGCCCAACTCGATGGCCGTGACTGCACCGTCGGCGTGACGAACCCCAGTCACCTTGCGCCCCAGCATAAAGGTACAGCGCCCCGAAGCTTCAAGCCGCTGCGCCAGCCGTTGGCAAAAGGCATAACAGTCCGCCACTTCCTCATTCGGCGTGTAGATACCGCCGACAAAACCCTGCGCCGCGTGGGCCAGTGCAGGTTCCAGGCGGACGCAATCCAGCGTGGAAAGAACCTGTTGCTGCAAGACATCGGTGACCTTATTGCGCGCTCGCTCAAACGTGTCGGCAGTGCGAAACGTCACCAGCTTGCCGTTGCGCCGCCAATCGAAGTCGCCCAGGCGGTCGTCGACACGCCATTGTTGCAGGGTGCTCTGGCTCAGGGAGGCCAGACGCAGCAGGTGGGCCGCGTTACGCGTGTTCACCGAGCCACGGCAGGCGCCAATGAACGCGGCCATCCAGCGCCACTGTTGCGGGTCCAGGCGCGGGCGCAGCTTCAACGGCGAATCACCGCGCAACAGCCAGCCAATCGCTTGCAGCGGCACACCGGCGTCGGCCAACGGCGCCACATAGCGGTAGGACAACTGCCCGCCGTTGGCGTAACTGGTCTCGCTGCCCAGGCTGTCGCGGGCGTCGATCACTGTCACCTCATGGCCTGCGCGTACCAACGCGTAGGCGCTGGCCAAACCGATCACCCCACCGCCAATGATGCACACCATCGCTGCCACCCGCTTAAATCAGAGGCTTCAAGCGTAGGCGCAGGTGACAGGCCACCGACAATGAATAAAGATGGGCCACCTATAAACAAAGGTTATGGACTTGCCATGCGCTTGCGTCATATCGAGATCTTCCAGGCGATCCGCCAGACCGGCTCCGTCAGCGCCGCCGCGCAACTGCTGCACGTGTCGCAACCCGCAGTGACCAAAGTGTTGCAGCACGCCGAATTGCAGCTGGGTTTCCCCTTGTTCCTGCGCGTGCGCGGCAAGTTGCAACCCACACCGGAAGCCCTGGCGCTGGAAAGCGAAGTCGAGAAAGTCACCGCGAGCCTGCAAGGGGTGCGGCGCCTGGCCAAGAGCTTGCGCCGTGCGCCGGGACAAAGCGTGCGCATCGGTGCCATCCCCGCGCTGGCGCTATCGCTGCTGCCACCGGCGATTCTGGAATGGAAGCGCGACTACCCGGACATGGCCTGTGAACTGTCCAGCGACCATAGCCGCGAACTGGTGCAAAAGCTGTTGATGCGCGAGATTGACCTGGCGCTGACGCTCAACTTCTCAGGCCATCCGGGGTTGACCACCCAAGTGCTGGCCAACGGCGTGCTGGTGGCGTTGGCGTCCAAAGGCTATTGGCCGGATGCGGAACTGCATCAGCCGTTACCATTGGCCGACCTGGCCGGCGCGCCGCTGATTGGGTTATCCAGCGCCGACCCGCTGGCCGCCAAACTCGACAGCTACCTGGAGAGTGTCGAACCGGCGCCACGGGTGACGATCTCGGTGCAAACCTATTCATTGGCGCGCGCGATGGTCGAGTCCGGCGCGGGGTTGACCGTGATCGACCCCTTCACCGCACTGGGCGCCTCGACGGCCACTACCTGCATCCGCCCTCTCACGCCGCCGCTGCCGATCACCCTGTACGCCCTGACCCGCGCCAATGAGCCACCACCGCATATGTTGGCCAAGCTGTTGGAGATCTTCGGCAGCCGCGCCTGTGAGTTGCTGGAACGCCTATAGCACGTAGCGCATGATCGCCACGAAATGCAGCAGGCTGCCGCCGATCACAAACAGATGCCAGATCCCATGGGAGTGCCGCAGGCGGTCCTCCAGGGCAAAAAAGATAATGCCGACGGTGTACAACACCCCGCCCGACGCCAGCCAGGTAAACCCAGCGGTGCCCAATGCGGCGATCAGCGGCTTGACCGCCACCAGGACAATCCAGCCCATCACTGCGTAGATGACGATCGACAAAACGCGCGCCTCGGAGCGCGGCTTGATCTCCTGCAAAATGCCAATCACCGCCAGCCCCCACACGATGCCGAACAGCGTCCAGCCCCACGGGCCGCGCAGTGTCACCAGGCAGAACGGCGTGTAACTGCCGGCGATCAACAGGTAGATCGAAAAGTGATCGACCTTCTGCATGATCTCTTTTCGCCGCCCGCGCACGCTGTGGTACACGGTCGACGCGCTGTACAGCACCATCAGCGTAAAACCATAAATCGCCACGCTGACGATCTTCCAGGGGCTGCCATCGAGGCTTGCCACCACCAACATCCACACGGCGCCAATACACGCCGCGACTGCACCGAGCAAATGGCTCCAGGCGTTGAATCGTTCCCCGTGATACATGTGTTACCGACCTCCTGTAACCATTAACGGCTGGCGGCAAGCCTCCCGCCTTGGGCTTAAGAGTGCAAGTGCCGCATGACGTTCCAGCGACGCCGCGCAGTTTTGCGGGCACAATCGGGAACATTCGAACAAGAGCCTGCGGCCATGCTGATCGACGAAGAATTCACCCTCAAAAAGCTCGAAATCTTCCTGGCGTTCATGCGTACCGGCAACCTGGCCCGCGCCGCGGCCGAGTTGCAAACCAGCAACGTCAGCGTGCACCGCGCCATCCACTCCCTGGAAAACGCCCTGCGCTGCCCGCTGTTCAAACACGAAGGGCGCAACCTCACACCGCTGGAAAGTGCCTACGTGCTCGAAGAACGCGCACAGAAACTGGTGGCCGATGTGGTCGACAGCGTGCGCCTGACCCGCGAAGCCGCGGGTTTTTCCGCCGAGCGTTTCAAGCTGGGCTCGCTGTATTCGCTGACGGTCAAAACCGTGCCGCAGCTGATCATGGGCCTGAAGATCCGCCGCAGCGAGCTCAACATCGACCTGATCCTGGGCTCCAACTTCGACCTGCTCTACAAGCTCAAGAACATGGAAGTGGACGCGATCCTGATCTCACTCGACGAACACGCCAACGACCCCGATTGCGAGCAGATTGCGCTGTTCTCCGACGACATCTTCCTCGCCACACCGGCCGATTCACCCTTCGACCGTGAACGCGAAATCGACCTGGCCGACGTGCGCGACGCTACTTTCATCACCCTCACCCAAGGCTTCGCCACTCACCAGGATGGCAACCGGGTGTTCAAGCAAGCGGGGTTCGAGCCGAAAGTGGCGATGCAGGTCAATGACATCTTCACGCTGTTGAGCATGGTCAGTTCGGGGGTGGGTTATGCGCTGCTGCCGGGGCGAATTGCGGCGGTGTATGAGAACCGCGTGAAGCTGATACCGCTGCAACCCAGGTATCGGTTGCAGCAGCAGATTGGCGTGGTGTTCTTGAAGGCCAAGGAACGTGACCCGAATTTACTGGCGCTGTTGGCGGAGTGTCGGATGTATGCCAATCGGCAGGCCTGAGACCGCTATCGGGGGCAAGTCCCCTCCCACACTTGAATGTATCCGCAATTAAAAATGTGGGAGGGGGCTTGCCCCCGATAGCGCCACACCAGACAGCACAAATCCCGAAATCAGCCCACCAACCCCCGCATCAGCAAAAACAGCAACGACGGCCCCAGCAGACACCCCAGCGCCGTATAGAACGCTGCGGTCAAACAGCCGTAAGGCACCAGCTTCGGATCAGTCGCCGCCAACCCGCCCGCCACGCCGCTGGACGTGCCCATCAACCCACCAAAAATCACCGCACTGCGCGGATTGTTCAAACCGATCAGCGGTGCCACGAACGGCGTCATCACCATCACCAGAATGGCCTTGATCAACCCCGCAGCAATCGACAACGCCATCACCTCGGAGCTGGCACCAATCGCCGCGCCAGTCACCGGGCCGACGATGTAGGTCACGGCGCCCGCGCCAATGGTGGTGAGGCTCACCGCATCGGTGTAACCGAACGCCATGGCCACGCCGACGCCGGCGACAAACGACGAGCCCACCCCGACAAACAGCGCAAGCACACCCACGTATCCAGCGCGCTTGAGCTCATCGACACTCACACCAAACGCCGTGGCGACAATCGCGAAATCGCGCAGCATCGCCCCACCCAACAGGCCGATGCCCGACAACAACGGAATATCCACCACACCCTTGGCGCCACCCGTGAAGGCACCACCGACGTACGACAGCACCAGCCCGAGCAGGATGGCGATGGCTGAGCCGTGCAGGCGGCCTTTGGTAAAGGTGTCGGAGATCCAGTAGGACACCCACATGGTCAGGCCGATCACCGCGAAACCGCTGATCAGGCCGTAGCCGGTGATCACTTTCATCAAGGATTCGTACATGGCGATCACCCCGCCTCTTTGGTGGGAACGGCCGCGCTCGGCTCACGATTGCCGATGCGCACCAACACCGGCACCAGGGCAAAGCCCAGCACCACGGCCAGGGTCCCGGCCAGTATCGCCATGGGCCCGCCACTGATGGCGCCATACACGTTCTGCTGGGCCGCCATGGCCACCACGATAGGGATATAGATCGCCGCCCAGAAACTCACGCCCTGCTCCGACTTGCCGGTAAACAAGCCCCGCTTGCCGAGGTAACTGCCCAGGCCAATCAGCAGCAACATGGCGATGCCCACCCCGCCGACGTTGGCAGGAATACCCATCCACTTACCCAGCAGTTCACCGACAAACAGGCCAGCCAACGTGCAGAGCGCCAGAAACGCCACACCGTAGATAATCATTGTTGTTGTCCTCAAAGTGCTCGATCGAAATTGTTGTTTTTGTGCTTCGAAAGCCTTGGGTGGTGCTTTATCGGTGGCGGCGCTCCTCCTCTTGCAGCAGGGCCTGCAACGTGTCCAGGCGCGCGCCTTCGCAGGCGATCACCGTACCTTGTTCGAATACGCGGCGTGACAGACCGGTGAGCACGGCGCCCGGCGGCAGTTCGATTTGCAGGCGCACGCCGCGCTCATAGGCGCTTTGCACGGTGCCGCGCCAGTCGACCACGCGGCACATGTTGAAGGCCAAGTCGTCGCGCAGTTGCTCGGGATTGTGGATCGGCCGCGCACGGGTGCTGCTCAAATAGGTGATACGCGGTGCCTTCAGTGCAACGAACGCTTGCGCCAGCGCCTGGGCCGGTTGCTCCAGCAATGCGCAATGGGACGGCACGCTGACCGCCAGGCGCTTGGCGACGCCATTGCCTTTGATGCGCTCGGCAACGCGCTTCATGGCGGCATCACTGCCGGCGATGACGGTCTGGTTGTCGGCATTGATATTGGCCAGGTACACCGGGGTTTGCGGGCTGTGGACCTCAGCCAGCAAGGTTTCGACGGTGGATAACTGCGGGCCTATCAAAGCAGTCATGCCATAGCCCTTTGGATAAGCCTGTTGCATCAGCTCACCACGCAGGCTGACCAACCTGACCGCATCGGCAAACGCCAGCGCGCCGGCGATTACCGCTGCCGGGTAGGCACCGATGGACAGACCAGCCACGTAATCCGGGGTGTGTTGCAGGAGGCGAGCGTGCGCCACGCCGGCGATCAACAGGCACAGTTGCACGGCGCGGGTACTGGCCAAGGCTTGCGCGCAGTCGAGCCGGCGCACGTCTTCGCCCAAGGCATCGCTGGCCTCGGCCAGGATGTCGGCCGGCAACGCCTGGAGCATGCCCGTGCGCTGGGCGCCCTGCCCCGGAAACACCAGCAGACTGCTCATGCCACGGCCTGCCAGGGGTCGAGTACAAGGTGCGCACCGCTGACGGTTTTGAGCAATACGCGGCGTGACGGCCCGGCCCATTCGCGCAAGGCGACGGCGCCGAACGGGGTTTGCAGCTGCAGGTCAACGCTGCACGCCGCCTTATCCAATTGTTCCAGAAGCGCCCGCGCATCGTTGCGATCCAGCGGCTCAGGTGCGCGCAGGATCAAATCCAGGTCACTCATCGCATGCAGCGCTTCAATACCGCTCGCCAACTCAAAACCCGCACTGCCACTGACGCCCCAGCTTGCCTGGCCCAGCACCGGTCGCACCTGCTGCAATGCCTGCATCGCGGGCAAATCCCGGGTCGAGATCACGGCGCGCAACGCCTCCGGCACCACGCGCCGACGCACCGCCGCCATCGGCATCACGGCGGCAAAACGCTGTTCGCGCAAACGCCCACGCACACCGATCGCCACCTCGCCCGGCTCGGCGAGGGCGCGACGCACCACCACCGGGTGACCGGCGCTGATCACGTCCACCGCCCAGGCCGGTGCGTCGGCGGGCAGATGCGCCGGGGTCATGCCCCAGAGCAGGTCGTGGGCGTTCACCATTGCTCGCGCAACAGTTGGCGCACGTGGCTGGAAGCGGCACGATTGGTGGCGCCGAGGCGTCCGCTCAAATCGGACGTGCCAATGTCCTTGATCGCACTCACCAGACAATCACTGACCCGCGCCACATCGTCCGCCGTAGGCTGTTCAATCTGGCTCACCGTCAAGGTTTCCCACAGCAAACCAAGGCTGGCGTAACTGTCGATGTCATAGGCCATGGGCGGCACGCTGGCGGCCAATACTTCCAGCTCTTCGACGCTGCGCAGGGTCACCCGCGCCGCCGACGCCTTGCCCATGGCGTGCACCATCACACCAGGATCGCGCAGGGCGATCAGGCGATTGGCCTGGTAGCCGTGGGCGAGGAAAGCACCGGACATGGCCTTGCCCACCAGTAGCGCGATCACCGGATGCCCGGCCAATCGGGCGCGGGCGTAGCTGTCGGCGGCGGCGGCCAGGGCTTGATGGATGCCCAAGGCTTCTTCACGACGGCCATAGGCTTGGCTCGGCACATCGACGATAGCAATGATGGGACGCTTGTCGCCGCGAGCGATGGCTTCATCCACGGCCTTGGCCAACCCCCAGCCTTCCAGCAGGCCGACTTCGCCATTGCGGGCACGAGGGAAGCGGTTTTGCTCATCCGTGACCACGGCGATAAAACGACCTAATGGGCCATCGGCGACTTTCAGCGAAGCCGGCAACCCGTCAACAGGTGCGGCGCCGGCGCTCAATGCGTTGAACCACTGCAAACCTCTCATGAGCGTTCTCCCTGATACAGATCGCGAACCGTCGCCGGGTCGATTTGCGCCGCCGCGTCCAGTTCGGCCAGGCGTGCAAGATACAGATCAGCCTGCTGGCTGCGCTGTTGAGCGGGCATGCCTTGATGCAGCAACGCGGTGACGGTCTGTTGGATCTGCGCCACATCGTCGGCCACATAACGGTCGGCGAGACCGCTGTTGAAGCGCTGCTCGCCGCCGGTAAGGCTCCAGATAAACGGGCGGTCACGGGAGTCGTACTCCTCCAGCCCGGCTTCCTGCTCGATCACTTGCGGGCCGTTGAGGCCCAGGCGCGCTTCGCGGGTCACCACCAGATAGCTGCACAATCCGGCGGCAATGGACATGCCGCCAAAACAGCCAACGCTGCCCGCCACCACACCGATCACCGGTTGGTATTGGCGCAGGTCGACAATCGCCGCGTGGATATCAGCAATCGCAGCCAGGCCCAGGTTGGCTTCCTGCAATCGCACGCCGCCGGTTTCCAGCAGCAGCACGGCGCGGGTCGCAATGCCTTTGCGGTTGTCCTCGGCGGCCAGTTCCAGCGCGCCGGCGATTTTTGCGCCGCCGACCTCACCCAGGCTGCCGCCCTGGAAATTGCCTTCGATGGCCGCGATCACCACCGGTAAGCCATCGATGCTGCCCTTGGCGATGATCACGCCGTCGTCAGCCTGGGGCACCACGCCCTGGCGGCTGAGCCAGGGCGACATGACCCGTTGGAACGGGTCGATCAATTCGCGGAACGTGCCGGCGTCCAGCAAGGCCTTGGCCCGCTGCCGAGCGCCCAGCTCAACGAAGCTGTGTCTGGAGAAATCAATCATGGCCGAGCTCCTCGAAACCCTGCTCCAGGCGCAAGCGCACCACGCCGGGGGTGGCACCGAAATCGTGGATATCAATCTTCAGGGCGGGCGGCGTCTGCTCCTGGAAGATGCGTTCGAACACATGCTGCCAGCGTTGCTGAGCGCCATTCACCGAGGTCTGTACCTGAATGGTCAGCGTGCCGGGCGTGCCCGGTTCCAGCAGGACTTCCAGGTCGCCGGAGCCGACGCAACCCACCAGCGCACGACCTTTCGGCGGCTGCCCGGCGGGGAACTCAAAGGATAAGGTTTCCATCACAACGCTCCGTCGAGGCGGTCGATAAACAGGCAGGCGGCCAACAGGTCGGCGGCGCCGCCGGGGGAGGCATTCAGGGCCAGCAATTGGTGGTCGAGCTCATGCAGCTGGCGGCGCCCGGCGAGGCTTGCGCTGCCGCCCGCGTCGAGCACTGCCTGGGCGCCACGCTGCATCGCGTGCAAGCCTTCGGTGCCGGCGCGGTAAAGCACGCAGGTGTCGGCCAGCTCGGTCATGATCGCCAGCAAGGCGTCGAGGCGTGCGTTCTGTTCGCCGGCGTTCTGGCTGCGGCTTTTGTGCAGTTGCACCAGGCCGCGTTGCATCACCGAGGGGAAGCCAAGTTGTGCTTCTTCACGGGCTCCACGGGCGCCGTAGCGTTGCGCGACCTCAGCACCGTGGCTCCGCGATTGTGGGGCGTAGCGGTCGTTGAGCAGGGCCAATCGGGCGGCATTCAGCGTTACTGCGCGAGGTTCCAGGGCTGCCGCAGCAGTGAGCAAGCCGAGCGCCCAGATCGCGCCGCGATGGGTGTTTACACCGTTGGTGGTGATCAGCATCACTTGCTCACCTTCACGGCCGATCCGCCCGAGGGCTTCGCGCAGGGGCAAGCCGACCTCACCGATTTCAAGCGCAGCTTCGGCCATTTCCTTGAACATCGGCCACAACGACAGCGCCGAGGCGTGCATCAGCCCCAGGTGCAAATCGCTGTGGGCGCCATTGCCGCGACGGTCCACCAGGGCAGGTTTGGGCGACAGGTCGGCTTCATCGATCAATGCATCAACGGCCATGTCCGCCAGGCGATCCGCGAGGCTGAGTTCGTGCAGTTTAAGAGCGCGCATTTACCAGCTCCTGAATTTGGCGGGCGGGTTGTACAGGCCACCGGACCAGTCCACCAGATCGGCCACGCTCTTGGCGGCCAACAGCTCGCGGGTGGCGTCGGTACGACGGATGCCCAGATCTTCGGGCAAGGCGATCAGGCCCTCGCGGCGCATGCGCGCGGTGTCCTTGGGGTTGTGACGCAGGCCGATGGCGGTCACCCCGGCGACGGCGGCAATCATCGCCTGGCGCTCTTCCAGGGAGCGCGCCTTGTACAGGTAGGCGATGCCTTCTTCGGTAAGCAGGTGGGTGACGTCGTCGCCGTAGATCATGATCGGCGCCAGCGGCATGCCGCTTTTACGTGCCACTTCCACCGCGTCGAGGGTGTTGACGAAGGTGGGTTTGCCGCCCTCCTGGAAGGTCTCGACCATTTGCACCACGAGCTTTTTGCCGCGCTCCAACAAGGCCTCTGGCGCATCGTCGTGACGCATATCCAACCATGCCGGGGTACCGTGGCGACGGCCACGTGGGTCGTGGCCCATGTTCGGCGCGCCGCCAAAGCCGGCGAGGCGGCCACGAGTCACGGTGCTGGAGTGGCCGTCGCCATCCACTTGCAGGGTGGCGCCGATAAACAGGTCTACCGCGTATTGGCCGGCGAGTTGGCAGAACATGCGGTTGGAGCGCATCGAGCCATCGCGTCCGGTGAAGAACACATCCGGGCGTGCGGCGATGTAGTTCTCCATGCCCAATTCGGTGCCGAAGCAATGCACGCTTTGCACCCAACCGCTTTCGATCGCCGGGATCAGCGTCGGGTGCGGGTTGAGGGTCCAGTTGCGGCAGATCTTGCCCTTCAGGCCGAGGGATTCGCCGTAGGTGGGCAGGATCAGCTCGATGGCGGCGGTGTTGAAACCGATGCCATGGTTGAGCGACTGGACATTGTGTTTTTCGTAGATGCCACGGATCGCCATCATCGCCATCAGCACGTGGACTGGCTTGATGTGGCGCGGGTCGCGGGTGAACAGCGGCTCGATGTAGAACGGCTTGTCGGCCACCACCACAAAATCCACCCAGCTCGCCGGGATGTCGACGCGGGGCAAGTCGGTGACATCGTCCACCAACTGGTTGACCTGCACGATCACGATGCCATCGCTGAACGCGGCGGGTTCGATCAGCGCTGGCGTGTCTTCGGTACTGGCGCCGGTGTAGATATTGCCGGCACGGTCGGCCATGAAACCGGCGGAGAGCACCACGTTGGGGATCAGGTCCACCACCAGCCGTGCGTAGAGTTCGATGTAAGTGTGGATCGCACCGACTTCCAGCAGGCCGTCTTCGAGCAACTGGCTGATGCGCAGGGATTGGGTGCCGGCAAAGGAAAAATCGAGCTTGCGGGCGATGCCCTTTTCAAAAAGGTCCAAGTGCTCGGAACGGCCGACACTGGGCATGATCATGTGCAAATCGTGGAGCTTGGCGGGGTCGACCTTGGCCAGGGAGCGCGAGAGGAAATCGGCTTGTTTCTGGTTGTTGCCCTCCAATACAACGCGGTCGCCCGGCAGGATCAAGGCTTCAAGCGCTTCGACGATCCTGTCACTGGGCAGCACGGCCCCGTCTGCGTACTTCTTGACCAGCCCGAGCCGCCGCTGCTTCTCATCGCGCCGCCGCGTCCAGCGCGAGTCGGGGGTAGTTATTGTTGTCATGGTCGCTCCACGAGGGTTGCTGTCGTGGGCTTACCTTAGGAGTGATTCAGGGGGCCATCAATCAAGCCCGGCGGTGGATCGTTACGGCTGGAGTAATGGACCGTCAGCAAACGCTGACCCGAGCCAGCTGAAGGTCAAGATGTGGTGTCTGTGTGTCAGCTAAGTGATGTATCAACTGACACTCAGCCATCGGGGGCAAGCCCCCTCCCACATTTGCTCAGTGGTGTCTGTGAGATAGCGGTCCCAAACAGGGACTGATCAGTCCCTGTTTGGGACCGCTTGCGCAGAAGGGCTGACCTGCTCCAGCGCTCTATCCACCAATAATTGCCCCAACTCGGCCATTTGCTGAATCCCGAGCATAATGGCGCGCTGGGAAGTGTCCAGGTCGAACTGGTCGATTATCTTGACTACCACTGAGTAGAGGTATCGATATGGGCATGCACAACCCACCTCACCCCGGTGAAATCTTGCTTGAAGATGTAATCCCTGCCCTGGGCATCACCATTACCGAAATGGCGCGACGTCTTGGCTTCGCCCGCGAGACTTTTTCAAGGATCTTGCATGGCCACGCCCCGGTCAGCCCGGACCTTGCCGTTCGGTTGGAACGGGCCGGTGTGAGTACCGCGCAGCTATGGTTGTCGATGCAAAGTGCCTACGATTTGTGGCAGGCCGAGCACCGGGAGCAGCCGGTGATTGAGCGGTTTGCGCGGATTGATTGAGGGCTGGAGCCGAGCGCAAGCCAGCTCCCACAGTAGGTCTCACTGAATTTGAGAAGAGTGTTCAGGCCAATCCGGATTCGACCAGCAAGGCTTCCAACCCCATGAGGTCCGGCACCTTCGCCACCTGTTCCCCCACCTGCACCGCCGCCAGTTCCAACGGGCACAGCGGCACGTCCACGTAGCTCAACTCGCTGTCGAGCTTGTACGACCGGGGAATCCCCTGGATCACCAACGCAATGAACTTCAACGTCGGTCGCCCGCCCAGCGCGTTCAACACCACGATCCGTGAGCGTTCGCCAGTCACGCTGGCCTCGCCGCACGCGGCTTCGAAACTGATCAACGGAATCTGCCGATCCCGCCACGTCACTTGCCGCAGATACCACGGCGGCGCATCGCTGGCCGGTTCGCCGCGTTGGAAGTCGATCAACTCGGCCACGGCGACGTTGGGCAGCACCAGGTGACGGTCAGCCAGGGGTAGCAGCAGGCCGGTGAGTTGGCTGGTGCGGTGGTCAAGCATGGGACTTGCTCCAGTAGGCGATGCTGTCCAGCAGCACCGACTCTTGATACGGCTTGCCGAGGTAGTCGTTGACGCCAATGGCCATGGCGCGGTCGCGGTGTTTCTGGCCGGTGCGGGAGGTGATCATGATGATCGGCAGGCGCATCAGGCGTGGGTCGTTGCGCACTTGCGTGGCCACTTCAAAACCGTCCATGCGCGGCATTTCGATGTCGAGCAGCATCAGGTCCGGGGTGTGTTCTTCGAGCAACGCGAGGGCGTCGATGCCATCTTTGGCGGTGAGCACGTTCATGCCGTTGCGTTCCAGCAGGCGGCTGGTGACTTTACGCACGGTGACCGAGTCGTCCACCACCAGCACCAGTAGCGGGCGCTTTTTCAGTGGGTCGTTGAGGATCAGCGGCGCATCCACCGACTGGGCCGGCAACGCCGGTTGCCGTTCGCGGATATGCGCAAGCAAGTCGATGATCAGCACCACGCGGCCGTCGCCCAGGATGGTCGCGCCGGACAACCCCTGCACCCCGGCAAACTGCGGCCCCAGGCCCTTGACCACGATCTCCCGGGTACCGGCCATGGCGTCCACATGCACCGCCACGCGGCGCTCATTGCACTGCACCAGCAACACCGGTACCGGTTGGTATTGGCCCAATAATTTAGGCCGGCCGACGGTGTGCAGCAGGTCGCCCAGGTAGAACAACTCGTAGCTCTGCCCGGCATATTCATAGCGTGGCGGATCTTGCTGATAGTGCCCAGCCAGCTCATGGGGCAGCACCCGCACCAACGCTTCGATGGTATTGAGCGGGATCGCGTATTGATCGTCCGCGCACTGCACCATCAGCGCACGGTTGACCGACACGGTGAACGGCAAACGAATGCGAAAATGCACGCCCTCGCCCGGCGTCGACTCAATGAACATCGAGCCGCCAAGCTGGCGTACTTCTTCATGCACCACGTCCATGCCCACGCCACGTCCGGAAATCTGGGTGATTTTCTCGGCAGTGGAGAACCCCGGCTGCAAGATAAACTGCAACACGTCGCGGTCGCTGATCTCTTGATGAGGGCCGAGCAAACCACGCTTGATCGCCTTGCGCCGCACCGCGTCCAGGGGCACGCCAGCGCCGTCGTCGCGCATGTCGAACACGATGTCGCCGCCTTCGTGGGTCAGGTCCAGGGTGATGCGGCCCTTTTTCGGCTTGCCGGCCAGCAGGCGCGCCTCACTGGATTCCAGGCCATGATCGACGGCGTTGCGCAGCATGTGTTCCAAAGGCGCCGCCATGCGTTCCAGCACGTTGCGGTCCATCTCACCTTCGGCGTTGCCGACGATGAATTCCACGTCCTTGCCCAACTCGCCCGCCACCTGGCGCACGATGCGTTTGAGGCGTGGCAGCATGCGTTCGAACGGCACCATGCGCGTGCGCATCAGGCCTTCCTGCAATTCGGTATTGATGCGTGCCTGTTGCTGCAACAGGGCGTGCGCGTCCTCGTTGCGACGGTCGAGGGTGTCCTTCAGATCGAGCAAATCGGAGGCGGATTCGGACAACGCACGTGACAATTGCTGCAACTGCGAATGGCGGTCCATTTCCAACGGGTCGAAGTCTTCATAGCCCAGGCGCTCCGCCTCGGCCTGTTGGCGGCTGAGGATGCGGCCCTGGGTTTCGGTGTCGAGGCGGCGCAGTTGATCGCGCATGCGCTCGATGGTGGTTTCCACCTCGGTCAGGGCGATGCGTGCGTCATTGACTTGCTGTTCAATCCGACCACGGAAGATCGAGGTCTCGCCGGCCAGATTGACCAGGTCATCCAGCAGATCAGCGGAGATCTTCACCATGTCGGCGGCGGGATCAACGACCGCCTCGGTCTTGCCTGCGGGCAATGCGACCGGTGCCACTGCTTCTACGCTTGGGTGCACCAGGCTTCTGATGCGTCCGATAAGCTTGTCCACCGCGCCCACGGGCAAGCCGTCTGCCACGGCGTCGATCATCTGCGCCAGGCGGTCATGGCAGCCTTGCAGCAGCGCGAACAGTTCGGCGGACGGTGCGAGCAAGCCGGCCGATAGCCCTTCGTAGAGAAACTCAAGCTCATGGGCCAGGTCACCAATCGGTCCGATCTCGACCATGCGCGCGCCGCCCTTGAGGGTGTGCAAGTCGCGCAGCAGGGTCTCGACTTCCTGGCGATTGTTCGGCTCGGCTTGCCAGCGCAGCAGCGCGCTGCCGGAGCTGTCGAGAATATCGGCGGCTTCTTCGAGGAAGATATCCAGCAATTCCGGGTCGGCGCCCGCCGTTTCAGGCGCAGGAGCCTGTGCGGCGGGCGTACTGCTCTGGCGCAGTTCGCGCAGCTTGGCAACCAGCTCGGCGCTGTCGCTCAAGGGCTGGTGGCGGTGCAGTTCGTCCAGCTGTAAAGCCAGGCGTTCATGGCTGGCCATGAGCACCTGGGACAGCTCGGTGCTGTAGCTGTAGCGCCGGTCCACCAGGCCTTCGTAAAGGCATTCCAATTCGTAGGCCAGATCGCCCACCGGGCCGATTTCGGCCATGCGCGCGCCGCCCTTGAGGGTGTGCAGGTCGCGCTGCAACGAGGACAACGGTGCTGCGTTTTCAGGTTCCAGCAACCAGCGTTTGAGGGACTGCCCGGCGCTGTCGAGAATGTCCACGGCTTCTTCGAGGAAGATCTCGACGATCTCATCGTCCATCGCCGTTTCATGCTCCAACTGCGCGGTGGCGGCGCCCAGTTCAGCGATACTCAGCGCACGGTTGCCGTCGGTTTTGATCAGGCCAGTCGCGGACGGGTCGAGGGCATCGTCCAGCAGGTCGCGCAGGGCCTGCACCCGGGCCGGCACCGGGCTGATTTCCTGGCCGGCGGCCAACTGGTCAAGCATGTTGATCAGTGCTTCATGGGCCTGTTCGGCCTCATGGAAAAACCGCTCGCTGACCGCCAGGCTGCTCTCTTCCACCGCCCCATAGAGGTCGAGCAAGGCTTCGCACAACTCGTCGATGGGATGCAGGTCGGCGGTGTGTGCGCCCTCCCCCAGGGTGGTCAGTTCATCCAGCAGAGCGGTGAGTTCCTGGCGCTCGCCGGGGTGCTGTTGCCAGCGCCGCAGCAGGCTTTCGGCGTCGAGCAGGATGTCCATGCCCTGGGCCAGGAAGTTGGTGATCAGTTGCGGGTCGCGTTTGATGCGCAAGCCGGTGTTGGGCGCGTCGAGCAGCGCGGCCAACTGATGGTCGAGCAGGGTTTGGGTGCGGCCAATCAGGTCGGCCGCGCCCTTGATCGGCACCAGAGGGTCGCGGTCCAGTTGGCGTAAGCCACGCTGGAACAGGGCTTCGGCTTCCAGCAGCAACTCTACTTCGTCCAGATCCAGCGGCAGGCGATGGGCCTTGTATTCGCGGGTCAGGTGATCCAGCGGTCGCACCAGTTCGGCGATCGGTAATACGCCGGCCATGTAGGCACTGCCCTTGAGGGTGTGCAGGGCGCGTTGCAGCTCATCGCTGACTTGCAGTGGCACATGCTCGGCGGCCTGTTGCAGGAAGTGGTTGAGGCTGTCCAGGTGGCTCTGGGCTTCATTGCGGAAGATCTCCAGCAGCATCGGGTCATGGGGCTCGGCAGCGGATACAGCGCCGCCACCGGCCAAGGCGTGGGCGCGAGCGGCCAGTGCGTCGACTTCGTCGCGTTGGTGTTGGTCGTCCGTCGCAAAGTCGGCGATCAATTCCGGCAGCAAAGCCACGGCATCATCCAGCACCTGCTGGATTCCGGGGCCGAGGGCCACGCTGCGTTCGAGCACACGGTTCAGCAGGTTTTCCACGGCCCATGCCAGTTCGGCCAGCACCAGGGCGCGCACCATGCGACCACTGCCTTTCAAGGTATGGAAGGCGCGGCGCATTTCGCCTTGGGCGGTTTTGTCCGCGCTGTTGGGTAAGTGACGGTGCAGCACGTCGAGGACTTCGTCGGTCTCTTCGAGGAAGACTTCGCGCAGTTCATCGTCGATGGGCGCTTCATCAGCCGGGGGTGGCAACAGGCTACCGGGGCGTTGCAGAGCCGGCGGGTTGAGGCGCGACGTGGGGTTGGCCAACGCGTCGAACTGGGATTGGCTCGGGGCCTCATCCGTCGACAGCACGCCATCGGGGGCCAGCAAGGCCTGGCGCCAGGGTTTTTCAGCAGGCAGGTAACCCAGCGCCGCGAGGCTCTGGGTGGCCAGTTCCAATACCCGTTCACCGGCGGCGTCGGGGTCCTGGAGCATGCGTTCGAGGTAGTACTCCAGGCTGCTGATTACCTCGGCAAAATGGGCCAACTGCGTCTCGGACGGCGCGTCATGGTTGACGACCAACTGCTCATCGACGTAATCGGTGCAGCCGCGCATCAGGCTCGCTGCACGCGGCAGCGGAATCATCGCCAATGCGCCGCGCACCTGGCTCAGCAGTTCCGGCAGGGACTCCAGGCGCTGACGGTCCCAGTCGGCTTCGATACAGTCAATCACCAGCTCTTTGGCTTGCTTCAGGCACTGGCAAGACTCGCGGATCACCAGTTGGTGAATCTGAGTCAGGTCGGTGGTGGGCAGGCGGCTTTCTTCGCGGCTTTCCGGTTCGACGGTACCGGCCATTCCGGCCAGGGTGGCTTCGACGTAGAGCAGCGCGCCCGCGACGTCCATCAGTACGGCGTCATTGGGTTCGCGTTGGCCTTGGGCCAGGCTCAGTACCACCGCAAGCTGATCGATGATGACTTTGCGCGGCTGGCCGAACCCCAGCACCGCCAGGGTATCGGCGATCTGCCGCAGCGGCGCCAGCAGCGCATCAAGGTCGTGGGTGTGTTGGCGGTCGCTGCGTACGAACAGGTCGAGGCGCTCCTTGACTCGCACCAGCTCTTCACACAACGCACCGAGCACCGAGCCCATGGCATTGCGGTCCGGCCCGGCCAGGCGGGCACGTTCGGCGTCGACCACGGCGCTGTCGGGCAAGGCTTCATCCAGGCCGTAGCGTTCCTTGAGGCTTTGCATGCGCGGCGTCGGCCGGGTGACTTTGGCGACGTAGAACAACAGGCTCTTGAGCAACTCATCCGGCGCAGACTGGTTGATTCCGCCAATGCCTTGGGCCAGCAAACGCTTGAGCTGCTTGTCACTGGCCTTGAGCAGGCTGCGCAAGGCCGGGCTGTTGGCAACAACGCCGGTGAGCATGCCTTCGACCAGCGCCGACGCCACTTGCCACAACGGCAACAATGGCGCGCCCTGGCACAGGGCTTCAAGGCGTGCGAACACACGCGCCATGTCTTCCAGATTGCTGGGGCCGTGGTCTTCACGCAGCAACCCGGCGAGGGCCTGTTGCAGCAATTGATGCCATTGGCGCAGTTGTTCATGCAGGTCCGGCACTGCGCGTTGGGCCAGGGCTTCATCGGGCAGTGGCGCAATCGACAGCAGTTGTGGGCTGAACAGGCTGGTTTCCGAGAGCAGGCTTTCACCTCGCGCACTGCGCAGGTCGTTGAGCAGCGGCAGCACCACCAACGGCAGATCGCGGCGGGCGCTGTGCACGCGGTCGAGGTACAGGGGCAGTTGACCAAGGGCCTGTTGCAGCAGACGGATACTTTCCTCGCGCTGGCTGACCTGCCCGGCCTGGAGCGCCAGGGCCAGTTCTTCGATCTCTTCGGCGAGCAGCGCCGCGCCGTAGAACTCGACCATTTGCAGCGCGCCATGCACTTGATGGATACCGGCCAGGCATTGGCAGATTACGTCATCGTCATGGGTTTCGACAAACGCATCCAGCGCCGAACGGGCCTGTTTCAGGGTTTCGGCAATGTCGCCCTTGACCCATTCGAGGGCCACGTAGTCGTGCCGGTCAACCATAACTGCTCCGCTTAGAATTCGTGGGTTGCTGGTATTGCCCAGATCTCAACAATGATTGAGATCCAATGTGGGAGGGGACTTGCCCCCTCCCACATTTGGAATGCATTTCAGTCATCTGCCTGTTTCGGGGGCGGGAGGGTGAAGCCCGACACCGACCTGCGCAACTGGCTCGCCATCTTCGCCAGGTTACCGATGCTTTCGGCAGTCGCGGTCGACCCCGACGACGTCTGCGTAGTGATCTGCTGGATCACGTTCATGGTCAGGGAGATCTGCCCCGCCGATGACGTCTGCTGCTGCGCTGCATTGGAGATGCTCTGGATCAACGCCGCCAAGGTCTTCGACACGCCTTCAATCTCTTCCAGCGCCACGCCGGCATCCTGGGCCAGCCGTGCGCCGCGGACCACTTCGGTGGTGGTCTGCTCCATGGAGATGACCGCCTCGTTGGTGTCGGTCTGGATCGCCCTCACCAGGGTTTCGATCTGCCGCGTGGCGGCCGATGAGCGCTCGGCCAGTCGCTGCACTTCATCCGCCACCACCGCAAAGCCGCGCCCGGCATCCCCGGCCATGCTCGCCTGGATGGCGGCGTTGAGGGCGAGGATATTGGTCTGGTCGGCGATGTCGTCGATCAGGCTGACGATGTCGCCAATCTCCTGGGACGATTCGCCCAGGCGCTTGATGCGCTTGGCGGTGTCCTGGATCTGTTCGCGGATGTTGTCCATGCCGTGGATGGTGTTGTGAACCACCTCGTTGCCCTTGTTCGCAATCTCCACCGAGCGTTCCGCCACGGCCGAGGATTCGGCGGCATTGGCCGATACCTGGTCGATGGACTGGGCCATCTGGTTGATCGCGGTGGACGCTTCGGCGATCTGCTGGGCCTGATGCTCCGAGGCCTGGGCCAAGTGCATGGCGGTGGCCTGGGTTTCTTGCACCGCACCGGCAACTTGGCCGGCGGTGAGGTTGATCGTCGCGACCAGATCGCGCAGTTGGTCCACGGAATAGTTGATGGAGTCGGCGATGGTGCCGGTGAAGTCTTCGGTCACCGAGGCCGTCACGGTGAGGTCGCCATCGGCCAGGTCTTCGATTTCATCGAGCAGGCGCATGATCGCGTTCTGGTTGCGCTCGTTCTTCTCGGCGGTCTCGTACAGTTGGCGGTTGGTCTCACGCACCATTACCAGGCCAATCAGGATGATCGAGGCCAACGCCAGCAGGCCCAGCACGTAGCCGCCAATGGTGTCGAAGCTGCGCCCGCTGGCGAGGTTTTCAAACCCGGTGGCCAGGTGCGAGGCTTCATCGAGCAGGGTTTGCGACAGATTGAAAATATTGCTCGCCGAGGCGCGCACCTGAAACAGTTGCGGTGAGGTTTCGAGGATTTCATCCACGGAGCCGGAGACAAATTCGAACAGTTCGGCGATATCTGCCAGCCGCGCGCGGGCATCGTGGTCTTCGACCTGGGTGATGCGCAGGCCGGGGTTGCCGTTGAGCATGCCATTGAGCACCTGGCCAAAACGGGCGGCATCGCGGCCAAAGGTGTCGGCGGCCTGCGCGGCTGTTTCGTCGCCGGCCAGCACGGTGTTGACCGCCCCCAGAATACGTTCGGCCAGCAGCGACTGGCGCTGGGCCAGGGCCACCTGGCTGGCCGGGGCGCCACGTTGTAGCAGGATGTCGACGACCTTTTCCGATTCCATCTGCAATTGCGGCACGGTTTCGGCCAGGGTCGCGGCCACCTGGTGCAGGGACAACACGGTCTGCTCGCTGGCGAGGATGGCGTCGGTGTTTTTCAGCAGCGCTTCCCAGTCGGTCTGCACTGCGCGCATCTCGGCCCGCACCGCACTGGGCGCCGCAGGCAGGCCGGTTTGCGGGTCGCCTTTTTTCAGGTAGCCCCAGCGCTGGGCAAAATCGTTACGCGCGTCACCCAACAGCTTGAAGGCAGCAGCCTTGCCGGCGGCGGCTTCGGTAGCGTTCTTGGCAATGCGCTGGGACAGCACCCGCAGTTCTCCGGCGTGGCCGATGTACTGTTTGTCGTAGGTGGACTGGGTGTTGAGGTACGCGAAGTTGGCGAAGAGCAGCATGATGAACATGATCAGTGCGATAAACAGCACGATGATCTGTGAGCGGCTGCGCGAGCCGGCCTGGGGTTTGGGCGCGGTAGCGGTGGTCATGCGGCGACGTCCATGAAGCCTGGGGCCTGGGCCAGGGCGAAGGGGCTGAAGACCTGCCACGGCGGGTCGCCGTCGAACTGGCCCTGGATAAACGGCGCGCCGGGGCTGGCACTCGCCAGCAAGGCGTCTTGTGCAAAATGCTGCATGCCCACCACCTCGTCTACCAGCAACCCGACAAACAGATCGTTGTATTCCACCACCAGCACCCGCCGCTGCTTGCGCGCCTTGGACAGCGCAAGGCCGAGGAAACCACCCAGGTCCATCACCGGCAGCAGGCGCCCGCGCAGGTTAGCAACACCTTTGACCCAGGCCTTGACCCCGGGCATTAAAGTGCATCGCGGTTCATGCAGGACTTCGGCGACTTCGCCCATGGGCGCCACATACCAATGTTGCCCCAGGCGAAAGCCGATCCCGCTCCAGCGTTGCAGGCGGGCTTCCTGGGACGGCAGGTCGGCGGCCAGCAGGCGGCAGCGGCGGTCGATGTCCAGCAGCAACTCGAAGGCGGTTTGCGACTCGGTCATGATGGCGTGCCGTCAGCCGGCCAGCACCTTGTTCAGGGTGGCGATCAGGGTTTCTTCGTCGACCGGCTTGGTCAGGTAATCCTTGGCGCCCTGGCGTGCGCCCCAGATCTTGTCGGTTTCCTGGTCTTTGGTGGTAATGATGATGATAGGGATAGCGTTGGTTTCCGGCTCCTTGGACAACTGGCGCGTGGCCTGGAAGCCATTGAGGCCCGGCATCACGATGTCCATCAGTACTGCATCGGGCTTTTCCTGGCGAGCCAGGGCTACGCCGTCGGCGCCGTTTTCGGCCTTGAGGACCTGATGGCCGTGCTTTTCCAGCATGCCGGTGAGTTTGTACATTTCAGTCGGCGAATCGTCGACGATCAGAACACGTGCCATGGTTTTCCCCACTACATTGGTCGGCGCCGGCCCTTGTGGGGCGGCGTCAGTGTGCTTGTTCTACTGCGGCGAACCCCGGCACATATGCCTTGATCGCACCCAGCAGTTCTTCCTTGCTGAAAGGCTTGGTCAAAAACTGATCGACACCCACGATGCGCCCCTTGGCCTTGTCGAACAGGCCGTCCTTGGAGGACAGCATGATCACCGGGATCGACTTGAACGCCGGGTTGTTCTTCACCAAGGCGCAGGTCTGATAGCCATCCAGGCGCGGCATCATGATGTCGACAAAGATAATGTGCGGGTGATGATCAACAATCCGGGCCAGGGCATCGAAACCGTCGAGGGCCGTAATGACCTCGCAGCCCGAGTGCTTCAACAGCGTCTCGGCGGTGCGGCGGATCGTTTTCGAATCGTCGATCACCATCACTCTCAAGGCGTTGGAATGCTGTTCCATATCTGCTCTACCATCGCCACAGCGAATCGGTTTTCGGTGTGTACTGCCTGATGTTGCACAGGATGAGCGTCGCAGGCCTTGGATTTCAAGGGCTGCTGCGCCGTGGCAGTCTTTTTAGCACAGTCTCGGGGAGCAATCTATCGAGGCACCCGCCAGGTGGTTTTTCCTTGACCCACAACAGCCGCAGCGCCACTCTGACGCCACTTTTATGCGCCCAATTTGCTAGAGGAAATCCCCCATGAGCGTTCGCGTCGGCATTGTCATGGACCCTATCGCCAGCATTTCCTATAAAAAGGACAGCTCGCTGGCCATGCTCCTGGCCGCCCAGGCCCGCGGCTGGACCCTGTTTTATATGGAGCAGCGCGATCTGTACCAGGGCGACGGCGAGGCACGCGCACGCATGCGCCCGCTGCAGGTGTTCGCCAACCCGGAAAAATGGTTCGAGCTTTCGGACGAGATCGACAGCCCGCTGAGCGATCTGGACGTGATCCTGATGCGCAAGGATCCGCCGTTCGACATGGAATTCGTCTACTCCACTTACCTGCTGGAGCAGGCCGAGCGCGCCGGTGTACTGATCGTCAACAAGCCGCAGAGCCTGCGCGACTGCAATGAAAAGCTGTTCGCCACGCTGTTCCCGCAATGCACACCGCCGACCGTGGTCAGCCGCCGCGCCGATGTGCTGCGTGAGTTCGCCGCCAAACATGGCGATGTGATCCTCAAGCCGCTGGACGGCATGGGCGGCACGTCGATCTTCCGTCACCGCGCCGGCGACCCGAACCTGTCGGTAATCCTGGAAACCCTGACCGTGCTGGGTACTCAGCAGATCATGGGCCAGGCTTACATTCCGGCGATCAAGGACGGCGACAAGCGCATCCTGATGATCGACGGCGAACCGGTGGACTACTGCCTGGCGCGTATCCCGGCAGCCGGTGAGACCCGTGGCAACCTGGCCGCCGGTGGTCGCGGTGAAGCGCGTCCTCTGACGGACAAGGACCGTTGGATTGCAGCCCAAGTCGGCCCGACCCTGCGGGAAAAGGGTTTACTGTTTGTAGGCCTTGACGTGATTGGTGAAAATCTCACCGAAATCAACGTCACCAGCCCGACCTGTATCCGCGAGATCGACAACGCCTTTGGCACCAACATCGGCGAAATGCTGATGGCCGCCATTGAGCGCAAGCTACAAGCCAAGTGACATAGAACAGCCGGACACGCACCAACATTGCGTTATCATGCGCCACCTGTGAAACGCGCGATGTTGGTTTTTTTGTCATGACACTCCCGTCCGATCTGCCCCCCGAACTCTCCCATAGCGGCGTGCGCCCGGCTGATCGGCTCGGATTTACCCTGTTCCTGGCCGCCTTGATTCACTTGGCCTTGCTGCTCGGCGTGGGTTTCACCATGGTCGAGCCCAAGCAGATCACCAAGACCCTGGAAATCACCCTCGCCACCTTCAAGAGTGAAAAGAAGCCTGAGAAGGCGGACTTTCTGGCTCAGGACAATCAACAGGGCAGCGGCACCCTCGACAAGAAAGCCATCCCCAAGACCACCGAACTGGCACCGTTCCAGGACAACAAGGTCAATAAGGTCACGCCGCCTCCCTCGCCCAAGCCTGAGGTCAAGCAGGCTACACCCAAGCCGACGGTGACCACCGTCGCACCCAAACCACAAAAAGCCCCGGTCCAGCGCGAAAAAACCAAGACCAAGACCGAGCCGCAGCCGGAGCCCGTGAAACCGGCGCCTACTTTCGACAGCTCGACCCTGTCCGACGAAATCTCCAGCCTGGAAGCCGAACTGGCCAACGAACAGCAGTTGTACGCCAAGCGCCCACGCATCTACCGCCTGAATGCCGCCTCGACCATGCGCGACAAAGGCGCCTGGTATAAGGACGAGTGGCGCAAGAAGGTCGAGCGCATCGGCAACCTCAACTACCCGGAAGAAGCACGGCGCCAGCAGATTTACGGCAATTTGCGTCTATTAGTGTCGATCAACCGCGATGGCACCTTATATGAAGTGCAGGTGCTGGAGTCCTCCGGCCAGCCGCTGCTGGACCAGGCCGCACAGCGTATCGTGCGCCTGGCTGCGCCTTTCGCGCCGTTTACCGGCGACCTGAACGACGTGGACCGCCTGGAAATCATCCGCACGTGGAAGTTTGCCAAGGGCGATCGGCTGTCGAGCAATTGATGACAATTGCCCTGTGCGACACATCCCCAGCTTGTCAGTTCGCCCCTCCAACGCCACACTAGCGGACATGAAAAATGTCAGCCCGACCTACCTCAAGCACCAATTCCTGATCGCCATGCCCCATATGGCCGACCCGAACTTTGCGCACACCTTGACCTACATCGTCGAGCACACGGCCAAGGGTGCCATGGGGTTGGTGGTGAATCGGCCCCAAGCGCTGAACCTGGCCGATATCCTTGAGCAATTGCGCCCCGAGATCGATCCGCCGGCCCGTTGCCAGGGTGTTCCGATCTACATCGGCGGGCCGGTACAGACGGATCGCGGCTTTGTGCTGCACCCGACCGGGCCGACGTTCCAGGCCACGGTGGACCTGGACGGCGTGTCGCTGTCCACCTCCCAGGACGTGTTGTTCGCCATCGCCGACGGCGTAGGCCCCGAGCAAAGTGTGATCACCCTGGGCTACGCCGGCTGGGAAGCCGGGCAACTGGAAGCCGAACTGGCCAGCAATGCCTGGCTGACCTGCCCGTTTGATGCCGACATTCTGTTCAACACTGCCAGCGAACTACGCCTGGAAGCGGCCGCCGCCAAGCTGCGCGTCAACCTCAGCCTGCTGACCAGCCAGGCGGGGCACGCCTGATGGCCTTGCGTCTGATCCTCGGCTTTGACTACGGCACCAAACAGATCGGCGTAGCGGTCGGCCAGGTGATCACCGGCCAGGCCCGTGAGCTGTGCACCCTGAAGGCCCAGAACGGCATACCGGACTGGAACCAGGTCGAAGCCCTCATTAAAGAGTGGAAGCCCGACGCGGTAGTGGTCGGCCTGCCCCTGAACATGGACGGCACCCCCAGCGACATGTGCCTGCGCGCCGAAAAGTTCGCCCGCCGCCTCAACGGCCGCTACAACATTCCCTTCTATACCCACGACGAACGCCTGACGACCTTTGAAGCCAAGGGTGAACGCCGCGACCGTGGCGGGCAGAAAGGCAGCTACCGCGACAACCCCGTGGACGCCATCGCCGCCGCCTTGCTGTTGCAGGGCTGGCTGGATGAAAACACCGCTTTATTTGAATCCTGACTGACGCGGCCTGCCGCGTCTTCTTACGTTTGAGCCCGGAACTTGCCTACAGCAAGGCCTTGAAGGAGCCACCATGAGCCTGCCGAACCCCGCCGAACTGATCAGCCAGATGGCAATACGCCTCAAGGCTAACCTGGAACACCGTGGCATCAGCGAGCCGCGCTTCATCGGCATTCGCACCGGTGGCGTGTGGGTGGCCCAGGCGCTGCTGGAAGCACTGGGCAGCGATTCGCCCCTGGGCACCCTGGACGTATCCTTTTACCGCGATGACTTCAGCCAGAACGGCCTGCATCCACAAGTGCGCCCGTCGGCCCTGCCGTTCGAGATCGAAGGCCAGCACCTGGTGCTGATCGACGACGTGCTGATGAGCGGCCGCACCATCCGCGCCGCCATGAACGAGCTATTCGACTACGGCCGCCCGGCCAGTATCACGCTGGTCTGCCTGCTGGACCTGGATGCCGGCGAGTTGCCGATCAGCCCGAATGTGGTCGGCGCCACACTGTCGCTGCAAGCCCGGCAACGGGTAAAATTGTTCGGTCCCACGCCGCTCGAACTCGAACTGCAAGACCTTGCCCTTTAAACCGCCTTGTACAGAGTCCCCGCGATGACGCCTCTAGATGCCAAGCGCCCGCTGCAGCTCAATGCTCAGGGCCAGTTGCAACACTTTTTGTCCCTCGACGGTTTGCCCCGCGAACTGCTCACCGAAATCCTCGACACGGCCGATTCGTTTCTCGAAGTCGGTGGCCGGGCGGTGAAGAAAGTCCCGTTGCTGCGCGGCAAAACCATCTGCAACGTGTTCTTCGAGAACTCCACGCGCACCCGCACCACCTTTGAACTGGCGGCCCAGCGGCTGTCGGCCGACGTGATCACGCTGAACGTGTCCACGTCGTCGGCGAGCAAGGGCGAAACCCTGCTCGACACCCTGCGCAACCTGGAAGCCATGGCCGCCGACATGTTCGTGGTGCGCCACGGCGACTCCGGCGCCGCGCACTTTATCGCCGAGCACGTGTGCCCCCAGGTGGCGATCATCAACGGCGGCGACGGACGTCACGCCCACCCGACCCAGGGCATGCTCGACATGCTCACCATCCGTCGGCACAAGGGCAGCTTTGAAAACCTCTCGGTGGCCATCGTCGGCGACATCCTGCACTCGCGGGTCGCACGCTCGAACATGCTGGCCCTGAAAACCCTGGGCTGCCCGGATATCCGCGTGATCGCGCCAAAAACCCTGCTGCCCATCGGCATCGAGCAATACGGCGTGAAGGTCTACACCGACATGGCAGAAGGCCTCAAGGATGTCGACGTGGTGATCATGCTGCGCCTGCAACGCGAGCGCATGTCCGGCGGCCTGCTGCCGAGCGAGGGAGAGTTCTACCGCCTGTTCGGCCTGACCACCGCACGCCTGGCCGGCGCCAAGCCGGACGCCATCGTGATGCACCCAGGCCCGATCAACCGAGGGGTGGAGATTGAGTCGGCGGTGGCCGACGGCAGCCAGTCGGTGATTCTCAACCAAGTGACCTACGGCATCGCCGTGCGCATGGCCGTATTGTCCATGGCCATGAGCGGACAAACCGCGCAACGTCAATTCGAGCAGGAGAACGCCCAGTGAAGCTCAGCATTCTTGGCGCTCGCGTTATCGATCCGGCCAGTGGCCTGGATCAAGTCACCGATCTTCATCTGGAGGCCGGCAAGATCATCGCCATTGGCGCCGCTCCCGGCGGTTTCAGCCCCAGCGAGACGATCGACGCCAAAGGCCTGGTGGCCGCGCCCGGGCTGGTGGACCTGAACGTCGCCCTGCGCGAGCCGGGCTACAGCCGTAAAGGCAGCATCGCCAACGAAACCCGTGCCGCTGCGGCCGGTGGCGTGACCAGCCTATGCTGCCCGCCGCACACCAAGCCCGTTCTGGACACCTCGGCCGTGACCGAGCTGATCCTCGACCGCGCCCGTGAAGCCGGCAATTGCAAAGTGTTCCCCATCGGCGCCCTGAGCAAAGGCCTGGACGGCGAACAACTCGCCGAACTGATCGCCCTGCGCGACGCCGGGTGTGTAGCCTTCGGCAACGGCCTGGAGAGTTTCCGCAGCACCCGCACCCTGTGCCGCGCCTTGGAATACGCCGCCACCTTTGACCTGACGGTGATCTTCCACTCCCAGGACCGCGACCTGGCGGAAGGTGGCCTGGCCCATGAAGGCGCCGTCGCCAGTTTCCTCGGCCTGCCGGGCATCCCGGAAACCGCCGAGACCGTGGCCCTGGCCCGTGACCTGCTGCTGGTGGAGCAAAGTGGCGTGCGCGCGCATTTCAGCCAGTTGACCAGCGCACGCGGTGTCGCCCTGATCGCCCAGGCGCAGGCCCGTGGGTTGCCGGTGACAGCGGATGTGGCGTTGTATCAGCTGATCCTGACGGATGAGGCACTGATCGATTTCTCCAGCCTGTACCACGTGCAACCGCCGCTGCGCACCCTGGCCGATCGCGAAGGTTTGCGCGCGGCAGTGAAGTCCGGTGTGGTCTCGGCGATTTCCAGCCACCACCAGCCCCACGAGCGTGATGCCAAGCTGGCGCCATTTGGTGCGACCGAGCCGGGTATCAGCAGCGTTGAGCTGTTGCTGCCGCTGGCGATGACGTTGGTGGAAGACGGCTTGCTGGATTTGCCGACACTGCTGGCACGCCTGAGCGCCGGCCCGGCTGAGGCGTTGCGCCTGCCGGCGGGTAAGTTGGCGGTGGGTGCGGCGGCGGACCTGGTGCTGTTTGACCCGGCCAGCTCCACGATTGCCGGGGAACACTGGCTGTCCAAGGGTGAGAACTGCCCGTTCATCGGGCATAGCCTGCCGGCGACGGTGCGTTATACCTTGGTGGATGGGCGGATCAGCTACCAGGCCTAAAATAAGGTGGGGCTCGCTCGCGAATGCGGTGTATCAGTCATGTAGATGTCGACTGACATTCAGCATTCGCGGGCAAGCCCGCTCCCACACTGGGTTCTGCGCAGGCCTCTAAAGATTCAGCGGCCGCCGTTGCGCTCGGCATTGCGAATCGAAACCTGGGTATTCAACGTCCAGAAGTCATACAGCATGCCCACCAGGAACAAGCCCCCCGTCAGCAGGTAGATCAGCCCCGTGATCCATTTGCCCTGGTACATGCGGTGCACGCCAAACACGCCAAGAAACGTCAACAGAATCCAGGCCACGTTGTATTCGATGGGGCCGGCGGTAAAACGCAGGTCGGCTTCACGGTCCATCGCAGGGATCAGGAACAGGTCGATCAGCCAGCCGATACCCAGCAAACCCAGGGTAAGAAACCAGATCGTGCCGGTTACCGGTTTACCGTAATAGAAGCGGTGCGCGCCGGTAAACCCGAAAATCCACAGCAGGTAACCGATCACTTTGCTGTGGGTGTCTTGTCGCGGCCCAACCTGTTGATAGGTGTTCATGGCGTACCTCTTTTGCTTCGATAGATAAATTTTTTCATTTTCTTTGTGACTTTTTTACGGGCGCCCGACGTACGGCAAATGGTATCGTCCCACCCCTGAAAGCCTTATGCCACCTGACTTGTGTAGGACAATTGCGGCAATTCGTCGCGTATTTCCTGATTTTGACGTCAAGGTTCAGTCGACAAACGGCCTGAGATCGACACAAAAAGCTGTTATAAAGTTGCGCGCAAACCCATAAGAGCCACGCCTGATGCGACCATTTTTAAAGACATGGCTAACCATTTGCCTATTAATGCCATTGGCCGCCCACGCCACCAATCGTGAGCAACGACTTCCAAACGTCAACGGTTTCACCCCTAAAGTCCACAGCACGCCAAGCACTGCCAAATCGGCAAAGCCGACCGTCAGCCGCCCGACCCAACTGAGCAAGGCCCACGGTAAAGCAGTTCCCGGCCTGGTGGCAGCCAACACCAAGCAAAGCAGCAACGTCCTCAGCCGTGCCGTCAACGTGCTCGGTACACCTTATCGTTGGGGCGGCAGCAGCCCAAGTAAAGGGTTCGACTGCAGCGGCCTGGTGAAATATGCATTCAACGACGTCGCCGCCGTGGATCTGCCGCGCACTTCCAACGCCATGGCCGCCGGCCACGGGCAGAAGGTTGATCGCAAGGACCTGAAACCGGGTGACCTGCTGTTCTTCAAACTGAAGAGCCGCCAGGTGAACCACGTTGCCATCTACCTGGGCAACGACCGTTTTATCCACGCACCGCGCCGTGGCAAGTCGGTGAGCATCGACACGCTGAAAAAGCCGTTCTGGGACAAGAACTACGTGATTGCCAAGCGGGTGCTGCCTAAAGAGCAGAACAACAACCTGCGGGTCGTCCAGCGCTGATCTTCAGCTGAAATGCCGTAATCAGTGTGGGAGGGGGCTTGCCCCCTCCCACATTTGGATCTCCTTATGTCTCCCGATCTTATATATCCCCAGGCACCCTCGCCTTCTCCCGCGCATCCTCTCGGCTGACCAGCCCTTCGCTGACCAACGCCTTCAAACTCATATCCAGCGTTTTCATCCCCAACGCCCCACCGGTCTGAATCGCCGAGACCATCTGCGCCACCTTGTCCTCACGAATCAAGTTACGAATGGCCGGCGTGCCCAGCATGATTTCATGGGCCGCCACGCGCCCGCCGCCATGCTTTTTCACCAGTACCTGGGATACCACCGCCTGCAACGACTCGGACAGCATCGAGCGGACCATGGCTTTTTCGCCGGCCGGGAACACGTCCACCAGCCTGTCCACGGTCTTTGCCGCCGAGGTGGTGTGCAGGGTGCCAAACACCAGATGCCCGGTCTCAGCCGCCGTCAGCGCCAGGCGGATGGTTTCCAGATCACGCAATTCGCCCACCAGAATCACATCGGGGTCTTCACGCAGCGCCGAACGCAGGGCCGCCGAAAAACTGTGGGTGTCACGGTGCACCTGGCGCTGATTGATCAGCGCGGTTTTCGGCCTGTGGATAAATTCGATGGGGTCTTCCAGCGTGAGGATGTGCTGGCGCCGGTGTTGGTTGAGATAGTCGATCATGGCGGCCAGAGTGGTGGACTTGCCGGAGCCCGTAGGCCCGGTGACCAGCACAAGACCACGGGGCAATTGGGCGATCCGCTGGAACACTTCCCCCAGGCCCAGGCTTTCCAGGCTCTGGACGTCGGCCGGGATGGTGCGAAACACCGCGCCCATGCCGCGATCCTGCTGGAACACATTCGCCCGGAACCGCGCCACGCCTGGCAGCTCGAAGGCAAAATCCGTTTCAAGAGATGTTTCGAAATCCTTTTGTTGGTATTGGTTGAGCAAAGGGCTCAATAAATCCGCCACTTGCACAGCTGAAAGCACCGGGCAATCCATCGGCCAGACTTCGCCATCGATTCGCAACATGGGCGCCAGCCCAGCCGACAGGTGCAGGTCGCAGGCGCCACGGCGCACGCCGGCCACCAGTAATTCAGTGATATCCATAGGGCTTTCCATTTCCAGTAGAATGCCGCGGACTCCATATCCACGGGCGCATCTTGAATGTCGACGATAGCAGACAACATCGGCCAGGTTAGCCAGCGCATCCGCGCCGCAGCCGACGCCGTGCAACGTGACGCAAGCAGCATCCACCTGCTGGCCGTGAGCAAGACCAAACCCGCCCAAGCCGTGCGTGAAGCCTACGCCGCCGGTATGTGCGACTTTGGCGAGAACTACCTGCAGGAAGCCTTGGGCAAACAGGCCGAATTAACCGACCTGCCCTTGAGTTGGCACTTCATCGGCCCCATTCAATCGAACAAGACGCGCGCTATCGCCGAGAACTTCGCTTGGGTGCATTCCGTGGACCGCCTCAAAATTGCACAACGCCTGTCCGAACAACGCCCGGCCGACCTGCCACCGCTGAATATCTGCATCCAGGTCAATGTCAGTGGCGAAGCCAGCAAGTCCGGCTGTACGCCCGCCGACCTGCCGGCCCTGGTCGATGCGATCAGCGCCCTGCCGCGCCTGACGCTGCGCGGCCTGATGGCAATCCCCGAGCCGACCGAAGATCGCGCCGAGCAAGATGCAGCATTCGCCACCGTTCGCGACCTGCAAGCCAGTTTGAACCTGCCGTTGGACACTCTTTCCATGGGCATGAGCCATGACCTTGAGTCGGCCATCGCCCAAGGCGCGACCTGGGTGCGGATCGGTACCGCACTGTTTGGCGCCCGTGATTACGGCCAGCCGTGAAATGGCTGACCTCCCTCTGAATAAGGACCTGTCATGAGCAACACGCGTATTGCCTTTATCGGCGCCGGCAACATGGCGGCCAGCCTGATCGGTGGCCTGCGGGCCAAGGGCCTGGACGCCGCGCAGATCCGCGCAAGCGATCCGGGCGAAGACACCCGTGCGCGCGTCAGCGCCGAGCACGGTATCGACACCTTCGCCGACAACGCCGAAGCCATCCAGGGCGTCGACGTGATCGTGCTGGCGGTCAAGCCACAGGCCATGAAGGCCGTATGCGAAAGCCTGCGCCCGAACCTGCAACCGCATCAGTTGGTGGTGTCCATCGCCGCCGGCATTACCTGCGCCAGCATGAACAACTGGCTCGGTGCCCAGCCTATCGTGCGCTGTATGCCCAACACTCCGGCCCTGCTGCGCCAAGGCGTGAGCGGTTTGTACGCCACTGCCGAGGTCAGTGCCGAGCAACGTGACCAGGCCCAGGAGCTGCTGTCAGCCGTGGGCATTGCCCTGTGGCTGGAACAGGAACAACAACTGGACGCGGTCACCGCTGTCTCCGGCAGCGGCCCGGCGTACTTCTTCCTGCTGATCGAAGCCATGACCGCCGCTGGCGTGAAACTGGGCCTGCCACGGGAAGTCGCTGAGCAACTGTCCGAGCAAACCGCCTTGGGCGCTGCGAAGATGGCCGTCTCCAGCGATGTGGATGCCGCCGAACTGCGCCGCCGCGTGACCTCCCCAGGCGGCACCACGCAGGCCGCCATTGAATCGTTCCAGGCCGGGGGCTTTGAAGCCCTGGTGGAAAAAGCACTGGGTGCCGCTGCGCACCGATCGGCCGAAATGGCCGAACAACTGGGCAACTAAGGAGCCAACATGATTGGTTTGAACACCGCAGCCGTCTACGTGCTGCAAACCCTCGGCAGCCTTTACCTGCTGATCGTGCTGTTGCGTTTCGTGCTGCAACTGGTACGCGCCAACTT
Source organism: Pseudomonas sp. SR18 (assembly GCF_023701505.1). Taxonomy (NCBI): domain Bacteria; kingdom Pseudomonadati; phylum Pseudomonadota; class Gammaproteobacteria; order Pseudomonadales; family Pseudomonadaceae; genus Pseudomonas; species Pseudomonas sp. SR18. Next base: position 23,523 of record NZ_JAMQAU010000014.1, on the reverse strand, counting down.
CTACAACCCGCTCTGCCAGTTCATCGTCAAGGCCACCCAGCCGTTGCTCAAGCCGCTGCGCCGAGTGATCCCTAGCCTGTTCGGCCTGGACATGTCCTCGCTGGTGCTGGCGATCCTGGTGCAGTTGGCCTTGATGGCGCTGACCCTGCTGCTGACCTACGGCACCACCGGCAATTTCGTACAGTTGCTGATCTGGGCAATCATCGGCGTGACCGCGCTGTTCCTGAAGATTTTCTTCTTCGCCATGATCATCAGCGTGATCCTGTCCTGGGTCGCCCCGGGCAGCCACAACCCTGGCGCCGAGCTGGTCAATCAGATCTGCGAGCCGGCCCTGGCGCCGTTCCGCCGTCTGCTGCCGAACCTGGGCGGCCTGGATATCTCGCCGATCCTCGCGTTCATGGTGCTCAAGCTGCTGGACATGCTAGTGATCAACAACCTGGCGGCCATGACCGGGATGCCAGAGATTCTGCGCTTGCTGATCTGATGTGAACAAAGGTGGGAGGGACTTGCTCCCTCCCTCATTTCGCACCGCGCAGGCCTTTGCTTGCCGCTGGGTGCAGCGGTCTTTAGACTTACGCCTCATTTAAACGAGAGCAGGGTCGATGCCAGCTGCCTTCCCCCCCGATTCTGTTGGACTGGTCGTGCCCCAAGTGGCGCACTTCAGCGAACCCCTGGCCTTGGCCTGCGGCCGTTCGCTACCCGCCTACGACCTGATCTACGAAACCTATGGCCAACTGAACGCCACGGCGAGCAACGCCGTGCTGATCTGCCACGCCTTGTCCGGCCATCACCATGCTGCGGGTTTCCACAGTGCCGACGAGCGCAAGCCCGGCTGGTGGGACAGCTGCATCGGTCCCGGCAAGCCCATCGACACCAACAAGTTCTTTGTGGTCAGCCTGAACAACCTCGGCGGCTGCAACGGCTCCACCGGCCCCAGCAGCCTCAACCCGGAAACCGGCAAGCCGTTCGGCGCCGACTTCCCGGTGCTCACCGTGGAAGACTGGGTGCACAGCCAGGCGCGTCTCGCCGACCTGCTGGGCATCAGCCAATGGGCCGCCGTGATCGGTGGCAGCCTGGGCGGTATGCAGGCGCTGCAATGGACCATCACTTACCCAGACCGCGTGCGCCATTGCCTGGCCATTGCCTCGGCCCCCAAGTTGTCGGCACAGAACATCGCCTTCAACGAAGTGGCGCGCCAGGCAATCCTCACCGACCCCGAGTTCCACGGCGGTTCGTTCCAGGAAGCTGGTGTGATTCCCAAGCGCGGCCTGATGCTGGCGCGGATGGTCGGGCATATCACCTACCTGTCCGACGACTCCATGGGCGAGAAATTCGGCCGTGGTCTCAAAAGCGAGAAGCTCAACTACGACTTCCACAGCGTCGAATTCCAGGTGGAAAGCTACCTGCGTTATCAGGGCGAGGAGTTCTCCGGGCGTTTCGACGCCAACACCTACCTGCTGATGACCAAGGCTTTGGACTACTTCGACCCAGCCGCCAACTTTGATGACGACCTGGCGAAAACCTTCGAAGGCGCTACGGCCAAGTTCTGCGTGATGTCGTTCACCACCGACTGGCGCTTCTCGCCGGCGCGCTCCCGTGAGCTGGTGGACGCGCTGATGGCCGCACGCAAAGACGTCTGCTACCTGGAGATCGATGCTCCGCAAGGCCACGACGCCTTCCTGATCCCGATCCCGCGTTATTTGCAGGCTTTTAGCAACTACATGAACCGCATTTCGCTTATATGAATTGCTTACGCTTTGAGGTGAGAACGCCATGAGAGCCGACCTGGACATCATCCAAGACTGGATCCCCGCCGGCAGCCGCGTGCTCGACCTGGGCTGCGGCGATGGCGAACTGCTGAGCTGGCTGCGCGACAACAAGCAAGTCACCGGCTACGGCTTGGAAAACGACCCAGACAACATCGCCCAATGCGTGGCCAAGGGCATCAACGTGATCGAGCAGGACCTGGACAAGGGCCTGGGCAACTTTGCCAGCAACAGTTTCGACATCGTGGTGATGACCCAGGCCCTGCAAGCAGTGCACTACCCGGACCGCATCCTCGACGAAATGCTGCGCGTGGGTCGCCAGTGCATCATCACCTTCCCCAACTTCGGCCACTGGCGCTGCCGCTGGTACCTGGCGACCAAGGGTCGCATGCCGGTGTCGGATTTCCTGCCGTACACCTGGTACAACACGCCGAACATCCACTTCTGCACCTTCGAAGACTTCGAAGCGCTGTGTGGCGAGCGTGAAGCCAAGGTGATCAACCGCCTTGCCGTCGATCAACAGCACCGCCACGGCTGGGCGAGTAAACTATGGCCCAATCTGTTGGGCGAAATCGGTATCTACCGGGTCAGCAGCCCTGGTCTGACCGACCACAAAATTGCCGTCTAAGCATTTTCGAGAGGGACGTTTATGAGTCGCTTGGCTATTTTTCTACTGACCGCATGCCTGGGCGCCAATGCCATGGCTGCGGACACTATCGACGCTAATCGCAAGAAAGACTTCGGTGATATCACCGTGCACTACAACACCTTCACCTCAAGCTTCCTGCCACCCGAAACCGCCCAAAAAGCCGGCGTGGTGCGCAGCAAGGAGAAGGGTTTGATCAATGTGACCGTGATCAAGGGCGTGGCCCCAGTCGCGGCCCAAGTGACCGGTACCATCAAGGACCTGGGCGGCAAGAGCGAGATGCTGACGTTCAAGCAAATCGAAGAAAAAGGCGGGATCAGCTACCTCGCGCCCTACTCCGTGACCCAGCGTGAATACAAGACCTTTACCATCAACGTTGAAACTGGCGGCAAAGCCCATAGCTTCCAGTTCAACCAGGAACTGTTTCCGGCGCAATGATGAACCTTACTCAACTGGTACTGGCCAGCCATAACGCCGGCAAACTCAAAGAACTCCAGGCCATGCTCGGCGAGTCGGTGCAACTGCGCTCGATTGGCGAGTTCAGCCAGGTCGAGCCGGAAGAGACCGGCTTGTCGTTCGTCGAGAATGCCATCCTCAAAGCGCGGAATGCCGCACGTATTTCCGGCCTGCCGGCGTTGGCGGATGACTCGGGGCTGGCGGTGGATTTCCTCGGCGGCGCACCCGGCATTTATTCGGCGCGCTACGCCGATGGCAAAGGTGACGCAGCCAACAATGCCAAGCTGCTGGACGCCCTCAAGGACGTGCCGGACGCGATGCGCGGCGCGCAGTTCGTCTGCGTGCTGGCTCTGGTACGCCACGCGGACGACCCGTTGCCAATTCTGTGCGAAGGCCTGTGGCACGGGCGCATCCTGCATGCGGCCAGCGGTGAGCATGGCTTTGGCTATGACCCGCTGTTCTGGGTGCCGGAGCGCAACGTCTCCAGCGCCGAACTGAGCCCGACCGACAAGAACCAGATCAGCCACCGCGCCCGCGCAATGGATTTGCTGCGCCAACGCCTGAGCCTGAAATGACCCACGACACCCCGGCGCTGCCGCTGATCCACGGCGGCGCGCAAACACCCCGGGCGGCCCTGCCTGTGCTGCCGCCCCTGGCGCTGTATATCCACATCCCGTGGTGCGTGCGCAAATGCCCGTATTGCGACTTCAACTCCCACACCGCAAGCAAAGTGCTGCCGGAAGAAGAGTATGTGGACGCCCTGCTGGCCGACCTGGACCAGGACCTGCACGCCGTATATGGCCGGGAGTTGAGCTCGATTTTCTTTGGTGGCGGCACGCCCAGCCTGTTCAGCGCCGCAGCACTGGGCCGCCTGCTCAAAGGTGTAGAAGCGCGCATTGCGTTTGCCAGCGATATCGAGATAACCCTGGAAGCCAACCCCGGCACGTTCGAACAAGAGAAGTTCGTGGCGTACCGCAAGCTGGGGATCAACCGCCTGTCCATCGGCATCCAGAGCTTCCAGCAGGAAAAACTCCAGGCCCTGGGCCGCATCCACAATGGCGATGAAGCTGTACGCGCCGCCGGTATGGCGCGCCAGGCCGGGTTCGATAACTTCAACCTGGACTTGATGCACGGCCTGCCCGATCAGTCCCTGGACGACGCCCTCGGCGACCTGCGCCAGGCCATCGCGCTCAAACCCACGCATTTGTCCTGGTACCAACTGACCCTGGAACCCAACACCGTGTTCTGGAACCAGCCGCCAGCGCTGCCGGAAGACGACACCCTGTGGGACATCCAGGAAGCTGGCCAGGCGCTGCTGGCCGAACACGGTTACGCCCAATATGAAGTATCGGCCTATGCCCAACCGGGCCGTCCGGCGCGACATAACCTGAATTACTGGAGCTTCGGCGACTTTATCGGCATCGGCGCCGGCGCCCACGGCAAGCTCAGCCACCCGGACGGGCGCATTGTGCGCACCTGGAAAACCCGTGCGCCAAAGGACTACCTCAACCCGGCCAAAAGCTTCCAGGCCGGCGCGAAGGAACTGACCAACGACGAGCTACCCTTCGAATTCCTGATGAATGCCTTGCGCCTCACCGAAGGCGTCGACGCCAAGCTCTACGCCGAGCGCACCGGCCTCGACCTGGCAAGCCTCGACGAGGCACGTCGCGAGGCAGAACAAAGTGGCTTAATGCAGGTCGAACCGTCACGCCTGGCGGCCACCGACCGTGGGCAACTCTTTCTCAATGACCTGTTGCAGAAGTTTTTGAGCTGACGCTCTAAGGAAGTCACATGGATTTGGTACTCGACCTGCTCGCCACCGTATCCCGCTGGAGCCGCAGCAACCTGTCGGAAATCTCCCTGGCCCTTGTGGGCTGTTTGCTGGTGCTGTTCGGCGCCGACATCAAGGGCTGGGTCGAAGCACGCCTGGGCAGCATCGCCGGCGCCTTGCGCGTGCCGCTGATGGCACTGGTGTGCATGATCGGCAGCGGTGCGGCGTTGATCTATGCCACACCGTGGATTGTGCGGGGGTTGAGCCAGTTCAATAACTACAGCCTGGCGCCGGTGCTGGTGGTGGTGCTGGTGTTGATTGGGGTAGTCGCAGACCGCCGCTGACCTCAAACCCAACACAGAACCAAATGTGGGAGGGGGCAAGCCCCCTCCCACATTTTTACTGCATTTCAATTCGAAAGCGGGTCAGGCCAGCTTCTCGAACTTCAAATCCCAAACCCCATGCCCCAACCGCTCACCGCGACGTTCGAACTTGGTGATCGGCCGCTCAGCCGGGCGTGGCACGCATTTGCCGTCTTGCGCCAGGTTGCGGTAGCCAGGGGCAACGTCCATCACTTCCAGCATGTATTCGGCATAGGGCTCCCAGTCGGTGGCCATGTGCAGGATGCCGCCAACTTTAAGCTTGCTGCGCACCAGTTCCGCAAAGGACGCCTGGACGATGCGGCGCTTGTGGTGACGGGATTTGTGCCATGGGTCCGGAAAGAACAGCATCAGGCGGTCGAGGCTGTTGTCGGCAATGCAGCGGTTGAGCACTTCAATCGCGTCGCAGTCGTAGACGCGCAGGTTGGTAAGGCCTTGGGTCAGCACGCCGTTAAGCAGTGCGCCGACACCTGGACGGTGCACTTCCACGCCGATGAAGTCCTGGTCCGGCGCAGCGGCGGCCATTTCCAGCAGGGAATGGCCCATGCCGAAACCGATCTCCAGGGAACGCGGGGCCGAGCGGCCGAACACTTGGTCGTAGTCCACCGGCGCATCGGCCAGGGGCAATACGAACAGCGGCGTGCCTTGCTCCAGGCCCTTTTGCTGGCCTTCGGTCATGCGACCGGCGCGCATCACAAAACTCTTGATGCGGCGGTGCTTGGACTCGTCGCCTGCGGCTTCCACGGTGTTCGGCGTTTCGTTTGATTCAGTCATCAATGGCTCTTACTTGATCAGACCATCCAGCGGCGAAGAGGCGCTGGCGTAGAGTTTTTTCGGCATGCGCCCGGCGAGGTAGGCCAGGCGGCCTGCGACGATGGCGTGTTGCATGGCTTCGGCCATCATGATCGGTTGTTGGGCATGGGCGATGGCCGAGTTCATCAGCACGGCGTCGCAGCCCAGCTCCATGGCGATGGTCGCGTCGGAGGCGGTGCCTACGCCGGCATCCACCAGCACCGGGATCTTGGCTTCTTCAAGGATGATCTGCAGGTTGTACGGATTGCAGATACCCAGGCCGGAGCCGATCAGACCGGCCAGCGGCATCACTGCGATGCAGCCGATTTCCGCCAATTGACGGGCGATGATCGGGTCATCACTGGTGTAGACCATCACGTCGAAGCCTTCCTTGACCAGCGTTTCAGCGGCCTTGAGGGTTTCGATCACGTTGGGGAACAAGGTTTTCTGGTCGGCCAGTACTTCCAGCTTCACCAGGTTGTGGCCGTCGAGCAGCTCACGGGCCAAGCGGCAGGTGCGCACGGCTTCGATGGCGTCATAGCAACCGGCGGTGTTCGGCAAGAAGGTGTAGCGATCCGGCGACAGCACTTCGAGCAGGTTCGGCTCGCCCTCGATCTGGCCGAGGTTGGTGCGGCGCACGGCGAAGGTCACGATATCGGCACCCGAGGCTTCGATGGCCAGGCGGGTTTCTTCCATGTCGCGGTACTTGCCGGTGCCGACCAGCAGGCGGGACTGGTAGGTACGACCGGCCAGAACGAAAGGCTTGTCGCTACGAACGATGCTCATGGGAAATCCTCGTAATGGGGTGAGGTTCTGCAGAATTCGGGCAGGCGACTAGCCGCCGCCGATGGCGTGGACTACTTCGACCTGGTCACCGTCGCTGAGCGCGGTGCCTTCATGCTGGCTACGCGGGACGATATCCAGGTTGAGCTCCACTGCAACACGACGCCCGGTCAGTTCCAGGCGGGTCAGCAGGGCCGCAACGGTTGCGCCGTCGGGCAGTTCAAAGGATTCGCCGTTCAACTGAATGCGCATGCCACGGGCCGCCATCGTTTTTAGGGGCCAGCATTCTAGCTTGATTGGTGTTGCTGGCCCAAGTCCCTTGGTCAGACGACCTGCAAGCGCCAGGCAAACAGGCCGAGGAAGAACCAGCCGAGCAGGAATGCCAGGCCACCGAACGGCGTGATGATGCCGAGCTTGCTGATGCCCGTGGTAGTCAACACATACAGGCTGCCGGAGAACAGCAGGATACCGATGACAAATGAGATACCGGCCCACGTCACCAGGCGGCCGGGAAGATGGGCCGCCAGCAATGCCACGCCAAACAGTGCGAGGGTGTGCACCAGTTGGTAGGTCACGCCGGTATGGAAGATCGCCAGGTATTCGGCGCTCAGACGGTTTTTCAGGCCATGTGCGGCAAAGGCGCCGAGGGCGACACCGGTGAAGCCGAAAAACGCGGCCAGCATCAGAAAGCTTCGCAGCATGGGGAACTCCAGTCAGACTCATCGGGCAGGGTCTGTATAATGGCCCGCTCAACGGGTTCGGCCAAGCCATCTCTATGCTGCGTCTCCTCTTCAAACGCTTTCTCAACGTCGTGAAATGGTTTGCCATCGGCAGTGTATTGCTGGTGCTGCTGTTTCGTGTCGTCCCGCCGCCGTTCACTGCGCTGATGGTGGAGCGCAAGGTCGAATCCTGGTTCGACGGCGAACCCATTGACCTGCAGCGCACCTGGGTGCCGTGGGACGAGATATCCGATGAGCTCAAAGTGGCGGTGATGGCCGGTGAAGACCAGCGCTTCCCGCAGCATTGGGGCTTTGATTTCGGCGCGATCCAGGCGGCGATCCTGCACAACGAGCGCGGCGGCTCGATTCGCGGGGCCAGTACGTTGAGCCAGCAGGTGTCGAAAAACCTGTTCCTGTGGGCTGGCCGCAGTTATTTGCGCAAAGGGCTGGAAGCCTGGTTTACCGGGTTGATCGAGGTGCTGTGGCCCAAGGAGCGGATCCTTGAGGTGTACCTCAACAGCGTGGAATGGGATGAAGGGGTGTTCGGCGCGCAAGCGGCGGCGCGGCATCACTTTGGTGTGAGTGCCAAGGGGCTTTCACGGCAGCAGGCCAGTTACCTGGCGGCGGTGCTGCCAAACCCACGGGTGTGGAGTGCCAGCCATCCGACCGCGTATGTGGCGCGGCGGGCGGCTTGGATTCGGCAGCAGATGAGTCAACTCGGTGGCGATGGCTACCTGCTTGAGCTAAACAACTCCCGCAAAGCGCCCTGGTCCGACTGACCCAACACAGAAACAAATGTGGGAGGGGGCTTGCCCCCGATAGCGGTGGATCAGTCAGCTTATTTGTAGCTGACCCACTGCAATCGGGGGCAAGCCCCCTCCCACATTTTGACCGCGTTACCCTTTAGGCGGCGATCGACAACTTCAGCTTGTTCATCGCGCTTTTCTCAAGCTGACGAATCCGCTCGGCCGACACGTTGTACTTCTGCGCCAGGTCATGCAGCGTGGCTTTTTCTTCCGCCAGCCAGCGCTGGTAGAGGATGTCACGGCTGCGGTCGTCCAACACTTCCAGCGCTTCGTGCAGGTTGTGGTTGGAGTTGTCGCTCCAATCGGCGTCCTCCAGTTGACGCGCCGGGTCGTACCGGTGGTCTTCCAGGTAGTTGGCCGGCGATTGGAAGGCGCTGTCGTCGTCCGCTTCAGCGGCCGGGTCGAAGGCCATGTCATGGCCGGTCAGGCGACTTTCCATCTCGCGCACTTCACGGGGCTCCACGCCGAGACTTTCGGCCACGCGGTGGACTTCCTCGTTGTTCAGCCACGCCAGGCGTTTCTTCTGGCTGCGCAGGTTGAAGAACAGTTTGCGCTGGGCCTTGGTGGTCGCGACTTTCACGATGCGCCAGTTGCGCAGGATGAACTCGTGGATTTCCGCCTTGATCCAGTGAACCGCGAACGACACCAGGCGCACACCCATTTCCGGGTTGAAGCGCTTGACCGCCTTCATCAGGCCAACGTTGCCTTCCTGGATCAGGTCAGCCTGGGCCAGGCCGTAGCCGCTATAGCTACGGGCGATATGTACGACAAAACGCAGGTGGGCGAGCACCATCTGCCGAGCCGCCCCCAAATCCTGCTCATAATAGAGACTCTCGGCCAGTTCACGCTCCTGCTCGGGTGTCAGCAATGGAATGCTGTTGACCGTATGCACATAGGCTTCCAGGTTCGCACCCGGGACCAAGGCATAAGCAGGTTGCAAAGAAGTGGTCATACGAAACCTCCGACTTACATAACTCGTGCAGTTCAGCACTGCGAAAATTGACCGGGAACCGTAGGACAAGTTCCCTAAACCACTGATACGGTCAATACAAACGAAACCACATTAATCTGACATTAACTACTTCGGTGCCAGCTCACGTAAATGCCGTGCGACCGCAATCCACGCACCGATATAACCCAACAAGACCGCGCCAAGCAAGAGGCTCAGACCATCGGCTACCGGCACGCCGGCCAGGGCAAAATCGCTGCCGTACAACCCGGCAAGCCCGATTACCGCGTCGTTCAGCCAGTCCAGGCCAAATGCCAACACGCCCCAGGACAAAATCCCCGCACCCAGGCCATAAAGCGCACCCATGTACAGAAAAGGCCGACGCACATAGCTGTCCGTGCCGCCGACCAGTTTAATCACTTCTATCTCGGTGCGACGGTTTTCAATATGAAGACGAATGGTATTACCTATCACCAAAAGTAATGCAGACACCAACAGCACCGTCAGGCCGAACACAAAACGGTCGCCCAGCTTGAGGATGGCGGCCAGGCGCTCAACCCAGACTAGATCAAGTTGCGCCTGTTGCACCTTGGGCATCTCTGCGAGTTTTTGACGCAGGGCTTCCAGGGCGGTCTTGTCCACTTCGTTCGGCGTCACCAGCACCACGCCTGGCAGCGGGTTCTGCGGCAGCTCCTTGAGCGCCTCACCCAGGCCGGACTGTTGCTGGAACTCCTCAAGCGCCTGGTCGCGACTGACGTACTCGGCATCCGCCACGCCAGGAATGTTCTTGATGTCGTCACGCAGCGCTTCGCCTTGCTGGGTACTGGCATCCAGGTTCAGGTACAGCGAAATCTGCGCCGCACGCTGCCAGGAACCGCCCAGACGCTCGACATTATTAAGCAGCAGGGACAAACCCATCGGCAGGCTCAAGGCCACAGCCATTACCAGACAGGTGAAAAAGCTGCCGATCGGCTGCTTGCCCAGGCGACGCAGGCTGTCCAGCAGGCTGGCACGATGGCTTTCGATCCAGGCGCGCAGCAGCGTGCTGAAGTCCGGACCGTCGTCATCGTCGTGTTTTTTCTTTTTCGGTTGCGGGTCGGCCGGTTTCGGCGCCACGCGCTCGGAAACCTTGGGGCTGCGGGTGGCACTCATACGCCGGCCTCCCCATCACCGATCAGACGACCGCGTTGCAGGGTCAGCATGCGGTGGCGCATGCGGGCGATCAGCGCCAGGTCGTGGCTGGCGATCAATACGCTGGTGCCCAGGCGGTTGATGTCCTCGAACACCCCCATGATCTCGGCCGCCAGACGCGGGTCGAGGTTACCGGTAGGTTCGTCCGCCAGCAGCAAGGCCGGGCGATGGACGATGGCGCGGGCAATGCCGACGCGCTGTTGCTGGCCGGTGGAGAGGTCGCCAGGGTAGAGGTCGGTCTTGTCCGACAGCGCCACGCGCTCCAGGGCCGAGTCCACGCGCTTGACGATCTCGGCCTTGGACAGCCCGAGAATCTGCAATGGCAGGGCAATGTTGTTGAATACCGTCCGATCGAACAGCAACTGGTGGTTCTGGAACACCACGCCGATCTGCCGGCGCAGGTACGGAATCTGCGCATTGCTGATGGTGGCCAGGTCCTGGCCGGCCAGCAGCAACTTGCCGGTGGTCGGGCGTTCCATGGCCAGCAGCAGGCGCAACAAGGTACTTTTACCGGCGCCAGAATGCCCGGTTACAAACAAGAACTCGCCGCGCCGCACTCGAAAGCTCAGCTCATGCAAGCCCACATGCCCGTTGGCATAGCGTTTACCGACCTGTTCGAATCGAATCATGAACGCTCCCGCTCGGCAAACAGTGCCTCTACAAAGGGTTCGGCTTCAAAGGTGCGCAGGTCATCGATGCCTTCACCGACGCCGATATAACGAATCGGCAACCCGAACTGTTTGGCCAGGGCGAAGATCACGCCACCTTTGGCTGTGCCGTCGAGCTTAGTCAATGCCAGGCCGGTCAGTTGCACCGTCTGGTTGAATTGCTTGGCCTGGCTGATGGCGTTCTGGCCTGTACCGGCGTCCAGCACCAGCAGCACTTCGTGGGGCGCGTCGGCATCAAGCTTGCCGATCACGCGGCGCACTTTCTTCAGCTCTTCCATCAAGTTGTCTTTGGTGTGCAGGCGACCGGCGGTATCAGCGATCAGCACATCAATGTTACGGGCCTTGGCGGCTTGCACGGCGTCGAAGATCACCGAAGCGGAGTCGGCCCCGGTGTGCTGGGCGATCACCGGGATCTTGTTGCGCTCGCCCCAGACCTGCAATTGCTCAACGGCGGCGGCGCGGAAGGTGTCACCGGCGGCGAGCATGACTTTCTTGCCTTCCAGTTGCAGCTTCTTGGCCAGCTTGCCGATGGTAGTGGTCTTGCCTGCGCCATTGACGCCCACCACCAGGATCACGAACGGCTTGTTCGGGGTGATCACCAGCGGGGCTTCCACGGGTTTGAGCATCGCGGCCAGTTCGGCCTGCAAGGATTTGTAGAGTGCGTCGGCATCGGTCAACTGCTTGCGCGCGACCTTCTGGGTCAGGCTCTGGATAATCACGGCGGTGGCTTCGACGCCCACGTCGGCGGTCAGCAGGCGGGTTTCGATGTCTTCCAGCAGCTCGTCATCAATGACCTTCTTGCCCAGGAACAGGCTGGCCATGCCTTCGCCGATGCTGGCGCTGGTCTTGCTCAGGCCTTGCTTGAGGCGGGCGAAGAAGCCGGTCTTGGTGGTTTCTGCAGAGGGAGCGAGCGGTTCTGGCTCGACAACCTCGATAGCCTCGACAACCTGGACGGGCGCAGCGACCACAACAGCAACAGGCGCAGGGACTTCGACAACGGGCGGCGCCTGGACCACTACCTCAACCGGCTCAACCACCGCAGGAATCGGCGGGGCCAGGTGTTCAGCCTGGACGTCTTCGACCAACGCCACGGGCTCTTCGGCCACCGGCAACTCAGGCCATGGCTTGTGCTCGGGCTCAGGTTCCGGCTCAGCCTCAACCACCGGCTGCAACACCGGCTCAGCCATCGGCAACACCACCGGCGCCGGCGCTTCGGCAACCGGTTCGGCTTCTACTATAGGGTCGGGGATCGGCTCAGCTTGAACCTGTGGCTGTTCAACAGCGGTTTCCTGCGGCTTTTTGCGCAGCCATCCGAACAGGCCTTTCTTCTCGCCAGCCGCAGCTGGGGTCTTCTTGTCGTCGTTGGAACCAAACATGGAGACGGCTATCTCAAGGTAGCGACGCGCCAGAGGGGCGCGCCGGTAAATAAAATTCGATGCGTAACAGACTGTTTTTTAGCCAGCTCGTTCATGCGCAACATTTTGTAAGGCCAAAATAGGGCCTCAACAAGACTGCCGCAGTGGCCGTCCGTATATTCGACCAGTATCCTAGCACCTCCTCGCCCGCCGACGCTAAGACCAAGCGGGCAGCCCAACAGGTTTAAAAACGAATGAATGCTCTAGCCCGCCGCGCCGCAGGCCTGCTGTTCAGCACAGTTTGTCTGCCTCTTTCAGCTTTGGCTGCCGACCCACAACCCACCCACGAATTCACCCTGGACAACGGTCTCAAGGTCGTCGTGCGCGAAGATCATCGCGCCCCGGTGGTGGTTTCCCAGGTTTGGTACAAGGTGGGTTCGAGCTACGAAACCCCGGGCCAGACCGGTTTGTCCCACGCCCTGGAACACATGATGTTCAAGGGCAGCGCCAAAGTCGGCCCCGGCGAAGCCTCGCTGATCCTGCGCGACCTGGGCGCCGAAGAAAACGCGTTCACCAGCGATGACTACACCGCGTACTACCAAGTCCTGGCCCGCGACCGCCTGGGCGTGGCCTTCGAACTCGAAGCCGATCGCATGGCCAGCCTGCGCCTGCCGGCCGACGAGTTCAGCCGCGAAATCGAGGTCATCAAAGAAGAACGCCGCCTGCGCACCGACGACAACCCGATGTCCAAGGCCTTCGAGCGCTTCAAGGCCATGGCTTTCCCGGCCAGCGGCTACCACACGCCGACCATCGGCTGGATGGCCGACCTGGACCGCATGAAGGTCGAGGAACTGCGCCACTGGTACCAGTCCTGGTACGTGCCGAACAACGCCACCCTGGTGGTCGTCGGCGACGTGACCCCGGACGAGGTGAAAACCCTGGCCCAGCGCTACTTTGGCCCGATCCCCAAGCGCGACGTACCGCCCGCCAAGATCCCGATGGAGTTGGCCGAACCCGGCGAACGCCTGCTGACGATGCACGTGCAGACCCAATTGCCGAGTGTGATGCTCGGATTCAACGTGCCGGGCCTGGCGACTGCCGAAGACAAACGTTCGGTACAAGCCCTGCGCCTGATCTCGGCCCTGTTGGATGGCGGCTACAGCGCACGCATCTCGGAGCAGTTGGAACGCGGTGAAGAGCTGGTGTCGGCCGCCTCCACCAACTACGACGCCTACACCCGTGGCGATACGCTGTTCATGCTGTCGGCCACACCGAACCAGCAGAAGAAAAAGACCATTGCCCAAGCCGAAGCCGGCCTGTGGCGGTTGCTGGACGAGTTGAAGGCCAAGCCGCCAACCGCCGAAGAGCTGGAGCGAATCCGCGCCCAGGTCATCGCCGGCCTCGTCTACCAGCGTGACTCCATCACCAGCCAGGCCACGGCCATCGGCTCCCTGGAGACCGTGGGCCTGTCCTGGAAACTCATGGACAGCGAACTCGCCGACCTGCAAAGCGTGACCCCGGAAGACATCCAAAAGGCCGCGCGCACCTATTTCACCCGCGAACGTCTGAGCGTCGCCCATGTTCTGCCTGAGGAGACTGCTCATGAGTGATCGCAAAAGCCTGATCCTGCCCGGCCTGATCGCCGTCACCCTGATCGCGGCGAGCGCCGTGTATTTCCTGCGCCCGAGTGAATCGGTAGCCAGCCCCGCGCTGGAAAAAGCTCAATCGGCCAACACGCTGCAATCCCTGGCAGAACTGGACGGCAAGGCGCCGACCAACCGCAAGCTCGACGTGCAAACCTGGACCACCGCCGAAGGCGCCAAGGTGCTGTTTGTTGAAGCCCATGAGCTGCCGATGTTCGACATGCGCATCCTGTTCGCCGCCGGCAGCAGCCAGGACGGCGATGTGCAGGGCCTGGCGCTGATGACCAACGCCATGCTCAACGAAGGTATTCCTGGCAAGGATGTCAGCCAGATCGCCAGTGGTTTTGAAGGCCTGGGTGCCGACTTCGGCAACGGCGCCTACCGCGACATGGCGCTGGTGTCCCTGCGTAGCTTGAGCGCCAGCGATAAACGCGACGCCGCTCTGGCGCTGTTTGACGAAGTGATCGGCAAACCGACCTTCCCGGCCGACTCCCTGGCCCGCATCAAGAATCAGATCCTCGCCGGCTTCGAATACCAGAAGCAGAACCCCGGCAAACTGGCGAGCCTGGAGCTGTTCAAGCGCTTGTACGGCGATCACCCTTACGCACACCCAAGCGAAGGCACACCAGAAAGCGTGCCGAAAATCACCCTGGCACAGTTGCAGGCGTTCCATGCCAAGGCTTACGCCGCCGGTAATGCGGTGATTGCAGTGGTCGGTGACCTGACCCGCGCCGAAGCCGAAGCCATGACGGCGAAAGTGTCCGCATCGCTGCCTAAAGGCCCGGCCCTGGCGAAGATTGCCCAGCCGACCGAACCCAAGGCCGGCCTGAGCCGTATCGAGTTTCCGTCCAAGCAGACCCACTTGCTGTTCGCCCAACTCGGTATCGACCGCGCCGACCCGGACTACGCGGCCTTGTCCCTGGGTAACCAGATCCTCGGCGGCGGCGGCTTCGGTACCCGCTTGATGAGCGAAGTCCGTGAAAAGCGTGGCCTGACCTACGGTGTTTACTCCGGCTTCTCGCCGATGCAGGTACGCGGTCCGTTCATGATCAACCTGCAGACCCGCGCCGAAATGAGTGGCGGCACCCTGCGCCTGGTTGAAGACGTAGTCGCCGATTACCTCAAGACCGGCCCGACGCAAAAAGAGCTGGATGACGCCAAGCGCGAGCTGGCCGGCAGCTTCCCGCTGTCTACCGCGAGCAACGCCGATATCGTCGGCCAGCTGGGCGCCATGGGTTTCTACAACCTGCCGCTGAGCTATCTGGAAGATTTCATGAAACAATCCCAGGCCCTGACCGTAGAGCAGGTCAAGGCTGCAATGAATAAACACTTGAGCGCCGACAAGATGGTCATCGTGACCGCCGGCCCGACGATTGCGCAAAAGCCACTACCGCCCCCCACTGATAAACCCGCCGAGCAGCCGCTCGGGGTTCCGGAGCATTAATGGCCAGTTCATCTCGCCCGAAAAAACCTGTCCACAACGTACACAACGGTGTGGGCCAACTGCGCATCATTGGCGGTGAATGGGGCAGCCGCAAGCTGAGCTTCCCCGATGTCGTGGGCCTGCGCCCAACGCCGGATCGCGTGCGTGAAACCCTGTTCAACTGGCTCGCGCCGTACATCGCGGGCGCCAAGGTGCTGGACCCGTTCGCCGGTAGTGGCGCACTGTTCCTGGAGGCGTTGTCCCGTGGCGCATCCCAGGCACAGGCGCTGGATGCCAGCAATGTCGCGGTCTCCAGCCTCAAGGAACACCTGGGCACGCTGCGTTGCACCAATGGCCAGGTACAAACGGCCGACGCTCTGCGCTACCTGGAAACCCAGGCGGCCAGCGAGTACGACGTTGTGTTCCTCGACCCACCGTTCAACCAGAACCTGCTGCCCACCGTGTGCGCACTGCTGGAAGAACGCCAATGGCTGGCGCCGGATGCGTGGATCTACACTGAAAGCGAGACCGCGCCGTCCACCCTGGGTTTACCGGGCGCGTGGCGTCTGCACCGGGAGCAGAAATCCGGGCGGGTGTATTACGCTTTGTGGCACCGGGTGGTAGAACACGCCGAGTAGTCTCAGTGCGGGCTTCTGTGGTGGGCCCGCTCACCCCATGCCACAGAGATCTGCATGACCCCTTCTTCTGAAAGATTCACCCCCGCCTTCGGCCTCGGCAACCCCCACCTGCAAACACTGTGGGGGCCGTTGTGGCGTCCCACTACCCATATCGAGCGCCAACGCGAACGCCTGTGGCTGGAAGACGGCGATTTTCTCGACCTCGACTGGCATGGGCCCCATGACGCGCAAGCCCCCTTGGTGCTGGTGCTGCACGGGCTGACCGGTTCATCCAACTCGCCTTACGTGGCCGGACTGCAAAAAGTCCTCGCCGCACAAGGCTGGGCCAGTGTGGCGCTGAACTGGCGAGGCTGCTCAGGGGAACCAAATCTGTTGGCCCGCAGCTATCACTCGGGCGCCAGCGAAGACCTGGCCGCAACAATTGCGCACTTGCGCGCCAAGCGGCCATTGGCGCCGTTGTATGCCGTGGGTTATTCCCTTGGCGGCAATGTATTGCTCAAGCACCTGGGTGAAACCGGCGAAGCATCGGGGCTGCAAGGCGCGGCGGCGGTGTCGGTGCCGTTTCGCCTGGACCAATGCGCAGACCGCATCGGGCTGGGGTTTTCGCGGGTGTATCAGAAGCACTTCATGCGCGAGATGTTGGCGTATATCCGCGTCAAGCAGCGTCAGTTTTTGCAGGATGGTCGAGAGGATGGGCTAAAAACCCTTGAAGCACTCGGATCCCTGGAGAAGATGCGTACATTCTGGGACTTCGATGGCCGGGTAACCGCGCCGTTGCACGGTTTTCTCAGTGCAGAGGATTATTACCGAAAGGCATCGAGTCGATATTACCTGGGCGACATTCGCACACCGACCCTGATTATCCATGCCGCCGACGACCCGTTCGTCTTCGCCCACAGCTTGCCCGAGGCCAGCGAGCTGTCGGCGTGCACCGAATTTGAGCTGACGGCCAAAGGTGGGCACGTGGGCTTCGTCGATGGCTCACTGAAACGCCCCAGCTACTACCTGGAGCGCCGCATCCCACAATGGCTTAGGGCACATGTGTGAGGGGGCTTGCCCCCCTCACACATTTGGATTGGGTTTACACGGCTGGGAACTCAGTCGCCCGTAGCAATCGCCCGCGCCGGATCAGTAATCCACTCACTCCACGACCCCGCATACAGCTTGCCCAACGGATAACCCGCCAGGCTCAGGGCGAACAGGTTGTGGCAAGCCGTCACGCCGGAACCGCAATACGCCACCAGCTCATCCGGCGAGCGGCCTTGCAGTTGGGCGGCGAAGCGCTGCTTGAGCTGTTCAGCCGGAAGGAAGCGGCAATCGGCGCCCAGGTTTTCGTTGAAGGCCGCACATTGCGCGCCAGGGATGTGCCCGGCGATCGGGTCGATCGGCTCCACTTCGCCGCGAAAACGTGCTTGAGCGCGGGCGTCGATCAGGGTCAGACCCGACTGGGCCAAGCGTTTTTGCAGGTGTTCGGCGTCCACCAGCAGGCGGTTGTCCGGCGTACCGGCGAACGTCC
Organism: Pseudomonas sp. SR18; assembly: GCF_023701505.1. Taxonomy (NCBI): domain Bacteria; kingdom Pseudomonadati; phylum Pseudomonadota; class Gammaproteobacteria; order Pseudomonadales; family Pseudomonadaceae; genus Pseudomonas; species Pseudomonas sp. SR18. The sequence goes on along the minus strand of NZ_JAMQAU010000014.1, from coordinate 6,021 downwards.
CAGGCTCAACCAGCGGCGCGTCCAGGCTCAGCGGGAAACCGGCGGAGTGCCAGGCCTTGAGGCCGCCATCCAGGATAAACACGCCATCGCGCTTGCCCAGCCAGGCCAGCAGCCACCAGGCGCGGGCGGCATAGGCGCCGGGGCCGTCGTCATACAGCACAATATTGGTATCTGCGCTGATGCCCCAGGCCCGCAATTGCTGAACCAAGGTGTCCGCCGCCGGCAATGGGTGACGTCCAGTGACGCCCTTGGTCACCGGGCCACTGAGGTGTCGCTCCAGATCGGCGTATTGCGCGCCTTCGATATGCCCTTCGGCATAGCTGCAACGCCCGTAGTCCGGGTCTTCCAAGGCAAAACGGCAATCCAGGATCACCACCCCGCCGGCCTTCTGGCGCTCGGCCAGTTGCTGGGGACTGATCAGTTGGGCAAGCGGCATGACGAACTCCTACGAATGCATGTGGGAAAGGTCTACTTCACTTCTTCCAGTGCCTGGTTCAACGGCACGTAAAACTCTTTGAACAGCGCATCCACCGCCTCTTTCGCCTGAGGCGTGACAAAACCCGCCTCCAGCACCAGCACCTGATACACCCCGCGCTTGATGGCTTCGGCGCTCAATTGGGCGGAGTTTTCATTGGTGGTGCATAAGAACCGCACCCAGGACGTGAGGATGATCCAGGCATTGAGGGTCAGGGCTTCGGTTTGAACCGGGTCCATATTGAGGATGCCCGCGTCGACAAACCCCTGGTAGATCGCATTGCCTTGGATCAGGCAACGCTGGGAAAAACGCCGATAGCCGGTGGCCAGTTCAGGGTCGCTCTCCAGCAGATGCTCAAGGTCGCGATGCAGGAAGCGATAGCGCCACATCCCGGCCAGCAAGGCCTGCAGGTAGAAACGCTTATCCTGGACAGTCGCGGCGCGCCCCTGTGGTGGGCGCAGAAAGCTGTCGACCAGCGCTTCGTATTCACGAAACAGCACGGCGATGATCGCCTGCTTGTTGGGGAAGTGGTAGTACAGGTTCCCCGGCGAAATTTCCATATGGGCGGCGATATGGTTGGTGCTGATACTGCGCTCGCCCTGCTGGTTAAAAAGCTCCAGGCTGGTTTGCACAATGCGCTCGCTGGTCTTTACTCGTGGGGCCATAGGGGGAATCAGCTTCTATACACGTGATGGGGCATCTTACGACCTATCCTTGCCAGGATAAATCTGCATGTTGCCGCAATGTTATTTGACAATTTAGAGCAATGACTCTAAAAATCCAGGCAGACCAATAACAATCGGTGCTGCGCCATGTCTGCCAACGTTGCCTACCTGCAGGACTCCCAGGTGCTGGATCAACTCCAGGACCTGTTCGACACTCAACGCCGCGCCTACGCCGCCAACCCCATGCCGCCAGCCGCGCAACGCCAGCAATGGCTCAAGGCCCTGCGCGACCTGCTCAGCGACGAGCGCCAGGCGCTGATCAACGCGATCAGCCAGGATTTCAGCCACCGCAGCGCCGACGAAACCCTGTTCGCCGAATTGATGCCCAGCCTGCACGGCATTCACTACGCCAGCAAACACCTCAAGGGCTGGATGAAACCTTCGCGCCGTGCTGTAGGCATTGCCTTTCAACCGGCGTCAGCCAAGGTCATTTACCAGCCGCTGGGCGTGGTCGGCGTGATCGTGCCGTGGAACTACCCGCTGTACCTGGCCATCGGGCCGTTGGTGGGCGCGTTGGCGGCGGGCAATCGGGTGATGCTCAAGCTCAGCGAGTCCACTCCCGCCACTGGCGCGCTACTCAAAACCCTGCTGGCGAAGATCTTCCCCGAGGACCTGGTGTGCGTGGTGCTGGGTGAGGCCGACGTGGGCATGGCGTTTTCCAAGCTGCGCTTCGACCACTTGCTGTTCACCGGCGCCACCAGCATTGGCAAACACGTGATGCGCGCGGCGGCGGAACACCTTACGCCGGTCACCCTGGAGCTGGGCGGCAAGTCGCCCGCCATCGTTTCCGCCGATGTGCCGCTCAAGGACGCCGCCGAACGCATCGCTTTCGGCAAAGCCTTGAATGCCGGGCAAACCTGCGTCGCGCCGGATTATGTGCTGGTGCCGGAAGACCGCGTCGAAGGTTTCGTCGAGGCTTACAGCAACGCCGTTCGCGGGTTTTATCCGACCCTGACCGACAACCCGGACTACACCGCCATCATCAACGAGCGGCAATTGGCCCGGCTCAATGCCTACATCAAGGACGCCACCGACAAAGGCGCCACGCTGGTTCCGTTGTATGAGCAAGGCCAGGCGCGCCGCATGGCCCACAGCCTGCTGCTGAATGTCAGCGATGACATGACCGTGATGCAGGACGAGATCTTCGGCCCCGTGCTGCCGATCGTGCCCTATCGCGGTATCGACCAAGCGTTTGCCTACATCAACCAACGCCCTCGCCCACTCGCCTTGTATTACTTCGGCTACAACAAGGGCGAACAGAACCGCGTGCTGCACGAGACCCATTCCGGCGGCGTGTGCCTGAACGACACCCTGTTGCACGTGGCCCAGGACGACATGCCGTTTGGCGGCATCGGCCCGTCGGGCATGGGCCATTACCACGGCCATGAGGGGTTCCTGACCTTCAGCAAAGCCAAGGGGGTGCTGGTGAAACAGCGCCTGAACGCTGCCAAGTTGATATACCCGCCTTACGGCAAAGCCATCCAGAAGTTGATCCAGAAGTTGTTCGTTCGCTGATACCGCCACCTACGGGATAACAATAACAATGAACCCTAGCCTGACTGATTCACCCGCACTGTCGCGGCGCGGCGTGTTGAAAATCGGCCTGTGCGCCAGCGCCTTCCTGGCCACCGCCGGGCTTGGCGCCAGCCTCAGCGGCTGCTCCAGCAGCACACCGGCCAGCGGCTTTGCCCTGTTGCGCAGCAGTGATCTGCCGTTTCTGCGCGCGGTCATTCCGGTCTTGCTGGAGGGTGTAGCCAGCACCCAGGAAGTCGCCAACGGCGTCGAAGACACCCTGAAAAAGCTCGACTTCAGCCTGCAGCATCTGTCGCCGGAGATGTTCAAGCTCACCCAGCAACTGTTCGACGTATTGGGCATGGGCATTACCCGTGGGCCGTTGACCGGTATCTGGGGCAGTTGGGAGAACGCCAGCGCAGAGCAAATCCGCAACTTCCTGCACCGCTGGGAAAACAGCTACCTGAACCTGCTGCGCATGGGCCAAGGTTCGCTGCTCAAGCTGGTTATCATGGCCTGGTACTTCCGGCCGGCGTCCTGGGCCCATTGCGGCTATCCCGGCCCGCCGAAGATCTGATCTGCATCCCTCCACAATAAAAACAAGAGACGACCCTGATGCCCGTACCCGATCTGTTCCGCGAAGGCCTGGCCCGTGGCTGGAAAACCCACAACGGCGCCGCCCTCGACAATGACCTGACGCTGGAAGCCGACGTCGCCATCATCGGCAGCGGCGCCGGGGGCGGCACCACGGCCGAGATCCTCAGCGCCGCCGGCTACAAGGTGCTGCTGATCGAGGAAGGCCCGCTCAAGACCAGCAGCGATTTCAAGCTGCTGGAGGACGAGGCCTACGCCAGCCTGTACCAGGAAGGCATCGGCCGCATGAGCAAGGACGGCGCGATCACCATCCTGCAGGGGCGGGCAGTCGGCGGCACCACGTTGATCAACTGGACATCGAGCTTTCGCACCCCGGACGCCACCCTCGCCCACTGGGCCAGCGAATACGCGGTCAAGGGCCACAGCAGCGCCGAGATGGCGCCATGGTTCGAGAAAATGGAACAGCGCTTGGGCATCGCGCCTTGGGCTATCCCGCCAAACGCCAACAACGACGTAATCCGCAAAGGCTGTGAAAAGCTCGGTTATAGCTGGCATGTGATCCCGCGCAATGTGCGCGGCTGTTTCAACCTGGGCTATTGCGGCATGGGTTGCCCGGTCAATGCCAAGCAATCGATGCTGGTGACCACCATACCGTCCACCCTGGAGAAAGGTGGCGAGTTGCTCTACCTGGCCCGTGCCGAACGCCTCAACTACAGCGGCGATACCATCAGCAGCCTGGAATGCGTGGCCATGGATGAGCGCTGCGTATCGCCGACCGGCCGCAGGATCACGGTCAAGGCCAGGCATTACGTGCTATCGGGCGGCGGTATCAACAGCCCGGCACTGCTGATGCGCTCGGATGCACCCGACCCTCACTCGCGCCTGGGCAAGCGCACGTTCCTGCATCTGGTGAATTTCTCCGCTGGGCTGTTCGACGAGGTGATCAACCCGTTCTACGGCGCGCCGCAATCAATCTATTCCGACCACTTCCAATGGCAGGACGGCACCACCGGCAAAATGTCCTACAAGCTGGAAGCGCCGCCCTTACACCCTGGATTGGCCAGCACCCTGTTTGGCGGTTACGGCACCGGGAACGCGCTGGACATGAGCCAATTACCCAATACTCACGCGATGCTCGCCCTCTTGCGCGACGGATTTCATCCCGACAGCCCCGGCGGCACGGTAGATCTGCGCGGTGACGGCACCCCCGTCCTCGACTATCAGGTTTCGCCCTACGCCTGGGACGGCCTGCGCCGCGCCTTTCACAGCATGGCCGAGATTCAATTCGCAGCGGGCGCCAAGTCGGTCAAGCCGCTGCATCACGATGCACGCTACGTGAATACCTTGACCCAAGCCCGTGACCTGATTGACGGTTTGAACCTGGAACTGCATCGCACAACCCTGGGCAGCGCCCATGTAATGGGCGGTTGCGCCATGGGGGAAGACCCGAAGAACGCTGTGGCCGACAGCCTGGGTCGCCATCACCAATTGCGCAATCTGTCGATCCACGATGGCTCGTTATTCCCCACCAGTATTGGGGCTAATCCCCAATTATCGGTGTACGGATTGACCGCGCAACTGGCCAGTGCATTGGCCGAACGTCTGAAAACAGCATGAAAAAACGCTCGATCAGCGGCATGTATCTACATAAGTCGACTTGGCCGACCGGGATGGCTGCGATACCATCCGGTTCCCCAACGGACTCCGCCAGGACGACGCGATGAACCGAGTGTTGTACCCAGGAACCTTCGACCCGATTACCAAAGGCCATGGCGATCTGGTCGAACGCGCCTCTCGCTTGTTCGACCATGTGATCATCGCGGTCGCGGCCAGCCCCAAGAAAAACCCGCTGTTTCCCCTGGAACAGCGCGTGGAGCTGGCGCGTGAGGTCACCAGGCACCTGCCTAACGTAGAAGTGGTAGGTTTTTCGACGCTGCTGGCGCACTTCGCCAAAGAGCAGAACGCCAATGTGTTCCTGCGCGGCCTGCGTGCGGTATCGGACTTCGAATACGAATTCCAACTGGCCAACATGAACCGTCAACTGGCGCCGGACGTTGAGAGCCTGTTTCTCACGCCGTCGGAACGTTATTCGTTCATTTCCTCGACGTTGGTTCGTGAAATCGCCGCTTTGGGCGGAGATATCACCAAGTTCGTGCATCCAGCCGTGGCCGACGCGCTGACCCTGCGCTTCAAGAAGTAAGACCACTCTATCGGCGCCTGCTCGCACTGCAGGCGCCAATGCGGCACAATTGCGCGCATTAGTTTTCAGATGCCTTGGCCGAGCGCCCTGGCAGGAGTTTCCATGTCCCTGATCATCACCGACGATTGCATCAATTGCGACGTCTGCGAACCCGAGTGCCCGAACGCTGCGATTTCCCAAGGTGAGGAGATCTACGTAATCGACCCGAACCTGTGTACCCAGTGCGTCGGCCACTATGACGAGCCCCAGTGCCAGCAGGTGTGCCCGGTGGATTGCATTCCGCTGGATGAGGCGCGTCCGGAGACGGAAGAGCAATTGATGGAGAAGTACCGGAAGATTACCGGTAAGGCCTGAAGATCTTAAATGCCTGTTAAGGTCTCATCGGGGGCGGGACTGTCATAAATTTTGTGTTCGGGCATAACATGTTGATAGAGGTGCATGTATGCCGACCAAAAAGAAACCGGCCCGTGAGGCCCCGCGAGACCTTCCATCCATTCCCCAAGAGCTGATCGACC